>JANMSH010000387.1:0-4881 GCA_031389105.1 Hyphomicrobiales bacterium
TTTCTTCCGGGACATAATGCCCGCAGTTCGGAATGACCGCGCCGCTCAGTTGCGGTGAGAAGGGTTTGAACGTGCCGCGCATGGCGTCGCCGAGACCGGCCTCACCACCAATCGCCAGCACAGGCATGGTCAGCGGCGTTGCCGCCGTTGCGCGGTTCTGCGCCATCGATTCGAAAATCGCGCGGTAAAAGCCGAGGCCGTTCGACCATGCGCCCGGCTTTGCATAAATGCGTACGTATTCGTCCATAGCGTCGGCGTCGAATGCTTTAGCAAAGTCGACCGATTTGGCCTTGAATAGCCATGTCAAAAACTCCCGTTCTCGGCCGCTAATCAGCAACTCTGGTAACTCGGGCAGGAAATTGAACGCGAAATGCCAAGTCTTGTGCAGCCGTTCCGGCGTCATCGTGTAGACGTCGGGTGGCGCCATGCCGGGGATCGCAGCGTCGATCGCCACCAGCCGCCGCACCCGCGCCGGATTACGGACGGCATAGGCGTAGCCGAGCCAGGCGCCGATATCGTGCGTCACAAGGAGACAGTCCTTGGCTCCGAGGTCATCCAGCAACGGATTGATGTGATCGGCGATGTTGGCGGTGTCGTAGCCGCCGACGGGCGGTGAGGAGTCGCCGATGCCCGGCGGGTCGAAAGCCACCACGCGGTACTGCGCGGCAAGCCGCGGCATCACTTTTCGCCAGGCATAGAGGGATTGCGGCCATCCGGGCACCAGCAGCACAAGCGGCCCGCTACCGCCCTCGACGACTTGCAACTTTGCGCCATGCGCGGAAATGCGCCGCCGGTTGAAAATTTTGTCGAACGCCGTGCGATCGTAATCAGCCATACCTCAAGTCCCTTGTGGCACGATCAATCTTACGCATTTGTACCCCTGCACAAGCCATCGCACAGCATACATATCACGCAGAGAAACACGGGCTATCTAAAGCCGTCCACCGCCGGTTAGGGATGAAACAAATGTCTAACGAACTATCGGACCCGACTCGCCGCCGCTTTCTGCTCGGAACCGGCATAGTCGCCGCGGGATGGGAGCTCTCCCGCGCGGACGCTGTCCTCTCGCAAGAGCTTACGCCAACGCCTGCCTGTCGCGATGACGACGAACCGACCGTCCGTCAGACTGAGGGGCCGTTTTTCAAACCAAGCTCGCCGCAGCGGACCGACCTGCGCGAGCCCGGTGTGCGGGGGCGTCCGTTCGAACTTTCCGGCTTTGTGCTGACGAGACGCTGTCGCCCGCTTCGCGGCGCGATCGTCGATCTCTGGCACGCCGATGATAAGGGCGAATACGACAACAGCGGTTTCCGGTATCGTGGCCATGTCACCACCGGGCCAGACGGCACTTTCCGATTCCGCACAATCATGCCGGCGCTTTATCCCGGTCGCACAAGGCACTATCACGTCAAGGTTCAGGCGCCGGGTAGCCGTCTGCTGACCACTCAACTCTATTTTCCCAACGAGCCAGCGAACTTGCGCGACGGCCTATTTCAGCGCGAATTGTTGATACGAGTCGCGGACAGCGGCGATGGTCTCGCCGGTCAGTTCGATTTCGTGCTCAATACCCGTTAGGCCGTGGGTGCCCGGGTTTTGTCCGTTGCGGCAAGCGACGATGCCCTTATGATGCCCGCCTAAGGCACAGGTGGAGCGTCAATCCCATGAGCGATGGTGAAGTTCGGCTTGTGCGCGACGGTGCGGTGGCGACGATTTGGTTCGACCGCCCGCACGCGCGCAACGCCATGACGTGGACGATGTACGAAGGGCTGGCGGCTGGCTGCGCGCAACTCGCCACGGACAAGTCCGTTCGCGTCGCCGTGCTGCGCGGCGTTGGTGGCAAGGCCTTCATCGCCGGCACCGACATCGCCCAGTTCCAGAAATTTACCGGTCCCGAAGATGGCGTCGGGTACGAAGCGAAGATGGAAGCCTATCTCACCGCGCTCGAAGCACTGCCGATGCCGACGCTCTGCGTCGTCGAAGGCTGGGCCATCGGTGGCGGGCTGGCGATCGCCGCCTGCTGCGATCTGCGCATCGCCACGGCGGGCTCCAAATTCGGTGTTCCGATTGCGCGGACGCTGGGCAACTGCCTGTCCGTTGCCAATTATGCGCGCATCGTGACGCATCTTGGTGTTGCCCGGGCAAAACGCATGCTGCTGTTAGCTGAGAATATCCCGGCCGAGGACGCGCAGGCCGCCGGCTTCGTCATGGATGTGCTCGCACCTGAGGCGCTCGACGCCCGCATCGCCGAAATTTGCGAGCGGCTGTTGGGCAACGCCCCGATCACCATGCGTGTCACCAAGGAAGCCATTCGCCGCCTGCAGCATGCCGGAATTCCGGGCGGCGACGATTTGGTGCGCGAATGTTACGGCAGCGAGGACTTCCACACCGGCGTCAAAGCCTTTGTCGAAAAGCGCACGCCGGAATGGCGCGGCCGCTGATCTCACCACAAGAAAAATCCAAACGAGGAAATGCCAATGCATCCGTTCGAAAAACAAATGCTGACCGTGGTCCGGCAGGGCAATATAAGCACCGACACCAGCTATGAACCGCCGCTCCGCATTGGCTTTGGCATCAGCGACAAGACGGTCGGCGACGTCGCCAACGCCACCATGGGCCGCACCATTCTGGTGCCGGGCGCGGGGCCGAACCCGACGCATTATCACGCCAAGAACGATGTCTGCTGGTACATTCTCTACGGCAAAGTAAAGTGCTGGTACTCGAAGAGTGACGGCAGCGATCGTACCGAAGTGATCCTCGAAGGCGGCGATTTCGTCTACGTGCCTTCGGGCGCCATCCACGTCATCTCCAACGCGTCGGAGACCGAAGAGGCATCTTTGATCTTCTGCTATATCGGCGTGCCGAACACGGACGCGGCCGAGACGGTGTGGCTGCCGCATATGAAGTAGCGTTGCGCCTACTTCTTGATCTTGAGTGCCAGTTTTTTCCGGAGCTTGCGGTCGCGCTTGAGGTGCCACTCGCGGCTCATCGCCTCTTGCTTGGTCGGAAACCATTCCGAATGCAGCAACTGCCAGGCGCGGCCGCGCGTCGTGCGCGCGCCTTTGCCGATGTTGTGCTTGGCCAGACGCGCCATCACATCATTCGACCAGCCGACATAGGTCAGGGCGCGTGGGCCGCTCTTGCAGCCGAGGACGTAGACGAAGCAATCCATGGGAAGAATCGCTAGCACACGCCCCAAACGATTGGGATCATATTTCGCGAAAACGCGATGTGTTGGTAGCTAAAAACTTAGCGGAAGCCCGACCAGCGGCTGTCAAACGAGCCGGCAGGAACCACCGGTTGTGCGCCGGTAAGCATTCCGCCGCTGGGCGCGGGCTGCGGAGCGGAGAACGCGGTGCGCATCTCGCGCTCGGGTGCGCGGGGCGTTTCCTTCTTCTCGGTCTGTCTGGCGCTCGGTTGTGCCGACGCTTCGACGATGGTCTTCGGCGCGGCCTGCTTGGGCTGACCGACCGGCGCGGAGGCGGTACGATATTCGGGCACCGCCGGTTTGGATTTCGCAGCGACCACCGTGGTCTTGCTGCCGCGCAAATTGACCGGCGCGTTGTCGGCGACCGCCGCGGCGGGCGGCGGCACTTCCGCCTTCGAGCCGCCGAACATGTTGCCGATCAGGCCAGCGATCGTGGTTGAGCTCGCAGCCGGCGCTGTGCCTTCCTTCGGCTTCGGCGCCGATTGCGGCATCGGCACGCTCGCCAATACCGGCTGCTCGGTCTCGACCGGTTCGGCCGCTTGCGGTGCTTCGTAGGTTCTGGTCACGGCGGCGGTGACAACCGGCGTGCGCGGCAAATAGCCCGGCGCCTGCGTATTACCGGCGACCTGATAGGTGCGGCCGTTATTGTCGAACTCGTTATGAGAAGCGAGCTTGGACGCAAACACCGGGTTCATGCCGCCATCGACACCGTGACGCGGGGGTACTACCGCGACATTCTTCCCAATGTACTCGGCCATCTTGAATTGTTCCTGACGCCGGTGATCGAGCACCGCGTCGGCGACCATGGGATCGAGCTGGTAGGTCGGGCACTTTCCGGCCGCGCTGAAGTTGAGCGGCTTCGACGCATTGGCCGGCGTTGCCGGATCGAACACGTAGCGCTTTTCGCAGATTGCGACCTTCGGCTCCTGTTTGGTGGCTTCGAAGTGGTCGTAGCCTTCCTTGATCATTTTCCAGAACGCGAAGTGCGGACTGTTACGGTGCTTGGCCATGTTCAACGCAGTCATGCGGAACGGAAAGGCCTGCATCTGAAACGAACGCTGGCCGCCGAAGAACGACTCGCGTCCCAGCGCGTAGATTTCCTGGATCTGCTCGTCGGTCATCGCGTAGCAGCCGCGCGAGGAGCAGTCGCCGTGCACCATCAGCTCGGAGCCGGTGTAACCCATCGCCCGGTCATAGGCGTTCGGAAAACCGGTATTGAAGGCGAGGTAGTAATTCGAAGCCGGGTTCATCTGCCCCGGCGTGATGGTGTAGAAGCCTTCGGGCGCCTGGCGGTCGCCTTCCTTCTTCTTCGGGCCGAGATCGCCCGACCAGCGGCAGATTGGATAGGTCTTGAGCAGCGCGAATTCGCCGTCGCGGTTCTTCTTCCAAACTTCCATCTCCGACTCTTCCTTGAAGAGCCGGACCAGGATCGGAGAATCCTTGTCCATGTTCTTGGACGAGATTTCGGCGATCGTCTTTTCGGAGAGCGGAGCCTGGGCGCGGCCGTTGGTCGGAATGTCGCTCGGATTGCAGCCGGCAAGAGCAATCGCGGCAGCAACAGCCGCGGACGTCAGAAGCGTTCGTACGGTGGCTCGATTCAAACGCGATACTCCCCCGGAAGGCGGGCCATTACGACAATCGTTATCCATAAGATGTGGCATCCGCAAGGCAAGCAATCC
>JANMSH010000397.1:0-2225 GCA_031389105.1 Hyphomicrobiales bacterium
ACTTCGTTGGTAAAGGC
This sequence comes from Hyphomicrobiales bacterium, assembly GCA_031389105.1. Lineage (GTDB taxonomy): Bacteria > Pseudomonadota > Alphaproteobacteria > Rhizobiales > Xanthobacteraceae > Pseudolabrys. The sequence goes on from JANMSH010000397.1 coordinate 18, forward strand.
CCACGACGTCGGTCCCTTGTAATCGTAGAGCCCGCCGGCATCGGCATAGACCGAGCCCTTGAGTCCGACTTCCTTCGGCAGGAACCAGAACGGCATCTGCAGTTCCGCCGAAATGCCCCAATATTTGGTGCCGCCGAGCGAGTCGCTGGTGCCATAGGGGTTGATGTCGCGCGGACCGATGCCGTTCGGCGCAAAACCGCGGACCAGATTGGAACCATCTGGAAATGATCCAGCATGCGCAGGTCGCTATTGCCGATCTGGTTGAGAATGCCAGCCTGGGCGTGGATCAGCCCGACAATGTCGGAAACCAGCGGCGTATAATATTTCAAGTCGATCGCGGTCTTCAGATAGCTGACATCACCGCCGACGCCGGCGAAATCCTGCTTGAAATCGACCAGCAGGCCATCGGTGGGGTTCTTGTTGTTGTCCAGCGTGTTGTAATTCAGCGAGTAGCCGATCGACGAGGTCAGCGTCTTGCCGTTCTGCAATTCCTTGCGGACCGGCAGCGAAGCTTCACCGTCTACGTAGCAGCCGAGCGCCGAAAGGTTGCTTCCATTATTCGGATTGCCGTTGGCCATAAAGGCCGGGCTGGGATTGTACGACGGATTCGGCGTGACGCCGTCGGCCAGGAACTGGTTGTTGTTACAATTCCGCAGGAAATCCGGCAGCGAGATCTTCTGCTGATAGATCGAGTAGCGGACCTGCAGCGACAGGTCCTCGCGCAGGCTGAAGCCGAGCCTCGGGCTGAAGCCGATCGTGCTGGTGCCGTACGAAATATAGGAATTGGCGAGTTGTTCGCGCTGGAACAGGTCGAGCCCGAGCGCGACGCGATAGTCCAGCAGATAGGGCTCGACGAAGGACAGCGAGTAACCGCGCGCATACTGGCCATAGGTCACCGACGCTTTGGCGTAGAGGCCGCGGCCGAGGAAGTTACGCTCGGAAATGCTGACCTCGGCCAACGCGCCGTCGGTCGTCGAATAGCCGCCCGACACCGAGAAGTCGCCGGTCGATTTCTCCTCGAGATCGACCACGAGAATGACACGGTCGCTGGAGGAACCGGGCTCGGTGTTGATCTTCACCGACTTGAAGAAATCGAGATTCTTCAGGCGGCGTTCGGCGCGATCGACCAGCGCGCGGTTGTAGGCGTCGCCTTCCGACAGGTCGAATTCGCGGCGGATCACGTAGTCGCGGGTACGGGTATTGCCGCGCACATTGATGCGCTCGATATAGGTTCGCGGGCCTTCGTCGATGGCGAAGGTGATCGAGACGGTATGGGCCTCGAAATTGCGGTCGCCGCGCGGGCGCACGATCGCAAAGGCGTAACCGCGCCGCGAGGCCTCGATCTGCATTTCCTCGACGGATTTCTCCAGCGCCTCGGCGTTGTAGAGCGAGCCGACATTGACGCGCGAGAACCTGCGCAGCGTATTGCCGTCGAGCGTGCCGATGCTGGAGGCGAAATTGACCTGGGCAACCCGGTACTGCTGACCCTCTTCGATCTTGAAGGTGACCAGGAAGCCTTTCCTGTCCGGATCGTATTCGGTGAGTGCTGCAACCACCTGAACGTCGGCATAGCCGTTCTTCAGGTAGTAGCGGCGGATCAGGTCGCGGTCGGCTTCGACGCGGTCCGGATCATAGACGTCGGCGCCACCGAGGAAGCTCAGCAGGTTCGATTCGCGGGTCTTGATGACGTCCTTGAGGCGATACGACGAGTAAGCGACGTTACCGACGAACTCGATCGATTTGACGCCGGTTTTCGAACCCTCGGTCACGGTGAAGATCAGATCGACGCGGTTGTTCGGCTGCTCGATGATTTCAGGGTTGACGCGCACGTCATAGCGGCCGGAACGGCGGTAGATTTCGGCGATGCGCTGGGCGTCGGACTGCACCATCGGGCGCGACAGCGTCCCGCGCGGCTTGGACTGGATTTCCGCGGAAATCTGCTCGTCCTTGATCTTCTTGTTACCTTCGAAGGCGATGCGGCCGATGACGGGGTTTTCCACCACGGTCACCACGAGACGTCCGCCCGCCTGGTTGATTCGCACGTCCTGGAACAGGCCGGTCTCGATCAGCGACTTCAGGCCGTCATCGATTCGTCCCTGATCGAGGCGCCCGCCGGGTCCCGGCTTGAAATAGGAGCGAACGGTCTCGACATCGACGCGCCGGTTCCCCTCCACCACGATCGAAGAAGCTGTCTGGGCAACGGCCGCA
>JANMSH010000410.1:0-2509 GCA_031389105.1 Hyphomicrobiales bacterium
GTGCGGTCGCACGCCATGCCGCCCGGCAACGTCACCGAAATCACCCCCGGTGAACGCCAGGTGCTGGCGGCCTGGCTCGCCGCCGGCGCGCCAAAGCAATGAACCCGATCTCGCTCGATACGCTCAACGCGGCCAGCGAAGTCGATTTCACCGCCGCGCTCGCCGACATCTACGAACATTCGCCCTGGGTCGCGAAGGCGGCTGGTAAGCGCCGCCCCTTTGCGGTGCTTAGCGATTTGCATGACGCCATGGTGGCTGCGGTGCGCGCGGCGCCGGCCGACGCGCGGCTGGCACTGGTCAAGGCGCACCCCGATCTCGCCGGCAAAGCGGCGCGAGCCGGAAATCTGAGCGCGGATTCGACGAACGAACAGGCCAGCGTCGGCCTCGACCGGCTGACCGATGAGGAGTTCGCGCGCTTTCACCGGCTCAACGACGCCTACCAGACGAAGTTCGGTATCCCCTTTATCGTCTGCGTGCGCCGGCACACCAAAGATTCAATCCTGCGGGAGTTCGACCGCCGCCTCACTCACGGCACCGCCGACGAGCTTGACGCCGCGCTCGGCGAAATCTTCCGCATCGGTGCGTTGCGGCTCGATGCTCGCGTCACCGCGCCGGGCAGGCTCAAGCTCAACGGCCGGCTATCAACGCATGTTCTCGATTTGGCGGGCGGCCTACCCGCCGCCGGCATGGCCGTCGAATTTTGGGAGTTGTCGCAAGCCGGCAAAGACCGCCTGCTGGTCCGCACCGTGACCAACAGCGACGGCCGCACCGATAAACCGTTGATCGCCGAGCGGCCAGTGCCGATCGGCACCTACGAATTGCGTTTCGCGGTGGCCGGTTATTTTGTCGCGCGCGGCGTAGCGCTATCAGATCCGCCGTTTCTCGACATTGTCCCGATCAGGTTCTCGGTCGCCGAACCGGAAGCGCATTATCACGTGCCGCTACTGGTAACCTCGTGGAGCTACTCAACCTATCGCGGCAGTTAAAAACACGCCGTGAGTTCATGCCCATACGACACTACAGGGTCTTGCAAGTCCGGGACCAGAGGGCCGCAATAGGCGCTACATGGATCTGAACACCATCACCGAAGTGGCGCGGCCGAAGCGGCGCGAAGAACTGCCGGCCTGGCGCGACGGTGACGCCTGGCTCGGTGGCGGCACTTGGCTGTTTTCCGAACCGCAGGATCACCTGACGCGGCTGATCGACATTGCCGCGCTCGGCTGGGAGCCGCTGCACGTTCGCAGCGCCGGCCTGGAGATCGCCGCCACCTGCACCATCGCGCAACTCAATGCCTTCAGCGCGCCGGTAGAGTGGATCGCGGCGCCGCTGATCGACAAATGCTGCCGTGCCTTTCTGGCCTCGTTCAAAGTCTGGAACACCGCCACCGTCGGCGGCAACATATGCATGTCGCTGCCGGCCGGGCCGATGATTTCGCTGACCTCGGCACTGGAAGGCGTGTGCACGATCTGGGTGGCGGACGGAGCTGAGCGGCGCGTCCCGGTCGCCGATTTCGTCACCGGTCCGCAACGCAATGTGCTCAAAGCCGGCGAACTGCTCCGCCGCATCGACATCCCCGCAGCGGCGCTGATACGGCGCACGGCGTTCCGGCAAATCTCGCTGGCAAAGATCGGCCGTTCAGCAGCCTTGCTGATCGGCACGCTCGATCCGCCGACCGGCGAGTTCGCGCTCACAGTCACCGCATCGACGCCTCGGCCGGTGAAGTTTTCGTTTTCCAGTTTGCCCTCGGTCGAGGAATTGCGCGCGCGCATCGAACGCGAAATTCCTGCTTACTTCGATGACATCCATGGCGCGCCGGAATGGCGACGGCACATGACGCTTCATTTTGCTGAGGAAATTCTCGAAGAACTCGCGGGAGCGCCGCGATGACGTTCAAGATCAACGGAAATAACTTTTCCGTGCTGCCTGTGGCAGGCCAATGCCTACGCACGTTCCTGCGCCAGTTGGGCCTGTTCGGCGTCAAGAAAGGCTGCGACGCCGGCGATTGCGGCGCCTGTACGGTCTACCTCGACGGCGAGCCGGTGCACTCCTGTATCGTGCCGGCGTTTCGCGCCGAGGGCCGCGAGGTCATCACCATCGAAGGCCTCGCCAATTTTACTGGGTTGGGCAACGAGCTACATCCGATGCAGCAATCGTTCCTCGACGCACAGGGCTTCCAGTGCGGCTTCTGCACCGCCGGCATGATCATGACCGCCGCCGCGCTCAATCAGGCGCTGCGAGCCGATCTCGGCCAAGCGCTCAAAGGCAATTTGTGCCGCTGCACCGGCTATGGCGCCATCGACGACGCCATTGCCGGCGTGCGTAATGTCGAGGACACGGAAGCGGGCGCGGCCTGCGGCCGAAATACACCAGCGCCGGCCGGACCAGATGTCGTCACCGGCAGAGCGCGCTTCACGCTCGACGTTGCGCCGCAAGGCCTGCTGCACATGAAGCTGGCGCGCTCGCCGCATGCGCACGCGCGCATCCGCTCCATCGACAAGACCGAGGCGCT
>JANMSH010000046.1:0-14996 GCA_031389105.1 Hyphomicrobiales bacterium
TGACCTTGAATAACAGGGCATTCACAGGGAGGTGACGATGACGACCGTGCCATTCCATTTGCGACCAACACGCCGCGCCGTTGCGGCTGGCGCTGTGGCGCTCACGTTTTTCGCTTGCACCGGTCTTCCGGTTCAGGCGCAGGACTACCCCACCAAGACCGTCCGCGTTGTCGTGCCGTTCCCGGCCGGCGGCACCACCGACATGCTGGCGCGTCTGTTCGCGCAGCGCATGAGCGAGGGCCTCGGCCAGACTTTCGTGATTGAGAATGTCGGCGGCGCCGGCGGCTCGCTCGGCGCCGATCAGGTCGCCAAGGCCGCGCCCGACGGCTACACGCTGCTGTTCCACAACCTCACATTCTCGACGACGACTTCGTCGCTGCAATATGCCGGGCGCTCGCGCCACGACATCGAGAAGGACTTCATTCCGATCTCGGTCGGGGCCTATGTGCCGATGCTGCTTCTGGCGCATCCGTCGGTGCCGGCGAAAGACCTCAAGGAATTTGTTGCCTACGCGCAGGCCGCGAAAGACCCGTTGTTCTACGGCTCGACCGGTCCCGGCAGCGTGATGAACTTCTCGGGTGAAGTGCTCAAGCGCGACACCAAGATCAAGATGGATCACGTGCCATTCCGCGGCGCGGCGCCGCTGGTGCTTGAACTGGTGTCCGGGCGCATTCAGTTCGGCGGCGATCAGTTGTCGACGTCGTTGCAGCACGCCAAATCCGGCGCGTTGCGGCCGATGGCAGTGCAAAGCGCGAAACGTTCGGCGGCGCTGCCGGACGTGCCTACGGTGCGCGAACTCGGCTTCCCCAATCTGGAAATCCAGGGCTGGAACGGCTTCTTCGCGCCGGCCGGAACGCCGGAGCCGATCATCGCCAAGCTGCATCAGCAGATCGTGTTCGCCGCGAACAATCCGGACGTCCGCAAGCGCATGGAAGAGGTTGGTGCCGAGCCGTCCGGTTCGTCGCAAGCCGAGATGCGCGCGATGTTGAAAGAGCAGATCTCGAAAGTGAAGCCGGTGGTCGAGGAGCTCAAGCTGATCGTGCAGTAAGCGCCGTGCTCCGTTCGTCCCCATTTGGGAACGAACGGAGTGGGCCTGTGTTACGACGCCTTCGGCGCCGCTCCCGGCTTTAATCCGCGCGCCTTGAACACCGCTTGCGCTTCCGGCGTATGCAGGAACTTGATCAGCGCGTTGGCGGCCTCGGCTTGCGTGGTGCCGGCGCCCGGACCCGCGGCATAGGTCGTGATGTTGTTGAAATCGCCCGGAGGGGCGCCGACCAGATCGACGCCGTCGACCGACATCACTTCCGGTTCCTGCTGGATCGCAAGCTCGGCCTCGCCGCTGACCACAAGCTTGGCGGCGTTGCCGCTCGGGGGCGGATGCCGGGTCTTGTCTTTCATGACGTCGGCAATGCCCATCCGCTCCAGCGATTTGGCGACGAACACGCCGCTGGCGCCGCCGAACTCCGGGTTGGAATAGGAAACCGTCTTGGCCTTGAGCAGCGCCTGCTTGTAGGCCTCGGGCGTGGAGATGTCGGGCTTCGGCGTGCCTTTCTTGACCACCATCGCCATGCCTGAACTGGCAAACACGGCGTCGGCGCCCGCGGTCGCTTTGCTTTCTTTGACCAGGGTATCGAGGCTTTGCCGCGTCAACACCATGAGGTCGGCGGTCTCGCCCGCCTGGACGCGCTTGACCAGCACGGCGGCTGTCGCCCAGGTGATGTTGAGCTTGTGACCGCTGGCCTTTTCGAATTTCGGCGTCAATTCCTCCAGCGCCGCCCGCACGCCGATGGTGCTGAAGATTTTGACCTCCGCGGCGGTGGCGAATGTCGCTTGCGCGGCGATAAGCGCCGCAACGGCCGCAACGCGGCCCAATATCCTGCTCATGACGTCTCTCCTGGTTCGGCTTTTTGGTTGGGCGAATTAGATGCCTGAACCTAGGGAGATTCAATGGGGGTGCTAAGCCACCCGGGCGTTTGAAGTCGCGCCGCCGGCGAACAGTTCGATCGCCTTTTCGAGCGGCATGGGGCGGGCGAGGTAGTAGCCCTGCGCCATCTCGACCCCCAGCTTGGCGAGCGTCTTGAGTTCGGACGCGGTCTCGACGCCTTCTGCGATAATCTTGCTGTTGGTCTCTTCGGCAAATTTAATCAGTGCGGCTGCAAGCGCGCGGCGGGCGGGATCGAGATCGATATGACGCGTCAGCCCCATGTCGAGCTTGATGATATCGGGACGCAAATGGAGAATGTGCTGCAGGCTCGAGTATCCGGCGCCGGCGTCATCGACCGCGAGCCGCACGCCACGCTGCCTGAGAGGCTCAAGCACGTTCAAGAGCAAGTCGTAGTTTGCCACATGCGCGTGTTCGGTCACTTCCAGCACAAGCCGGTCGAGCGGCACGCTGGAAAATATGTCGAAAAATTCGCTGCCGAGGATTGTCGCCGGCGAGGCATTCACCGCCAGATAGATGTCCGCGGGCGCCGACGCGAAGGCGCCAAGCGCCATGCGGATCGCCGCCATTTCCAGTTCAACGCCAAGACCGGCTTCGGCCGCTTCATTGAACCACTTGTCCGGCGACCGCTGCGGCGTCGCCGAGAAGCGCGACAGGCATTCCAGGCCGACCGGCTTGTGGGCCGCGATATTCCAGATCGGCTGATAGACGATCGAAATTTGTTCTCGCTCGATCACGTCCCTGATGCGGACCAGTTTTTCCTCGGTGCCACGCTTGGCATCGACCTCGCGGTTGATCTCGAACGATGCGAGTTCGGCGAACGCCTTCATCATGTTCAGGTCGCGGTCGTTGAGCGAGTTGTTGGCCCCAAATCCGAGACAGCAGAACATCCCATAGGCGCTGCCATCGGCGAGCCGGATCGGAACGCTCATATGCGACCCGATATGCGCCGCCGCGGTGATCGGCATCGCCGCGGTGATCGGATTGGCGGCGGTGTCCGGAATCAACTCGGGAAGGCGGCCTGCAAGAATGTGACGGCAATAGACGTCGTCGAGCGAACGCTCGTCTCCGACCTTGATCAACTGTTCGAGGCCGGGTGCGTCTACTTCCCGGAATACCGATTGTCCGTCGACGAATTGCGACACGTAGGCCACTTCCATGCCCAAATGGGAGCGGATCACCTGAAGCGCGCGCTTGATCGCACCACCCTCAGGACTGGCACCATCGCCGTTTGTTGTGATTAGGTTGTAGAGGGGGCTCTTGTCCGGCATGGGGTGCTTCCAATGAGACTCAAAAATATCAACGGAGACCTTAAAAATACTCTCGCCTTTGCCCCACCCGATGGGATCGCTATAGGTTTCTCCGTCACATGGATAAGAAATTATGTTCGCGGCGGCTTATGGTAAGGTAAAAGTTCCCTGAATAATTCAGCGAAAGAAGCGGTATGGTTGAGACATCCTTCGACGTTCTGATCATCGGCTCCGGCCCCGGCGGCTATGTCACCGCCATCCGCGCCGCCCAACTCGGCTTCAAGGTGGGAATTATCGAGCGCGATTTCCTTGGCGGCATCTGCTCGAACTGGGGCTGCATCCCGACCAAGGCGCTGCTGCGCTCGGCCGAAATTTTTCACTACATGCAGCACGCCAAGGAGTACGGCCTGTCAGCGGACAATGTCTCGTTCGATGCAGCCGCGGTCATCAAGCGCTCGCGCGGCGTCGCCGGCCGGATGAATTCCGGCGTCGGCTTCCTCATGAAGAAGAACAAAATCTCCGTCATCTGGGGTGAGGCGGTCATCGACGCGCCCGGCAAGGTGACGGTGAAGGCCTCCAAGACCGCGGCCCCAAAAGACGCGCTGCCGCCGGGCAGCTATCAGGCCAAGCACATCATCATCGCGACCGGCGCGCGTCCGCGCGTTCTGCCGGGCCTTGAGCCGGACAAGAAACTGGTCTGGACTTATTTCGAGGCGATGAACCCGGACAAGATGCCGAAGTCGCTACTGGTGGTCGGCTCGGGCGCCATCGGCATCGAGTTCGCCTCGTTCTATCGCACCATGGGCGCCGACGTGACGGTGGTCGAGGTGCTGCCGCAAATCCTGCCGGTGGAGGATGCCGAGATCGCCGCCTTCGCCCGCAAGCAATTCGAGAAGCAGGGCATCAATATCATTGCCAACGCCAAGGTCACCAAGCTCGACAGACAAGCCGACAGCGTCACGACGACGATCGAAGAGGGCGGTAAAACGCAGCAACTCACCGTCGACCGCGTCATCGCTGCGGTGGGCGTGGTCGGCAATATCGAAAACCTTGGCCTGGAAAAGATCGGTGTCAAAACCGAGCGCGGCACTATCAAGATCGATGACTATTGCAAGACCAGCGTGCCCGGCATCTACGCCATCGGCGATGTCGCCGGCCCGCCGATGCTGGCGCACAAGGCCGAGCACGAAGGCGTCATCTGCATCGAGGCGATCAAGGGCCTACATCCGCATCCCATGAACAAGCTGATGATCCCGGGCTGCACCTATTGCGCGCCGCAGATCGCGTCCGTCGGTCTCACCGAGCAGGTCGCCAAGGACAAGAAGCTCGATATCCGCGTCGGCAAATTCCCCTTCGTCGGCAACGGCAAGGCGATCGCGATGGGCGAGGATCAGGGCCTGGTGAAAGTGATCTTCGACAAGAAGACCGGCCAGTTGCTCGGTGCGCATCTCTGCGGCGCCGAAGTCACCGAGTTGATCCAGGGCTTCGTGATCGCGATGAATCTCGAAACGACCGAAGAAGAACTGATGCACAGCATCTTCCCGCATCCGACGTTGTCGGAGACGATGAAGGAAGCGGTGCTCGATGCCTATGGCCGCGTTTTGAATATGTAAGCTGCGCGGCGAGCAGCAGCCGGGAGTGTGATCGATGGCGAAATTCGACAGCATCCTTGGCACCATCGGCAATACGCCGGTGGTGCGCATCAACAAATTGGGCCCGAAGGGCATCAATCTGTTCGTCAAGATCGAGGCCTTCAATCCGCTCGGCTCGGTCAAGGATCGCCTCGCGCTCGGTGTCATCGAAGCGGCGGAGAAGGCCGGCGATCTCAAGCCTGGCCAGACCGTGGTCGAAGCCACCTCCGGCAACACCGGCATCGGCCTTGCGATGGTCTGCGCGGCCAAGGGCTATCCGCTGGTCGTCACCATGGCAGAGCCTTTCAGCGTCGAACGGCGCAAGCTGATGCGCTTCCTTGGCGCCAAGGTGATTATCACACCCGCGGCCGAACGCGGCTTCGGCATGGTCGCCAAAGCGGCCGAGCTCGCCAAGGCGCATGGCTGGTTCCTGACGCGGCAATTCGAGAACGAAGCCAACCCCGACATGCACTCGCGCACCACAGCGCGCGAGATCGTCGATGACTTCAAAGGCGAGAAGCTTGATTATTGGGTGACCGGCTTCGGCACCGGCGGTACGCTCAAGGGCGTCGCGCGCGTGCTTCAGAAGGAGCGGCCCGATACCAAGATCGTGGTCTGCGAGCCGGCCGATGCGCCGATGCTCTCGACCAAGAGCCCGCAGGAGCGCAACGCAGACGGTTCGCCGGCCAAGCCGAACGCCGCCTTCAAACCGCATCCGATGCAGGGCTGGTCGCCCGACTTTATTCCGAAGATCACGGCCGATGCCGTCGACATGAACGTGATCTCGCGCATCATTACCATTGCCGGGCCTGATGCGATGAAAAACGCCAAGGCTTTGGCGCAGCAGGAAGGCATTTTCGTCGGCATCACGTCCGGCGCGACGTTCGCCGGCGCGTTGGAGGTCGCCAGGGATGCGGCGCCCGGTTCGACCATCCTCTGCATGCTGCCCGACACCGGCGAGCGCTATCTCTCGACGCCGTTGTTCGGCGATGTCGGCGCCGACATGAACGATGAGGAAGTGTCGATCTCCAAGTCGACGCCGAACCATCAGATGCCGCCGCCGAAGGCGGCCTAGACGGCTACCACTTCAGCTTGCGCCAGAACGCCCCGGCGATATTGGAATAATCGTCGGTCCAGGTTCGCACGCCGGGATTGGGCGCGGTCAGCGTCCAGGTCGGGACGCCGTTGAGTGCGCCGATATCGGTCAGGTCGCGCGCCGCGATCACGACGTCGGAGCCGAAGATGTAATTGTCTTCGTCTTCTTCCTCGTTCTCGTTGGTATAGACCCAGGCCTTGAGATCGTTGGCGGCGGCGATGCCGACCACGACACTCTGCAATTCAAGGTGACGGTTGGAGATGTGCATCGTCACCACGCCTTGCGGCGCGAGCTTGGCCTTGTACATCGCCATAGCCTCGCGTGTGGCGAGATGAATCGGGATGGCGTCGGACGAGTAGGCGTCGACGACGATCATGTCGTAGGTGCCGTCCGGTTCCTTCGCCAGCGTGAGCCGCGCATCGCCGAGCACGATGGGTAGGTCCGGCTTGCAGGACGAGATGAAGGTGAAGCGTGTCGGATCGCGCGCCGCCGCGATCACGGTTGGATCGATCTCGAAGAACTTCCAGTTTTCGTTGGCGCCAATGGTGCAGACCAGCGATCCGGCGCCGAGGCCGATGACGGCGACGCGGATCGGCCCGCCTTTGCGCGCACGCACCGCCTCGATCGCGACCGCCATCGCAGACTTGGAATGATAGTAGGTCAGCGGCTCGGGCCGGCCTGTTGCCGGCGTGCCGTCCGCGTTCAACAGCCGCTGCGCGCCGTGCAGGGTCGAGCCGTGCTTGATGACGCGAAAGTGCCGGTTGTGCGTCTCGTAAATCAGGTTGACGCCGAAGAAACTGCGCAGCGTGTCGCTGCGGCTTTCGTCGGTCGGATAAAGCCGGATCACGGCGAGGGCGACCGCGACGATCAGCGCGGATTTCCACGGATCGCGCATGAACAAAATCGACAGCACGGCGAGCGTGAGCACCAGCGCGTTCAGCCGGTCGGTCATCGCATAGGTGATCTGATAGCCGAACAAGGACGGCACGATCAGCACCAGCGCGACGAGGATGGCGGCGGGCCAGAACCAGCGCTCGATATTGTGCCAGATCGTGTGCCCGATCTGCGGCATGAAGCGGTCGAGCACCGACCAAGCTAGCGGCGTCGCGGGACGGCACAGCACCGCAAGCAAGACGAGGATCGGGTACTCCGCGATCCAGGAAAACGTGTAGGGCGCGATCAGTCCGGCAAACAGCCCGCCGGCCATGCCGCCGAACGACAGCGCGACATAGAACGCCGTCAGATGCGCCGCTGGTGGCCGCGTGCGCGCCAGTTCACCGTGGCACGCCATGGTGATGACAAAGAATGCCAGCAGATGCGCGGCGAGGTTGGGCAGCAGCGGTACATAGCCGCTCGTCAGCAGCAGCGCTACGACACCGGCAACCGCGAAGGGTTGCAACAGCAACATGAACGGTTGCGAGAGGGCCGGCCGCCGGGCGAACACCAGCACCCAGGTCAAAAGATAAAGCGACAGCGGCATCACCCACATCAGCGGCGCAGCGCCAATGTCGGTCGAGATGTGGGCCGTTACCGCAACCAGGAGTCCAGACGGCACCGCCGCAAGGAATATCCAGCGGCCGATGGTCAACGCGGCCAGTTTCGGGACGGCCGCCGTCTCTTGCGAGACCTCGGCGGGGGGCGCGCGCAACAGCAACACGCCGCAGGCCGCGATCAGCAGCGTCAGGGCGAAAAACCCAACGCTCCACAGCCAGCTTTGGGTCTGCACCGTAAAGATCGGTTCGAGCAAAATCGGATAGGACAGCAGGGCAAGAAAGCTGCCGATATTCGACGCCGCATAGAGGAAATAAGGGTCCTTGCCGTCGACGTGTCCGGTTCGCACGAACCACGATTGCAGTAGCGGGTTGTTCGCCGCGAGCGCGAAAAACGGCAGCCCAATTGAAATTGTAAAAAGTCCAAGCAGCCAGAATTCAGTGCCGCTGGCCGGCGGTTCGCCCCAGCCTTGCGCGATCGATAGCGGCAGCGTCAGCCCGGCCGCGACCAACAACGCGAGATGCACGAGCACCGGCACGATCCGCCGTTTCACCTTGGCCAGCCAATGCGCGTAGGCATATCCGGCAAGCAACATCGTCTGGAAAAATACCATCGCGACCGACCACACCGACGGCGAGCCGCCGAGTTGCGGCAGCACCATGCGGGTGAATAACGGCTGCACGCCGAACAGCAGCAGCGCGCTCAGGAACACCGCGGCTGTGTAAGTGGCGAGGATCAATCTGGGAGAGGGTGTGGCGGGCATTGGCACTCGTCGTATACTAGATTCGGCTCGCCCTACCATGACGGCCGCAAGGAGCAACCATGGGTGTACTCGCCTGGATCGTCATCGGCCTGGTCGCCGGCTGGCTAGCGACAAAGATACTCGGCGGCCATGGTGGGCTGCTCTACAACCTTGCGGTCGGCCTGGTCGGCGCCATTGTCGGCGGCTGGCTGTTCGGCCTGCTCAAACTTCAGGTGATGCCCGATTTCTGGGGCAATCTGATCACCGCCACCATCGGCGCCATCATCTTTTTGCTGATCTGGCGGGCCATTCGGCGTGCCTGATGCGCCTGCGGCGCATGGCTTTCCGCGGCCGCCTTGCGGCCTACCGGCCGCAGCCGTAAGTATCCCCCATGGCTGTCGTCCTCGACCTCGTGAATAACCCGCGCCCGCGCCATCCGGAAAAGGCGAATCGCCCGGATGCCCCGCTGGCCAAAAAGCCGGACTGGATCCGCGTCAAGGCGCCGGTGTCGCCGGGCTACGAGCAGACGCGCGCCATCATGCGCGAGAACGGCCTCGTCACCGTGTGCGAGGAAGCCGGCTGCCCGAACATCGGCGAGTGCTGGGAGAAGAAGCACGCCACGTTCATGATCATGGGCGATACATGCACGCGCGCCTGTGCCTTCTGTAATGTCAAAACCGGTTTGCCGGGCGCGCTCGATCCGAACGAGCCGGGCCATGTCGGTCAGGCGACCGCTAAGCTCGGTCTCAACCACATCGTCGTCACCTCGGTCGATCGCGACGATCTCGCCGACGGCGGCGCGCAGCATTTCGCCGACACCATCCGTGCCATTCGCGGCAATTGCCCGACCACGACCATCGAAATTCTAACGCCGGATTTCCTGCGCAAAGAGGGCGCGCTCGAAGTCGTCGTCGCCGCCAGGCCCGACGTGTTCAACCACAATCTCGAAACCGTGCCGTCGCATTATCTGACGGTGCGGCCGGGCGCGCGCTATTTCCATTCGCTGCGCCTGCTGCAGCGTGTGAAGGAAATCGATCCGAGCATGTTCACCAAGTCTGGCATCATGCTGGGCCTGGGCGAGGAACGTAACGAAGTGCTGCAGGTGATGGACGACCTGCGCTCGGCCAATGTCGACTTCCTCACCATCGGGCAATATCTGCAGCCGACCCGCAAGCATCACGAAGTGAAGCGCTTCGTGCCGCCGGATGAATTCAAGTCGCTTGAGACGGTTGCCTATGCCAAGGGTTTCCTGATGGTGGCGTCGTCGCCGCTGACGCGCTCGTCGCATCACGCCGGCGACGATTTCGCGCGGCTGAAGGCGGCGCGCGTTCAAAAGAATAGCTAGTGCCTTCTTTTTCATCCAAGCGGAACGTCCGTCACAGCGCGCCGGACATGTTCGATCTGGTGGCCGACGTCGAGAATTATCCGCAGTTCGTGCCGCTGTGCAGCGCGCTCAGGGTCAAGAGCCGGACCGACAAAGGCGAGGTTATGGTTGTCGTCGCGGCGATGACGGTGGCCTACAAACTGATCCATCAGACTTTCACCAGCCGCGTCACACTCGACCGTCCGAACTTGAAAATCATGGTCGAATATCTCGACGGCCCGTTCAGCCGGTTGCAGAACCGCTGGACGTTTCATTCCACCGGCGAGAATGGCTGCACCGTCGAGTTCTTCATCGACTACGAATTCAAGAGCCGCACGCTCGCCATGCTGATGGGCGCTATGTTCGACACCGCGTTCCGCAAATTCGCGGCGGCGTTCGAGAAACGCGCGGATGAAGTGTACGGCGACAAAAACGCATAGAATTGCGCTCCATTTTTGCCATCGCGAAAGCACGCAATCGCCCGGCGCGCGCCATGCTCGCCGATATCGCGCGCTTGAATGAAGAGCATCGCGGCAAGTCGCCGAACGATCTAATGCGCGAAGCGATCTTCAATCCGGTTCAGGGCATCAATCGGTAGATCAGCCGTTCAGCGACCAAATCGAATAATTAAGCACGCCGGCGAAGGCGACCCAGGCGGTGAGCGGCACCAGCGCCCATGTTGCCAATCTATCGAGCGGCCTGAACGCGTTGAGGGTCGCGAGTATCAAAAGAAACTGCGGCACGATGTTCACCAGTCCCAGCAACGGGCTGTGCGCGGCGAAGAACATCCACGACCAAGCGGCGTTGAGCGTGAGTTGCGCGTAAAACAGAACCAAGGCGATGCGGCGTTCGGGCGATGACGGCAGCCGCAATATTCTCCACGCGGCAAAGGCCATCAGCGCGTAAAGCGTCGTCCACACCGGTCCGAACACCCAATTCGGTGGATTGAATGCCGGCTTCACCAGCCCGGTGTACCACGGGGTCAGGTTCGGAAACGTCGCGATCTGGCCGAGCACGGACGTTGCCACCACGGCAGCAAGCGGGATCATTGCAATGACGATGTCGCGCCGCCAGTTGATCGACTGCGTCCGTGCCATACAGCTAATTCGTTTCCGCGAGGGCTTTGAGCATCTCCAGCGCCTGTAACACCGATTTGCGCCGCACCGCGCCACGGCCGATATCGCCGTAACGCTTGGCCGCATGCATCGAGGTTCCGTCGCGCGTGGCCGCGGCGAAATGCACCAGTCCGACCGGCTTGCCGTCGCTGGCGCCGCCAGGACCGGCAATGCCGGTAATTGCCACCACCAGATCGACCTTCGCTTTTGCCAGAGCGCCACGCGCCATGGCTTCGGCGGTTTGACGGCTGACCGCGCCATATTCGCGTAACGTGTCGGCCGGCACGCCGAGCATTTGCTGCTTGGCCGCGTCCGAATAAGTGACGAAACCGCGGTCGACCACGGCGGACGACCCGGGAACTTCGGTCAGCGCGCCAGCCACCAGGCCGCCGGTGCAGGACTCCGCTGTCGCGATTTTCAATTTCATTTGCGTGCAAAGTTTGATCAACGCCGTCGCGGCGGCATGTTGTTCGGTGGTCATAAAGCGCTCCAGGGCAAGCGCACGGTCGCGGTCGCGTAAGCGGCTATGCCTTCGCCGCGGCCGGTAAAGCCGAGTTTCTCGCTGGTGGTGGCCTTGACCGCAACGCGGCCGATGCCGATTGAGGCAAGCTTTGCGATACGACTGCGGATTTCATCGCGATGCGGCCCGATTTTCGGGGTCTCGCACACCAGGGTGAGATCGAGATGCGCGATGCGGCCGCCCCGCGCGGCGACGCGCTCGACCGCGAAACTAAAGAACCGGTCGGAAGAAGCGCCACGCCATTGCGGGTCGTTCGGCGGGAAATGCGAACCGATATCGCCGTCGGCCAGTGCGCCGAGAATGGCGTCGACAAGAGCATGAAGACCTACGTCCGCATCGGAATGCCCGACCAGCGCCCGGTCATGGGGAATGCGGACACCGCCGAGCATGATGTGGCCGCCGGGAGCGAAGGCATGCACATCGATGCCAATGCCGGTGCGCACGTCGCCGAGCGCCTGGAACTGCATGGCCTCGCTGCGGGCGAAATCCTCCGGCGTGGTGATTTTGATATTGCCGGGCTCGCCGGCGAACGTGCTCACCTTCATGCCGGCCCATTCAGCGAGCGCGGCGTCGTCTGTGAAGTCGTCGCGGCCCACGGCCTTGGCGCGGCGATGGGCGTCGAGCAGGCGGGCGAAGTCGAAGCTTTGTGGCGTCTGCACCAGCCGCAGCGAGCTGCGGTCCAGCGTTTTGTCGACAAGGCCCTGGGTGTCGACGGTCTTGACCGTGTCGGTCACCGCCAGCGCCGGTATCGCCGCACCGCTTTTCTCGGCAGCGGCGATGGCACGCGACACCAGTTCGGCACTGACAAATGGCCGTGCCGCGTCATGAATCAGCACAATGTCCGGCATGTGCCGTTGCAGCGCCTCAAGTCCGGCCAACACCGAGCCCTGCCGGGTCGCGCCACCAAATACGGGGTCGAGCAGATCATCATCGCTCAACCCGGCCACGGCATCGCGGTAAAACGCGCCATCCTCTGTGTGGATAACGGTCTGGACGACTCCGACGCCCCCATGTTTCAGGAAAAGGGAAAGCGTGCGACTGAGCATAATCTCGCCACCAAGCTGCCGGAACTGTTTGGGCAGGTCTTTGCCGCCAGATTCACCACCCGCGCGCAAACCACGGCCGGCGGCGACGATGACGGCAGCGATCTCTGACATGGTCCGGGCTCCAAACGCCGGATTGGCTTAGCGCATGATCCCGGAAAGAGGGAGCCAATCGTGGACGATCAACAATTAAGCCCGATAACCGACATGACTTAAGCATGAACAATTTATTGCACTGCAGCACTTGCACCTCTTGTCAAAATGGCTAAACTCTAAGCATCGAAAGGTTACGCCTAAATGATAGGCAACCACGTGCAGGACCAAATCAGTCAGTTCCCGACCATATCGCTGCGTATAGGCGCCATAACCGCGCCTAACCGCGTCATTCTTGCGCCGATGTCCGGAATCACGGACACGCCGTTCCGGCGGCTGGCCGAGCGGCTGGGTGCGGGTCTGGTGGTCTCGGAGATGACCGCGTGCGCCGCACTGGCCCACGGCCAGCGCGAGGCGAGGGTGCGCAGCGAGAGCAGCGGGGTTGCTATTCGCGTCGTCCAACTCGCCGGCTGCGAGGCCCATTGGATGGCGGAAGGCGCTCGTATCGTCGAGGCGCAAGGCGCCCAAATCGTCGACATCAACATGGGATGCCCATCGAAGCAGGTCACCAATGGTGCGTCCGGCTCGGCACTGATGCGCGACCTCGGCCACGCTCTGAGCCTGATCGAAGCTACCGTCGGCGCCGTCAAGATTCCGGTCACGCTGAAAATGCGGCTCGGCTGGGATCACGGCAGCATCAATGCGCCCGAACTGGCGCGCCGTGCGCAAGACGCCGGCGTTCAAATGATCACGGTGCATGGCCGCACCCGCTGCCAGTTCTATACCGGTAGCGCCGACTGGTCGGCGGTGCGCGCCGTGAAGCAGGCGGTAACGATCCCCGTCGTTATTAATGGTGACATCCGTTCGTTCGATGACGCTGGTACGGCATTAGAAAATTCCGGCGCCGACGCCGTGATGGTTGGCCGCGCCGCGCAAGGCCGTCCGTGGTTTCCCGGACAGATGGCGCAGTTTCTCGCGACCGGAAAGCGCACTCAAGCGCCTCATCTTTTCGAACAACTGAGGTTGATCGACACGCTCTACGACGAAATG
This sequence comes from Hyphomicrobiales bacterium, assembly GCA_031389105.1. GTDB lineage: Bacteria > Pseudomonadota > Alphaproteobacteria > Rhizobiales > Xanthobacteraceae > Pseudolabrys. Next base: position 13,337 of record JANMSH010000046.1, read on the forward strand.
ATTTCGCATCACGGCCTGACTATCGGCCGCCGTCACGCCCGCAAGCATCTCGGTTGGGCGCTCGACGCTGCCGCCGTCAGTGCCGCCGTTTCGCCCGAGGTTCTCAAACTTCATCGCAGCCGCGTATTGACGGCCGAGGAGCCGGCGCACGCACGCCGCCTGCTGGCCGATGCGTTCGACGCTTTCGCATGGAAGGCCGCCGCATGAGACGAGCCCAGGCCATCTCCGCCGACATCCATTCACCGGCCGATGCGGTACTGCATGCACTGCCGCATCCGGTGCTGATGGTTTCGCCGGACGGCAAGATCGCCGACGCCAATGTTGCTGCCGAGAATTTTTTCGAAGCCTCGATCCCGGTGCTGCGCCGTCACTTGTTGCGCGATCTGGTGCCGTTCGGTTCGCCTTTGCTGACGCTGATCGAGCAGGTTCGCCAGCGCGGCGCGGCGGTGAACGAATATAAAGTCGATCTGGCGACGCCGCGCAATCCGGGCGAGCGGCTGGTCGATTTGCATGTCGCGCCCTTGGCGGAATATCCCGAGCACGTCGTGGTGATGCTGCAGGAGCGCACCATTGCCGACAAGATGGATCGCCAGCTTACGCATCGCGGCGCGGCACGCTCGGTGATCGCGCTCGCCGCCATGCTGGCGCACGAAATCAAGAATCCGCTGTCAGGCATTCGCGGCGCAGCGCAATTGCTCGAGCAATCCGCCGGCGACGACGACCGCCAGCTCACCAAACTAATCTGCGACGAAACCGACCGCATCGTGAAGCTGGTCGATCGTATGGAAGTGTTCGCCGACGAGCGTCCGGTTGAGCGTGAGCCGGTCAACATCCACGTCGTCCTCGATCATGTGAAGCGCCTGGCGCAGACCGGTTTTGCCCGTCACATCAAATTTGTCGAAGAATATGATCCTTCATTGCCGCACGTTCTAGCCAATAGGGATCAGCTTATTCAGGTGTTTCTCAATCTCGTGAAAAACGCCGCGGAAGCGGTCGGCGAAAATGCCATCGATGGCGAAATCCAGCTCACGACGGCGTTCCGTCCCGGCGTGCGGCTCTCGGTGCCCGGCATCAAGGCGCGCGTCGCGCTACCGCTCGAGTTCTGCATCAAGGATAACGGTCCGGGTGTGCCGGAAGATCTCATGCCGCATCTATTCGACCCCTTCGTCACCACCAAGCAATCCGGCAGCGGATTGGGCTTGGCGCTGGTGGCCAAGATCGTGGGCGATCATGGCGGCATCATCGAATGTGAATCGCAGCCGCGGCGGACCATCTTCCGCGTGCTGATGCCTATCTACAGCGGCGACGGAGGCATCACCGACGATGCGCCTTCCGTCAAAAGCCCGTGAGGACGACGATGCCGACGGGAAGCATATTGGTTGCCGACGACGATGCCGCGATCCGCACGGTGCTCAATCAGGCTCTGTCGCGCGCCGGTTACGAAGTGCGTTCGACCGGAAATGCCGCGACGTTGTGGCGTTGGATCAGCCAGGGCGACGGCGATCTTGTCATCACCGATGTCGTCATGCCGGACGAGAACGCCTTCGATCTGATCCCGCGTATCCGCAAGTCGCGTCCCGATCTTCCGATCGTGGTGATGAGCGCGCAAAATACTTTTATGACTGCAATACGCGCGTCGGAGCTTGGCGCCTACGAATAT
>JANMSH010000427.1:0-4777 GCA_031389105.1 Hyphomicrobiales bacterium
CCGCGAGTCCGTTTATCTATGGGATGCTGAAGCACCTTGGGAATCATCTAGCTTGAAGCTTCTATTGGAGGAATTTCTCAGCGAAGCCGGCATTCAAACCTTACCAATTTGGGCCGATGCGCTTCCATTCCTTATCAACGATGACAGTCTCTCGAATTTCGCCAATGCAATAGAGCCGCTGCAGGATTTGCGGGTACCGCAAATGACGGCAGCCGAGTAATCGCGCTTAGGACGGGTTGGCCGATGCAATTCACTGTTTTTGAGATTGACGGATTGCGCTTCGGCTAACCCGTCCTACGCTCAATTGCTGGGTCCCCGCCTTCGCGGGGACGACGATTGGTGCTCACCACACGTCACTCACCGCCACACCCTCGAACACCTCCGCGATCCGCGCGCGGGTGGCGCGGGATGTATCCGGCGGCAAAGCGTCGAGCGCAAAAAATCCGTGCGCGACGATTTCGCGGTTCGGCAACGGCGGGCTGTTCTGCGTGAATTCGCGCACGATATACATCGCGACGTGGTCGCGCCGCGACACGCGGTTGTTGAAGAACATGCCGTGCAGCTTCGGCGGGCCTGCAAGCTTGATGTTGCCTTCCTCGAATAGTTCGCGCGCCATCGCCGCGGCCAAAGTCTCGCCGGTCTCGACGCCGCCGCCGGGCAGATGCCAGCCGGCCATGTAGCTGTGCTTGATCAGGAACACGCGGCCGGCGCCATCGATCACCATGGCGCGCGTGCCCAGCGTCGCGCCGCGCGCGAAGCGCCAATAGAAGTGCATGAGCGGCCGCAGCGCGGGCCAAAGGGCGATCTGGAGGCTCCGTAAATCCATGGTCCTGTATGGCATTGCGGGCGTAAGCCGACCGTTACCAGAACGCCGCAGGCCAGGCCCCTTCCTTATTTAGAACGATTCTAATATATAAAAGAGGCCTGCCAAAGCCCTGAAGGATTCCGCGCGTGAAGAAGTTTTCCGAACTAACCGAGCAGGAAGTGCTGGCGCTCGCCATCACCAACGAGGAGGAAGACAGCCGCATCTACCGCGGTTTCGCCGAGGGCCTGCGCGCACCGTTTCCGTCTTCGGCCAAGGTGTTCGACGAGATGGCGGAGGAAGAGGTCGTCCACCGCACAAGGCTGTTCGATCTGTACCGGCAGAAGTTCGGCGAGTACCTGCCGCTGATCCGCCGCCAGGATGTCAAAGGCTTCATGGCGCAGAAGTCGTCGCTGTGGCTGATGCGGCCGCTCGGCCTGGACGAAGTGCGCAAGTACGCCGAGAACATGGAATACGAGGCCGAGCGCTTCTATCGCAAGGCGGCGGCGAACGCGCGCGATGTTTCGGTGCGGCAGTTGCTGATCGAACTCGCCGAAGCCGAAGCCGGGCACGAAAGCCTGGCGCACAAGCTGACCGAGACCATTCTCACCGAAGGCGCGCGAGAGAAGGAAGACGAAACCGCGCGGCGCATGTTCCTGCTGCAATATATACAGCCCGGGCTGGTCGGGCTGATGGACGGTTCGGTTTCGACGCTGGCGCCGCTGTTTGCCGCGGCCTTCGCAACCCACAGCACCTGGGAAACGTTTCTGGTCGGCATGGCCGCTTCCGTTGGCGCCGGCATTTCGATGGGATTTGCCGAGGCTCTGTCGGACGACGGCTCGCTCACGGGCCGCGGCACGCCCTGGATTCGCGGCACGGTCAGCGGTTTAATGACCATGCTGGGCGGAGTGGGTCACACCTTGCCGTTCCTGATCCCCGATTTCTGGATTGCGACCGTGGTTGCTGTCATCGTGGTGGCGGTCGAGCTCGCGGTGATTTCTTACATCCGCTACCGCTATATGGACACGCCATTCCTGCAAGCGGCCTTCCAGATCGCCTTCGGCGGAACATTGGTGTTTGTCGCCGGCATATTGATCGGAAGCTCATAGCGGGCTACGCCCCGCACCATGTTCACCCTCGCCCATCTATCCGACCCGCATCTCGCCCCGCTGCCTGAGCCAAGTTGGCTCGACCTCCTCGGCAAGCGCGTCACCGGCTACATCAACTGGCAGCGCAAGCGGCGCTTCATCCACGATCCCGCTATGTTGGCCAAGATCACCGGCGACATGCGGGCGCAGGCGCCCGACCATATCGCGGTGACCGGCGACATCGCCAATATCGCGCTGTACGACGAATTCACGCATGGCCGCCAATGGCTGGACAGCCTCGGGCCGCCGGACGACGTCAGCTTCGTTCCCGGCAATCACGATATCTACGTGAAAGAAGGCGCCGTCTTCGCCAAGCGCCACTGGGGCGCGTTCATGACCGACGACGACGGCATCGGCGGATTCCCCTACGTGCGCCGGCGCGGGCCGGTGGCGCTGATCGGGCTGTCGACCGGCGTGCCGACCGCGCCCTTCGCGGCGACCGGCTGGCTCGGCACAAGACAGCTCGAAGGGCTGGTCGGCGTCCTGACCGATGCCAAAAATCAAAATCTGTTCCGCGTGGTAATGATCCATCACCCGCCGGTGTCGCTGGCGGCGCAGCACAAGCGCCTGCTCGACGCGCCGGTGCTGTTGCGCGTGCTGGCCGCGCATGGCGCCGATCTGGTGATCCACGGTCATGACCACATCCACATGCTGAGCTGGCTGAACGGGCCGGACGGCAGCAAGGTGCCGGCGATCGGTGTGCCCTCGGCCTCGGCCATACCGGGCGCCGACAAGCACGGCGCGGCCTATCATCTGTACCGGATCGACGGCGAACCCGGCGCCTGGCGCTGCGAAGTGGTGGCGCGCGGCATCGGCGAAGACGGCGACGTCGTCGAACAGCGGCGGTTTATGCTGGGTGAGTAAACTTACGGCTGGCCGTGCAGCAGCGCCAGCACAAACAGTCCGCCGACGCCAACGATCAAGCCATAGATGAAGGTGCGGAAGGCGCGGGCGTGGCTGCGGTTGCGCTCGTGCTCGACGAGCTTCATCATGGTGCCTTCGCCGAACGGCGCGTCGTCGGCCAGTGCGCGCTCGCGCTCGACCAGCCGGCGCGCGACATAGCGCGTGACCGCCTTGGTCATGTCGGCGATTTCGTAGCCCTCGGCGAGCAGCGCGCGGCCGTAGCGCGTGTCCTGCACGAAACGGTACTGCCGCTTGTCGCGGCCCATCTCGATGTGCGCGATGACGTCGACCCACAGCCGCGGCACGTCGCCCCGGCTGATGCCGCGATCGAACAATTCGACGTTGGCGGGAATGTCCTTGAACAGCGGATCGAGCGCCTCGTTGAGCAGTTCCAGCCGCGCGACGTCGGCATCGCGCAAATCGACCACCACGCCGGAGCGCTCGGCCGCCTCGACGCGCGCGTCGCGCACCGCGTCCTTGAGCGCATTCGGCGGCTCCGGCGTCTCAGACTCAGTCTTGTTGCGGCGTCCCCACATAGCGGCAATCTAACAACGCCAAAGCCCGCTGCAAGGCGAAAGTTGAGGTTTTTCAGACAGTTTGATGGTTAATCGAGCTTAAGGCGTTGAAATCAGGCCATATTGGCGGCCCCAGCCAAGGCCCGCCTCGGTCCTGCCCCGCGGCCGGTATTCGCAGCCAATCCAGCCTTTGAAGCCTATTCGGTCGACCGCATCGAAGATCGCGGGGTAATTGATCTCACCGCCGTCGGGCTCATGGCGCACCGGCACCGCGGCGCATTGCAGATGGCCGATGGCCGGCAGATGTTTTTCCAGCCGCGTGATCAGATCGCCGCCCACGATCTGCACGTGATAAAAATCGAACTGCATCTTGATATTCGGCCGGCCCGCTTTGGCGATGATGTCGGCGGCGTGTTCGACGCGGTTGAGAAAATAATTTGGCCGGTCGCGCGGATTGATCGGCTCGATCAGCAGCATAATATTTTTGACGGCGGCCAAGTCGGCCGCGCGTTGCAGGTTTTCGATATAGACGCGCTCGGCGGCTGGGCGCTGTTCGGGCGGCACCTTGCCAGCCAGGCAATGCACCGCATTGCCGCCGATCGCCGAAATGTAATCAAGCGCGCGTGCAAACAGCGCCTGCCAGTCTTTCTCGCGGCCGGGAATGGCGCAAAGGCCGAATTCGCCCTCGCGCTCGCCCGGCGGCGTATTGAGCCCGAGCACCGTGAGCTTGTTGCGCTCCAGCGCCGCCTTCACCTGCGAGGCCGGCACGTCATAGGGGAATTGCAACTCGACCGCCTTGAAACCAGCCGCGGCCGCGGCGTCGATGCGCTCGAGCAGCGCGCGGTCGGTGAACAGGTAACCCAGATTGGCGGCGAACTTCGGCATTCGAACTCCTTGCGCTCCGCTCGCTTTCGCGGGAATGAGCGGGGTGTCTTGCGGTCAACACTTATTCCATATTCATTAGCGCACGCCCTCGTCGGAAACAAACCATGTCCGCCAACACCGCCTTCCACATCGCTGTCCTGCCCGGCGACGGCATCGGCCACGAGGTGATGAAGCCGGCGCTGGAAATATTGCGCCGCATCGAGGCGACCACGCCGAGCCTGAAATTCCGCTTCAGCGAAACGCCGGCCGGCGCCGAGCATTACAAGGAGACCGGCAAGTCCATGCCGGAATCGACCGTCAAGCTGTGCGAGGAAGCCGACGCTATTTTGCTCGGCGCCTGTGGCCTTCCGAGCGTGCGCTATCCCGACAACACCGAGATCATGCCGCAGGTCGAGCTGCGTTTCATCTTCGACCTCTATGCCGGCGTGCGCCCGGCCCGCCTCATTCCCAACGTGCCGTCACCGATCGTCGGCGCGCAGGAGCGTGGCATCGATTTCGTGCTGATCCGCGAGTCGACCGAAGGC
>JANMSH010000049.1:0-1509 GCA_031389105.1 Hyphomicrobiales bacterium
GCATCGCGCTGCACGGCGGGCCGCTGCCCGGATATGCGGCCTCACATGGCTGCGTCCGGCTGCCCTTCGGTTTTGCGGATAAATTTTTCAGAAAGACGCGGATCGGGATGCGTGTGATCATCTCGCCAAACGACGCGGGACCGGTGGACGTGTCCCACCCGGCGCTATTCATGCCGAAAGCCGATGTCGTCGCGGCTGCTCCGGCGCGAGCCGAGACGCTCGCCCGCGAGTCCGTGGAGGCCGCCAAGGCAGCCGACGCGGCAAAGAAGGCCGCCGCGAGGGCGCCGCGCGAGACAGCATCACTCACGGCGTCACTGCGCAAGCTGGAACAGCTCAAGGCTCGCGCCGACGCCGAACTCGCGTCCGCCGACAAGGCGCTCGCTGCTGCCAAGAACGACCAAGCCAGAACGCGCGCCGAGGATCGCAAGCAGAAGGCCACGGATAAGGCCACGAAAGCGGCGGTGCTGCTCGACGCCGCCAAATCCGACGCCAAGTCGAAACTCGACGGCGCTGCCGCCGCCAAAGACGCCGCAAAGGCTGCGGAGATCAAGAAGGCCGCCTCCGCCAAGGCGGCGAGCGAGGCCAAGCTCGCGCTCGAACCAGTCTCGATCTACATCAGCCGCGCGACGCAGAAACTATATGTACGGCGCAACACGCATAAGCCGGCGCCGGACGGCGGCGGCGAGGTGTTCGATTTCTCGATTGAGGTTCCCGTCACGATCCGCAATCCCGAGAAACGGATCGGCACGCATGTGTTCACCGCGATGGCGCGCAACGACGCCGGTCTGCGCTGGAGCGCCGTCACGATCGACGACTCGGACGACGCCAAGAATGCGCTCGACCGCATCACGATCCCAAAGGATGTGCTTGATCGTATTGGACCGACCGCCTTGCCGCGATCCTCGATCGTCATCTCGGATGAGGCGCTCAGCGCCGAGACCAATTATCGCACCGAGTTTGTCGCGGTGCTGAGCAATCAGCCGCAGGGTGGCTTCATCACGCGCGAGCGTTCGACCGATACCCTTGTTGCAAGCGATAACGACGGTTTCAACCCATTTTTTGGATTCAACTGGAACTCGCAGTATCGCCGACGATAGCGCGTGTGGACGGCTTTCCGCGACTTTCGCCTTACGTGCCCTGGGCTTGGGCGTTGGCGACGAGCGACGGCACCGGTTCATCGGCGCTGCGCAGGACGATGATCTGGTTGAACTTGCCGTCCTCGTAAGCCTTCAGGAATTTGTCGTAGTCGCGCACCGATATGCAGCCGTTCGATGCGCCAGCCTCGCCGAGCAAGAACGAATGGGCCAGGATGCCGTCGCGGCCATACATGTTGCCGCCGCCGACCGGTTTCATGCGGAGCGCGCGAACGCCGTGAAACGGCTTTTCACGGAAGCTGACGGCATAGACGTTGGGCGGCGTCACACCGACATTCTTGCGGTGGACCGACTCCGGATCGTCGATCCACTCACCGAAACCCGAATGCGCTTCCAGCTTGTCGCCATCCGGCAG
>JANMSH010000436.1:0-2387 GCA_031389105.1 Hyphomicrobiales bacterium
GCGGCTTGGCGCGCCCACTCGACCAATTGATTGGTCACGCCGGACATCGCCGAGACCACGACGGCCACGTCATAGCCGGCGTCGACCTCGCGCTTGACGTGGCGCGCCACGTTGCGGATGCGGTCGAGATCGGCGACCGACGTGCCGCCGAATTTCATGACAAGGCGAGGCATAAGATTCTAGGGCTTTGCTTCTAAGATTTGGACGTTCCCGAAGACGGCAAAAGGCGGCTATACATACCGGCGGGGTCGCGGACCTGCAACTTTGGCCCCAACCGCGCAAAACGCGATAAGAAATGGCCCGAATGGTGAACACGCGCGCCTCCAGCATCGACACCGCCGAGATCGAGCGCTTTTCGCGGTTGGCCTCGACCTGGTGGGATCCGCGCGGGCCGATGGCGCCGCTGCATAAGCTCAATCCAGTCCGACTCGGCTATATCCGCGACAAGACGGCGGCACGCTTTGACCGCGACCCCAAGAAGCTCGACTGCCTCAAGGGCTTGCGCATGCTGGATATCGGCTGCGGTGCGGGCATCCTGTCGGAACCTTTGGCGCGGCTTGGCGCAGACATGGTCGGCGCCGATCCGTCGGAGGAAAACATCGCGGTCGCCAGAGCACACGCCGAGGACAATGGTGTCGAGGTCGACTACCGCGCCACGACCGCGGAAGCTTTGGCCGAGGCCGGCGAGACATTCGACGTGGTGCTGGCGATGGAAGTGGTCGAGCACGTCATCGACGTGAAGGCCTTCGTCGCGACCTGCGCCTCAATGGTGAAACCGGGCGGGCTGATGATCGCCGCCACCTTGAACCGTACGCTGAAAAGTTTTGCCCTCGCCATTGTTGGCGCCGAATACGTGCTGCGCTGGCTGCCGCGCGGCACGCACCAATGGGACAAGTTCGTCACGCCGGCCGAACTTGAGATCGCCATCGAACGCGGCGGCCTGCAAGTGAGCGGCGAGCGCGGCGTGATCTACAATCCGTTCGCCGACCGCTGGCAATTGTCGTCCGACATGGATGTGAACTACATGCTGGTCAGTGAAAATAATAAGGACGATGCAAAATGATCCTCGAATTAGTCGAATTCAATTCGCCGAAAGGCTGGACCCGCGCGCAGGTGGCCGAAGAGGCCAAGCACGTGGTGCCGAAGTGGCAGGCCAACAAGGAATTAGTGCGCAAGCATTTCCTGCTCGAGCTGAACGGCAAAGAAACTGGAAAGACCGGCGCCGGCGTCTACATCTGGCCATCGGTCGAAGCGGCGCAGAGGGCGCATAACGAGGAATGGCGGCAGTCGGTCATCAAGCGTTGCGGCAGCGCGCCGACCATTCGCTATTTCGATCTGATGCTGCTGGTCGATAACGAGAGCGGCAAGGTCACGGAATTCCCCGCCGCTGCGGAGATACTCACGGCTGCTTAAACCCGTCATCCTGAGGTGGCTTCGCGAAGCGAAGCCCTCAAAGGATAGACGGCCCCTGAATCACGGCCGTCGCCCTTCGAGGCTCGGCCTCCGGCCGAGCACCTCAGGGTGACGGGGAAGGTTCAAGAAGCGATAATCACGCAATGCTCTGGGCCGTCTTTACCTTGATCGCCGCCGCGGCGCAGACCGCGCGCAACGCCATGCAGCGCGAATTGACCGCCAGCCTCGGCACGGTCGGTGCGACGCATGTGCGGTTTCTGTTCGGCTTTCCCTTCGCGATTCTTTTTCTGATTGGCGTGATGTGGGCCACCGGCTATGGCTGGCCCGCGATTCCGCCGTCGTTCTGGCTCTGGGTGGTGTTTGGCGCCGCGACGCAGATCGCTGCGACGGCGACGATGCTGTCGGTGATGGGCGAACGCTCCTTCGTTGTTTCCTACGCCTATATCAAGACCGAACCGATGCAGGTCGCGCTGTTCGGGCTGATCTTTCTCGGTGATCACGTCACGCTACTGTCGGGCCTGGCGATTGTGATCGCCACGGCCGGCGTCATCCTGATTTCGCTCAAGCCCGGCGTGGCCAGCGCCAGCACCACGCGCTCGACGCTGATCGGTCTCTTCAGCGGCACCATGTTCGCCGTGTCGGCGATCGGCTATCGCGGCGGCATTCTCTCGCTCGATCATCCGAACTTCGTGTTGGCGGCGACTTTCACGTTGACCGTCGGATTGGTGCTGCAGGCGGCGTTGCTGTCGCTTTATTTGGCGCTGCGCGACCCGCAGGTGTTGCGCAACATCATGCGGGCCTGGAAGCCGTCGCTGTTCGCCGGCTTCATGGGCGCGCTCGCGTCCGAGTTCTGGTTCCTGGCTTTCGCCATCGCCACGGCGGCGAGCGTTCGCACTTTGGCGCTGGTCGAAGTGCTGTTCGCGCAAGGCATAACGCGTTTCGTCTTCAAGCAGCCGACCACGCCGCGCGAAGGC
>JANMSH010000443.1:0-1808 GCA_031389105.1 Hyphomicrobiales bacterium
GATTTCGCCGAGCTGAACGATTACGGTCTGATCGTGCGCCTGCTCGAAGGTCCGATCACCGCCGCCTCGGCGCTGAAGATGTCCTATGCCGGTATCACCAAAGGCGTCACGGCCTTGGGCGGCGCGATGATGCTCGCCGCCTCCCGCGGCGGCTCCGCGCAGGCGCTGCACGCCGAGCTTGCCGAAAGCCAGCCGGCTTTGTTCGGCTATCTCACCCGTCAAGTGCCGGGCATGTATTCCAAATCCTACCGCTGGGTCGCCGAGATGGGCGAAATCGCCGATTTCATCGGCGACGATTATCCCGAACACGCCATGCTGGAGGCCGCTGCGCAGTTTTACGATCGCATCGCCAAAGACTTCGATGGCGACAAACAGGAAATCGGCACGCTCGATCAATTCGTCGCAGGGGCCAAGAAAGAATGACCGACCAACCGATCCTCGTCGAACAGCGCGCCGGCTATCGCGTCATCACGCTCAATCGGCCGGAGAAGCTGAACGCCTTCAACGAGGCGATGCATGAGGCATTGCTTGCCGCTATCGACGAAGCCGACGCGGACGAGACGTGCCGCGCGCTGATGATCACCGGCAGCGGCCGCGCTTTCTGCGCCGGGCAAGATCTCAATGACCGGCTGCCAAAGGAAGGCGAGACCATCGTACTCGGCGGCACACTGGAGAAATATTACAACCCGCTGGTGCGCAGACTGCGCGAGCTGCGGTTTCCCGTGGTCGCTGCGGTCAATGGCGTCGCCGCCGGCGCCGGTTGTAACGTCGCGCTGGCCTGCGACATCGTGATCGCCGCGCAATCGGCGCGCTTCATCCAGTCGTTTGCCCGCATCGGACTGGTGCCAGACGCGGGCGGCACCTGGATGCTGCCGCGGCTGGCCGGCGACGCCCGCGCCCGCGGCCTGGCGCTGTTGGCGCAAGATTTGACCGCGGAAAAAGCCGCCGAATGGGGCCTGATCTGGCGTTGCGTGGGGGACAAGGCGCTGGAATACGAAGCCCGCCGCATCTGCGAGCACTTCGCGACCGCACCGACGCAAGGACTGGCGCTGATCAAGCGCGCGCTGAATGCCTCGCCTAGCAATACGCTCGCGCAGCAACTCGATCTCGAACGCGAGTTGCAACGCGAAGCTGGCACGACGCCGGACTATGCCGAAGGCGTTCGCGCCTTCATCGAAAAACGCAAACCGAACTTCACCGGCCGCAAATGAACGCGATTGACATCCACACCCACATCGTACCGGCGGAATTTCCGGCCTATGCCGGAAGACACGCGACCGAATTCGGCGGCAAGCAATGGCCGCAGATGTGCGCCGCGCATGATTGCCACCACAAGAACGTGATGATCGACGGCAATAACTTCCGCACCGTCACCGACGAGTGCTGGGACATCGAGCGCCGTCAGGAAGCCATGGCGCGCATGGGCATTGCGCGGCAGGTGCTGTCGCCGATGCCGGAATTGCTGTCCTATTGGATGCCGCTCGAGGACGCGTTGCCGCTGACCCGCCATGTCAACGACGCCATCGCGGCCATGGTGGCGCGCGCGCCGGACAAGTTCATCGGCCTCGGCGGCGTGCCGATGCAGGACCCGGACGCCGCTACAAGCGAACTGGAGCGCCTGATGCGCGACGGTTTCCGCGGCGTCGAACTCGGCAGCAACATCAATGGCGCGGCCTTGGGCGATCCGAAATTCGACGGCTTCTTCGCCGCAGCGGAGCAATTGGGCGCCGCGGTGTTCGTGCATGCGCTGCACCCGAGCGGCAAGGAACGCATCGTCGGCCCGCCCGGCCTGATGGCCTTCGTCGGCT
>JANMSH010000050.1:0-2730 GCA_031389105.1 Hyphomicrobiales bacterium
ATCGCGACATGCGACAGCCCCCGGCGCTCGCCGTGCACCGGGATCGTGTAATCGGTGTCGTCGGTGACGCTGTAAGGCTCGTTATCGCCGACGATGAGATCGCCCGGCGTGGCCAACAGATCGCGCAATGCATGCGCCAAGGTGCTCACGCGGTTATAGAGCACGCCGGCCTGCCACGGTCGCTGGATGCCGTCATAGACCGGCGTAAAGCTGTGCAGTGAAATCAGAAATGTCTGCCGATTTTTTCTCGCCTCGAGATGGCGCTCGATGGCTTGATGATAGGGCACGAAGATTTCACGCACGCGCATCGCGGCGTCTTCCAGCGACACATTCTCATTGCCCGGAATGACCGTGCCTTCGCTCAGCGGCGCGATCGAAGTCGGGCTGCCCGGCGGCCTGTTGCAGTCGATCACCAGCCGCGAATAAATTTGCATGATAAGATGGGCATCGAGCCGGCCGGCCAGGTGGCGGCCGACACCAGCAATGCCGATGTCCCAGGCGATATGCCGGGCAAGGTCGGCTTGCCCGACGCCGAGATCGCGTAGCGCGCGTGGAATCCGCCGTCCGGCGTGATCGCAGATCAGCAGGAACGGAGAGCGGCCTACGGTGTTGTATTCGGCGACGGCCGGCGGCTCGTCGGACGCCAAAAGCGTAGCGACCGGCTGCTGCATTGTTGCCTCTTCAAGCGCCATTCGTTGCCCAGGATTTCAACTTCAGTCATGCCGAATTCAGCTTAGGCTATCGGCAACAGAGCAGGCCCCGCTATGCTGATCAATATCGGCTACGACATCACTTACACCGCGCCGCAGCCCACGCCTATGGTGGTGATGCTCAGCGTGCATCCGTCGCGGGTCGCCGATCTGGTCGAGCCGGAAAATATCACGACCAACCCGCCGGCACCGATTCATTATTACCACGACAGTTTCGGAAATTTTTGCGGCCGGCTGATGCTGCCGCCAGGCGGCGCCACCGTAAGCAATCGTGCGACGGTCCGCGACAGCGGACTGCTCGATCCGGTGATGCCCGACGCGCAGCAGATCCCGGTCGAGAATTTACCGGACGAAATCATCTTGTTTTTGCTGCCCAGCCGCTATTGCGAGATCGACCGCATGGTCGATCTAGCCTGGAGCCTGTTCGGCAATACCCCGATGGGCTGGGGCCGGGTCCAGGCGATATGCGACTACGTCCATAGCCATGTCACCTTCGGCTATCAGTTCGCCGCCGCGACCAAAAGCGCGCATGACGTCCATTCCGAGCGCCGCGGCGTGTGCCGCGACTTCGCGCATCTGGCGGTGACTTTGTGCCGCTGCATGAATATCCCCGCGCGCTATTGCACCGGCTATCTCGGCGATATCGGCGTGCCGCCCGACGTGACGCCGATGGATTTCAGCGCCTGGTTCGAGGTCTATTTGTCCGGCCAGTGGTACACCTTCGACGCCCGGCACAATCATCCGCGCATCGGGCGCATCCTGATGGGGCGCGGCCGCGACGCAGCAGACGTGCCGCTGTCGACCAGCTTCGGCCGGACGCTTTTGACAGGGTTCAAGGTCTATGCCGACGAAGTCGTGACCGCTTAACGCGGGCGATGACGCCGCCGATTTATTGCGTTACACTTTACCGAAAGGCCCCCCGCAGAACGGGCCGTCGATCTGGAGGAGCGCGCCGTGAGATTTCTATTTTCAGCCGCCGTTGCATTGGCCCTTGTGGCGGGCCCCGCCAGCGCCCAAACATTGGCGCAAGCGCCGGCCGACTATCCCAGCCGGCCTATCCATGTGCTGACCACCTCGAGCGCCGGGGGCCTGAGCGACATTTTCATGCGCGTGCTCGGCGAGGAGATGCAGAAGCGCTCCGGCCAGCCGCTGATCATCGAAAATCGTGCCGGCGCCGCGGGCAACATCGCCTCGCGCGCCTGCACGGAAGCCGCGCCGGACGGCTACACCATCTGCATCCTCATGGCCGATGCGCTGATCTACAACCAGTTCCTGTTCAAGAAGTTGCCTTACGATCCGGACAAGCTGCAGCCGATCGTCAACCTGTTCCATTTGATACAGGTGCTGGTGGTGAACTCCGATCTTAAGGTGAAGAACGTCGACGAACTGGTCGCGGCGTCGAAGGCGAAGGCCGGCACGTTCAACTACCTGACCGCGTCGCTGCCCCTCGCGGTGTTCATGGACAGCCTCAAGCGCGACAAGGGCGCCGATTGGGTGCGCGTGCCATTTAAGGGCGGCGGCGAGGCGACCAACGCCATCCTCAGCGGCACCACGCCGATCGGCCTGATCGGGCTCGGCAATGTGCTCACCCAGATCGAGAGCGGCAAGATGACGCCGCTGGCGCTGACCAACAATATCCGCACGCCGCAACTGCCGAACACGCCGACCTTCACCGACATCGGCTACAAGGGCGCACCGTCGCAGACCTGGTACGGGCTGTTCGCGCCGCCGGGCACGCCGAAGGCGATCATCGACAAACTCAACGCCGAAGTGAAGCGGGTGATGAACAATCCCGAGTTCGTCCAGAAGTACGTGATCGCGCGCAGCATGGTGCCGGCGATCAATACGCCGGAGGAATTTGCCCAGCAGATCAAAGCCGACCGCGCCGGCGCGCAGGAAGTGTTCAAGCAATCCGGGCTGGAGCCGCAGTAGCGGGGTTAGCGCGAAAACGCGATCACGGCGGCGATGAACAGAACGGCGATCAGCGCCGGGAAGGCGAGCGCGCAGATCAGCGCGATGC
>JANMSH010000029.1:0-1909 GCA_031389105.1 Hyphomicrobiales bacterium
CTTCTCGATGTCGGCGCCCTTCTTGCCGATCACCACGCCCGGACGCGCCGAGTGAATGGTGACGCGGCACTTCTTGTGCGGGCGCTCAATGATGATCTTGGACACCGCCGCCTGCTTCAGCTCCTTCATGAGCGAAGCGCGGATCTTGATGTCTTCATGCAACAGCGTGCCGTATTCGGCCTTGCTGGAAAACCAGCGCGAGTCCCAGGTGCGGTTGATCCCGAGACGCAGCCCAATCGGATTGACTTTTTGACCCACTAAACTCCTCCTCAGGCTTTCGCTTCAGCTGGCGCCTCGACCTGACGCACGATGATGGTCAGGTGGGAGAACGGTTTCAAAATCTGGCCGACCCGGCCGCGGCCGCGCGGGCTGAAGCGCTTGATCACAAGCGCCTTGCCGACGTGGGCCTCGGCGACGACGAGATCGTCGACGTCGAGGTCGTGATTGTTTTCGGCATTGGCGATTGCCGATTCCAGGCACTTGCGCACTTCGGTGGAGATGCGTTTGCGCGAAAATTCCAGGTCGGCGAGCGCCGTCGCTGCCTTCTTGCCGCGGATCATCTGCGCGACAAGATTGAGCTTCTGGGGCGAAACGCGCAGCATCTTGGCTACGGCTTTCGCCTCGTTTTCCGGCAGATCACGTTCGCGTTTGCGCTTGCCCATGACGGTTCTCTAAATCCTCAGCTTGCCGCCGGCGCGGCGGCTGCCGGAGCAGCAGCGGGTGCGCTGGTGCGCTTGGCTTTGCGATCGGCGGTATGGCCGTAGAACATCCGGGTCGGCGAGAACTCGCCGAACTTGTGACCGACCATCTCCTCGGTCACCATCACCGGAACGTGCTTCTGGCCGTTGTAGACGCCGAAATTCAAGCCGACGAATTGCGGCAGAATGGTCGAGCGCCGGCTCCAGATCTTGATGATGTCGTGGCGGCCCGACGCGCGTGCGGTTTCCGCTTTGCGTAGCAGATAACCATCGACGAACGGACCCTTCCATGCGGAACGCGTCATATTCTAATTCCCTAGCTCTGCTTCTTTTTGCGGTCGTGCCGGCTGACAACGATGAATTTGGTGGTGCGCTTGTTCTTGCGGGTCTTCTTACCCTTGGTGGGGAAGCCCCATGGCGTGACCCAGTGGCCGCCGCCTTTGGTGCGCCCGCCGTGCGGGTGGTCGACCGGGTTCATGGTGATGCCGCGGTTATGCGGCATGCGGCCCTTCCAACGCTGGCGGCCGGCCTTGCCGATCGTCGTGTTCATGTTGTCGGGGTTCGACACCGCGCCAACCGTCGCCATGCAGCGGCCATGCACCAGGCGCTGCTCGGTCGTCGACAGACGCAGGATGACGTAGTCCTGGTCGCGGCCGACGATCTGGACGTAAGAGCCGGCAGAACGCGCGAGCTGCCCGCCCTTGCCGATCTTGAGCTCGACATTGTGGACGATGGTGCCGACCGGAATGCTGGCGATCGGCATCGCGTTGCCCGGCTTCACGTCGGCCTTCTCGGCGGCAATGACCTGGTCGCCCGGCGCCAGACGCTGCGGCGCCAGGATGTAGGCGAGTTCGCCATCCTGGTACTTGATCAGCGCGATGAACGCGGTGCGGTTCGGATCGTATTCAAGCCGCTCGACGGTCGCCGGCACATCGAACTTGGTGCGGCGGAAATCAATCCGGCGATAGGCCTGCTTGTGGCCGCCGCCGCGGAACCGCGACGTGATGCGGCCGGTATTGTTACGGCCGCCGTGCGAATGCTGACCCTCGGTCAACGCCTTGATCGGCGGCCCCTTGTACAACGACGAACGGTCGATGTTCACCAGCTGACGCTGGCTCGGGGTGGTCGGATTGTAGGTCTTTAACGCCATCGATCCGCTCCCTTACAATCCGGTGGTCACGTCGATGCGGTGACCTTCTTCGAGGGTCACA
>JANMSH010000076.1:0-3603 GCA_031389105.1 Hyphomicrobiales bacterium
GCGGCTTCGCGCCGTCCGGCATGGGTCCGCGCGACATCACGCCGGGCACTGCGCAGGATCCGCTCGGCGGCTCGATGTACTGGGCTGCGACGATCGAGATGCAATCGCCGCTCTATTTCGTCCCCAAGGACATCGGCCTGCGCGCCGCGGTCTACGCCGACGTCGGCCAGCTGTGGGACTACCAGGGGCCAACCTCGTGGCTGCCGCCGACGCCGGGAGCGACCGGCGAAACCCTGATCGTCGGCGACGGCAATCCGTTGCGCTCTGCGGTCGGCTTCGGTCTGATCTGGGACTCGCCATTCGGTCCGCTGCGCTTCGACATCGCGTATCCGATCACCAAGGGCCAGTACGACCGGACCCAGATCTTCCGCTTCGGCGGCGGTACCAAGTTCTGATTCTGGCGCTCGCCCGCGCGCCAGCCACGGTGCCGGTGGCATGACGGAGCCTGTTTTTTTCCAACGCGCGACCGGCCTGACCGTAGGCGAGATCGCGGCCATGACCGGCGCCGAGCTGCGTCCCGGCGCCCGGCTCGATCAGCGCATTACCGATGTCGCGCCGCTCGACCGGGCCGGCCCCAGCGACCTGGCCTTTCTCGACGCCGCAAACTATGCCCACCAGCTTTCGGCGACCCGCGCCGGCGCCTGCCTGATCGCGGCACGCTTTGCCGACCGGGCCCCGGACCGGCTGATCACGCTCAAGGCGCGCCATCCCTATCGCGCGTTCGTGACCGTCGCGCGCAAGCTGTTCCCCGACGCGTTGCGCCCGTCATCATTGTTTGAGGCGTCCGGCGTCGCCGAGGGCGCGTCGGTTCATCCGACGGCGCGGCTCGAGAACGGCGTGACGATCGACCCCGGCGTCGTGATCGGCCCGGGCGTCGAGATCGGGGCCGGCAGCGTGATCGCAGCCAACGCGGTCGTCGGGCCGCAGGTCCGCATCGGCCGCAACTGCGCCGTCGGGGCCGGGACCTCCCTGCTGCATGCGCTGATTGGCGACCGCGTCATCATCCATCCGGGCTGCCGCATCGGCCAGGACGGCTTCGGCTACGCCATGGGGCCCGAGGGGCACCTCAAGGTGCCGCAGGTCGGCCGGGTCATCGTGCAGGACGATGTCGAGATCGGCGCCGGAACCACGATCGACCGCGGCGCAATCCGCGATACCGTGATCGGCGAAGGCACCAAGATCGACAACCTGGTGCAGGTCGGCCACAATGTGACGGTCGGTCGCCATTGCGTGCTGGTGGCGCAGACGGGTATTTCCGGCAGCGTGACGCTGGGCGACTTCGTCGTGCTCGGGGCGCGGGTTGGCATCAACAACCATGTGACGATCGGGGACGGTGCACAGATTGCCGCCACCAGCATCGTTCACGGCGATGTGCCGGCGGGCGCGCGCTGGGGCGGCATCCCGGCCAAGCCCGCGCGGCAGTGGTTCCGCGAGATGAAGCTGCTCGAGCGGATGGCGAAGCAGGGTGGGAAGGATGCGGATATCGACAGCGGCGAGCCGGACGGCTCCGACGCGAAATGAGTGAGGGCGCCTCCATGGATCAGTCGACGACCACCTCCTTGGACGTCCAGCAGCTCATGTCGTTGCTGCCGCATCGCTACCCGTTCCTGCTGGTCGACCGGGTGATCGAGATTCGCGGCGACGAGTCCTGCATCGGCATAAAGAACGTGACCGTCAACGAGCCGTTCTTCCAGGGGCATTTCCCGGGCCAGCCGGTGATGCCGGGCGTGCTGCTGCTCGAAGGCATGGCGCAGAGCGCCGGCGCGATCTGCGCGCTCGCGCAAGGCGCGGCAAAGCCTCTGCAGCGCGTGTATTTTCTCACGATCGACAAGGCGAAGTTTCGCCGCCCGGTCGTGCCGGGCGACCGGGTCGAGTTTCACATGAAGCGCATCGCCAGAAAAAAGATGATGTGGTGGTATCGCGGCGAGGCCAAGGTCGACGGCGAACTCGCCTGCGAAGCCGAAGTCGGCGCCATGATCGCGGAAGGGTGACGCCGCCGATGCCCGTCATCCATCCGACCGCGTGCGTCGAAAGCTCGGCGCAGATCGCGGACGACGTCGTCATCGGTCCTTTCTGCGTCGTCGGTCCGCATGCGTCACTCGGATCCGGCTGCCATCTGGTGTCCCATGTCAGCATCGTCGGCCACACGACGATCGGGGCGGGAACGCGGGTCTACCCGTTCGCCTCGCTCGGCACGCCGCCGCAGTCGGTGCACTACAAGGGCGGCCCGACGCGACTGGTCGTCGGCGCGGGTTGCCAGATCCGCGAAGGCGTGACGATGAACATCGGCACCGAGGCCGATCGTGCCGTGACCGAGGTCGGCGATCGCTGCTTCCTGATGGTCGGGTCGCATGTCGGTCACGACTGCGTCGTCGGCAACAACGTGACCTTCGCCAACAATGCAGTCCTGGGCGGCCATGTGGTGGTCGGAGACGGCGTGTTCCTCGGCGGCAATTGCGCCGTGCACCAGCACGTGCGCATCGGCGAAGGCGCCATGATCGGCGGCCTGAGCGGCGTGCGGACCGACCTCATTCCGTTCGGATACGCCGTCGGCCAGTTGGCCGACCTGGTCGGCCTCAACGTGGTGGGTCTCAGACGTCGTGGCTGCTCGCGCGCCGATCTGCATCGCCTGCGGCGCGTCTACCGCGAACTGTTCACGGGGGCCGGTACGTTCAGCGAGCGCGTCGCGGCGGTTACGCGCGAATACGCCGACGATGCCATGGCGGGCAAGATCATCGCGTTCGTGCAGGACTGCGGCAACCGCTCGCTGATGCATCCGGCGAAGACCGCCGGCGCCGGCGACGCAGAGTCGTGAGCGGGCCATGACCAGCGCCGGCGCGGCAGCAGGCGAGGGCCCGCTCGCCATCATCTGCGGCGCCGGATCGTTGCCCTATGCGGTCGCCGATGCAGTCCAGGCCCGCAGCCGCCGCGTCCTGATGTTTCCGCTCAACGGTTGGGCCGACCCCGCCGCGGTTGCGCGCTATCCGCACCAGTGGATCGCGCTCGGCCAGTTCGGCCGCTTTTGCCGGCTGATGAATGCGCAAAACTGCCGTGACGTGGTCTGGATCGGCGGGCTGGTGCGGCCGGCGCTCACACAGATCAGGCTCGATCTCGCGACCTTGCGCGCGTTGCCGCGGATCGTCCGGGCGTTTCGCGGTGGTGACGATCACCTCCTCACCGGCATTGCCGCCATCTTTGCCGACGCCGGCATCCGCCTGCTCGCGGTGCAGGAGGTCGCGCCCGAGCTGCTCGCGCCACCCGGCGCGCTCGGCCGTCACAGCCCGGACACGCGCGCCCGCGCTGACATCGACCGTGCGCTGGCGTTGCTGTCCACCATTGGACGGTTCGACATCGGGCAGGCCGCCGTGGTGGCGGACGGGCATGTACTGGCGGTTGAAGCGGCTGAAGGCACCGATCTCATGCTGGCCCGCATCGCCGAGTTGCGCAGGATCGGACGCGTGCGCAGCCCGGTCGCCACCGGCGTCCTCATCAAGGCGCCGAAGCCGACGCAGGATCGTCGTTTCGACCTCCCGACCATCGGCCCGGCAACCGTTGCTGCCGTCGCAGATGCTGGCCTTGCCGGCGTTGCGGTGTGCGCCGGCG
>JANMSH010000082.1:0-2709 GCA_031389105.1 Hyphomicrobiales bacterium
TGGCGAGGATGCCGACCGGGATGCCGCTCAAGTGCGCGAAGCCGGTGACGATCGTCGTACCGTAGAGCGCCTTGAACTCGTCGAACTCGGAGCCATCCACCAGCCGCGCGATGATCTCGCGGGCGTCGTATTGCTTGCGGGGATCCGTCGGCACGATGCCGTCCAACTCGGCAGCGGCGTATTTCGGCTCGCGGGCGGCGAGCAGCGGAATGTCGACGTTCTTTTTGGTGTTGAGATTGGCGACGATGCGGCGCGCCAGCGACAGCGCGTGGTGATCGTCCTGCGCCAGATGATCGGCGACGCCGGACTTGCGCGCGTGCAGATCGCCGCCGCCAAGATCCTCCGCGCTCACCACTTCGCCGGTCGCGGCCTTCACCAGCGGCGGGCCGCCGAGGAAGATGGTGCCCTGATTTTTCACGATGATGGTTTCGTCCGACATCGCCGGCACGTAGGCGCCGCCGGCGGTGCAGGAACCCATTACCACGGCAATTTGAGGAATGCGCAGGCTGGAGAGCGTCGCCTGGTTGAAAAAGATGCGGCCGAAATGCTCGCGGTCGGGAAACACGTCGGTCTGGTGCGGCAGGTTGGCGCCGCCGGAATCGACGAGATAGATGCAGGGCAACCGGTTCTCGCGCGCGATTTCCTGGGCGCGGAGGTGCTTCTTCACCGTCATCGGATAATAAGTGCCGCCTTTGATGGTCGAGTCGTTGCACACCACCATGCATTCGCGGCCTTCGACACGGCCGATGCCGGCGATCAGCCCGGCGCCGTGAATGGCGTCGTCATACATGCCGTTGGCGGCGAGCGCCGACAGTTCGAGAAACGGCGAACCCGGATCGATCAGGTTCATCACTCTTTCTCGTGGAAGAAGTTTTCCGCGCGAGATGTGACGTTCCCTGGCTTTCTCCGAACCGCCCAGCGTCGCCTCGGCGCGGCGCGCCTGCAACTGCGCGACGAGCGCGGCCATGCGTTCGGCGTTGGCGCGGAATTCGGGCGCGTTAGTGTCGATCGCAGAAGTCAGAATCGCCACAGGCCCTCCCCGGTCTTTTTTCAAGGGTGCCTTGGCGGAACCCCGAACGCAATGGCGTCCGCAACGTGTTCATTTCAAAAATCGAGGAACTCTGATGCCGCCGCGACGTTCACGTTCATACACCGTGAGGTGTCAATTTCGTGGGGTTCCCAGAGGAGACGTCAATGAAACGCGTGCAATTACTTTCGACTGTAGCGGCAGGTTTGCTGCTCACCACAGGCGCTGCCTTCGCGCAGGGCATGAACAAGGACGCGAACCCGGCACCGGCGCCGGCCGCCCAGCAGAACGCACCCGCCGAAAAGGTCTCGCCCAACATGAAGGCCGGCGAGAAAAACGCCGATACGAATAAGAAGCCGGCAACGACCACCGGTCAGGCCCCTGCGGCCTCGGATGCCGGCAAGGCCGGCGACAAGGCGATGGATAAGGGCGCCGCTGACAAGCCGATGAACAAGGGCGCTGCGGATACCAGCAAAACTCCGGCGGCCACCACCAGCGGTCAGAACACCGCGCCGGCCAGCCCGAAAAGCGCTGAAACTCCGGCCACCGCGCCGAAGTCGAGCCAGACCGCAAGCGATCCGGCCAAATCTCCGTCGGCGAGCCCGACGACCACCGGCCAGGGCGCGGCTGCAGGCTCCGCCAAGCTGTCCACCGAGCAGCGCACCCAGATCACCACGGTGTTCAAGCAGCAGAAGGTCGAGCGGGTCGAGGCGTCCAAGCTCAACATCTCGATCAGCGTCGGCGCCCGCGTGCCGAGCACCGTGAAGTATTACCCGATACCGCAGCAAGTCATCGTGATCTATCCCGAGTGGCGCGGCTTTGATTACATTCTGGTCGGCGACCAGATCCTGGTCCTAGATCCGCGTAGCCACGAGATCGTCGCGATTCTCGACGCTTAAGCGAACGCAAACTTCGCGTGCCCGTGCCGGAGTGATCCGGCGCGGGTACGTGCGTTCGCGCTGCATTTTGTTCGTGGAACTCCGGAGACGTTCGAGCGTTGTCCTTGCGAACATCCCGACAATCGACGGAAGGACAAATGCTATGAACAAAGATCGCGTTGAAGGCAGCTTCGAGCAGGCCAAAGGCAAAGCCAAGGAAGTCGCGGGCAAGGTGACCGGCGACAGCAAGCTCGAAGGCGAAGGCAAGGCGCAGCAGGTCGCCGGCAAGGTTCAGAACGCCGTCGGCGGCGTGAAGGACACCATCAAGGAAGCGCTGGATCACTGATCCCGCATTCCTCGCTGATAAAAACCCGGCCCTCGCGGCCGGGTTTTTTCATGGGCGCTGCGCTAGGATGCGGGCAAATTTCTCCCCTCGGCAGGAGCCAGCATGATCACGCGATTTCCCGGTCTGACCCCGACCCGCAGCCGCGCCGTGGTTCACGACGCCCTGGTGTTCACGGTCGCCGTGTCGCCCGATCCCGACCCCGGCTTCTACGAGCAGACGCGCAAGGCGCTGCGGCGCATCGACGAGAGCCTGGCGATGTCGGGCTCGGACAAGAGCCGCATTCTGTCGGCGATCGTGTACATCGCGGACATTGCCCACAAGGAAGAGATGAACCAAGCGTGGGACGAATGGGTCGATCCCGCCAATCCGCCGATGCGGGCGTGCCTGGGTGTCGATCTCGAGCCGCCGCATCTGGTAGAAATCGTCGTCACCGCCGCACGAGGATGAACAATGCACGC
>JANMSH010000085.1:0-1803 GCA_031389105.1 Hyphomicrobiales bacterium
GAAGTCTTAATATTAACATAATTGCTAATAATCTGGCGCATTTTTTGATTAGAATGGCTGTTCACGTCCAAGGAGCAGGAATGGCGAAGGCAAAGAAAGGAGCGACCGCATCGCTGTCCATGGCGGACCGCGACGGCTGGATCTGGCACGACGGCAAGCTGGTGCCGTGGCGCTCCGCGACCACGCACGTGCTGACGCATTCGCTGCACTACGGCCTCGCGGTGTTCGAAGGCGTGCGCGCCTACAAGACCGTCAGCGGCACGCAGATTTTCCGCCTGCGCGAGCACACGCAGCGGCTGATCAATTCGGCACACATCTACATGATGAAGATCCCCTACACCGTCGAGCGCCTGATGCAGGCGCAGCTCGAGGTGGTGGCGGCGAACGGCCACGAGGCATGCTATATCCGGCCGATCGCGTTCTACGGCTCGGAGAAGATGGGCGTCTCGCCGGTGGGCGCGAAGGTGCACGTGGCGATCGCCGCCTGGCCGTGGGGGGCCTACCTCGGCCCCGAGGCGCTGAACAAAGGGATCCGCGTAAAAACCGCGTCGGTAGCGCGCCACCACGTCAACGTGACCATGGCGCGCGCCAAGATGTCGGGCACCTATCCGAACTCGGTGCTGGCGACGCTGGAAGCGACACAGCACGGCTACGACGAAGGCCTGCTGCTCGACGTGGATGGCTTTGTCGCCGAAGGCGCGGGCGAGAACATTTTCATCGTCAAGGACGGCGTGATCTACGAGCCCGAGCTGACCTCGGCGCTCACGGGAATCACCCGCACTTCGGTGATCGAACTGGCCGAGGGCCTGGGCTACAAGGTGAGAGCAAAGCGCCTGACGCGCGACGACATCTACATCGCGGACGAGTGTTTCTTCACCGGCACCGCGGCCGAAGTGACGCCGATCCGCGAACTCGACCAGCGCCAGATCGGCGCCGGCAAGGCGGGCCCGATCACCAAAGTGCTGCAGAAGGCGTTCTTCGACGTGGTGACCGGCAAGGACCGCAAGCGCAAGCACTGGCTGACGCCGGTGCCGATGAAAAAGACGGGCAGGGGGAAGGGCGCGTGAGCGGCGGGGATGCGAGCGGCACTGCACGGCAGGTCGAGCTGACCGAGAAAGATCTGCCGCTGCATTGCCCGATGCCGGATGCGCCGCTGTGGGCGCGCCATCCGCGCGTTTTCCTCGACGTGGTGAAGCAAGGCGAGGCGCTTTGTCCGTACTGCGGCACCAGGTATCTGTACAAAGGCGCCGCCCCCAAAGGGCACTGATCTGGCGCACGTTCTCGCCGGCGTTCCGCGCCTCCTTGTGGTGGCGCCCAACTGGATCGGCGACGCGCTGATGGCGCAGCCATTGCTGGCCCGGCTGCATGGCAAGCATCCGGGCGCCCGCATAGACATGCTGGCGCCGCCCTGGGTCGCGCCGGTCGCGCGGCGCATGCCAGAAGTAGGCGAAGTCATCGAGGCCGACCTGCGCCACGGCGAACTGCAGCTCGGCGACCGCTGGCGCCTGGGTCGCCAGCTGAAGGAACGCGGCTACGACCAAGCCTACGTCCTTCCCAACACCATGAAATCGGCACTGGCGCCCTCTTTCGCCGGCATTCCGCTGCGCGTCGGCTATCTCGGCGAGTCGCGCGTGGGGCTGCTGAACAGGATCCACAAGGCAAGGCCGTCCCGCGAACCGATGGCGGTGCATTACGCGCGCCTCGCCGAGCAGCCGGGGATTGATCCTGATCTTTCTTTGCCTCGTCCTTCCTTGTCTTTCATATGCGCGCTCCGAGGTCGCCGTCGCCCTGCACGGAAAAGTG
>JANMSH010000111.1:0-6944 GCA_031389105.1 Hyphomicrobiales bacterium
TGGTCGACCGGCAGCCATTGATTCGCGCGCGCGTCCAGCATGCCTGTAGCCAAATCTGGGCAAGCAAAACGCGCGTAATACCACGACGACTCGACGAAAGTGTCCATCGTGTCGGTCTCACGCCGCGCCGCGCTGCCGCACGTGGGGCAGACGCAGTTGACGAAATCGGCGCGACGGTTCAACGGATTGCCCGCGCCGTCCGGCACCACGTCTTCTGGCAACACCACCGGCAAGTCTTGTTCCGGTACCGGCACGTCGCCGCAGGCGTCGCAGTGGATGATCGGGATCGGACAGCCCCAATAACGCTGGCGCGAAATGCCCCAGTCACGCAGGCGGTAATTGACCTGGCGTTGCGCCACGGGGCGATTGCCTCGCGTCTCGCGTTCGAGTCGCTTAGCGACTTCTTCTGTCGCTTCCTTGATGCTCATGCCGTCGAGGAAGCGCGAATTGATCATGCGGCCGTCGCCGTCATAGGCGACGTCGGTGATGACGAAAGTTTTCGGATCCTGATTGGTCGGGCACACCACCGGTGTGTTGCCGAGGCCGTATTTATTGACGAAATCGAGGTCGCGCTGGTCGTGCGCCGGGCAGCCGAAAATCGCGCCGGTGCCGTATTCCATCAAGATGAAGTTGGCGACATAGACCGGCAGCTTCCAGTCCGGATCGAATGGATGCACCGCCTTGATGCCGGTGTCGAAGCCCATCTTCTCGGCGGTGTCGATGGCCGCCTGCGAGGTGCCCATGTGGCGGCACTGCTCGATGAAGGAGGCCAAGCTCGGATTCTTTGCCGCCGCGGCGGCCGCGAGCGGATGATCCGGCGAAATCGCCATGAACTTGGCACCGAACAGCGTGTCGGGTCGCGTCGTGAAAATCTCCAGCTCGGGTTCCTTGTTCGGCGTGCTGGCCGCATCGAGCATGAAGCGAACCAGCAAGCCTTCCGACTTGCCGATCCAGTTCTTCTGCATCAGCCGGACTTTTTCCGGCCAGCGGTCGAGCGTGTCGAGCGCCGTCAGCAAATCTTCCGAGTAGTCGCTGATCTTGAAGAACCACTGGATCAGTTCGCGCTGCTCGACCAAGGCGTTCGAGCGCCAGCCGCGGCCGTCGATCACTTGTTCGTTGGCGAGCACGGTGTTGTCGACCGGATCCCAGTTCACTTTCGATTTCTTGCGCTCGACCAGTCCCGCTTTGACGAAGTCGAGAAACATTTTCTGCTGGTGCTTGTAGTAACTCGGATCGCAGGTCGCGACCTCGCGCGCCCAGTCGAGTGACAGCCCCATCGACTGCAACTGCTTCTTCATCGCCGCGATGTTGGCGTAGGTCCATTCTTTCGGATGCACCTTGCGGTCGATGGCGGCGTTTTCCGCCGGCATGCCGAAGGCGTCCCAGCCCATCGGGTGCAGCACGGCATTGCCCATCGCGCGTTTGAAGCGCGCCACCACGTCGCCCATGGTGTAGTTGCGCACGTGGCCCATGTGGATGCGCCCCGACGGGTAGGGGAACATCTCGAGCACGTAATATTTCGGCCGCGGATCGTGGTTTTTGGTCGCGTAGATGCCGCGCTCGTCCCACAGCTTTTGCCAGCGGGCCTCGGCCTCGCGGGCGTTATAGCGCTCGTTTTTGCTCGAATCGGGGGGCATTTCCGGCTCTTTTTAGGGTGCGCGGAACAGACAGGAAAGCCCGTTCCGGGTCAATAAGCGGAACAATTTCATCAGCAATTACAAAGGAACCAGCGTCCACCCGCGCGGGTTAACCCGGCAACAGGAGGACTCAATGGCCAAAGCACAAGACATCAAGGAACATATGGAAGTGATCGGCTCCGACGGCCATCACGTCGGCACCGTCGATCACCTGGAAGGTTCGGACAAGATCAAGCTCGCCAAGAGCGATCCGAATGCGGGCGGCAAACACCACTTCATTCCCGTCGCCTGGGTCGATCACATCGATGCTCACGTCCATTTGACCAAGTCGTCGCAAGACGTCGTCAAGCAGTGGCAGACGGCGGCGTAATTTCTGACGTCATTCCGGGCGCGGAGAAGTCCGCGACCCGGAATCCAGATGCTCAATTCATTTCCAAAAAATCAACTTGCTTCGACCGCGCGCCGCATGGCGTCGAGCAGCAGCGATGCTTCGTACGGCTTTTCCACGAACGGCACGTCGGGAAATTCCGTCGACCGCACATCCTGACTTCGCATTCCTGAAACGAACACGAAGGGGACGCCTTGCTGTTTGAGCAAGGCGGCGATCGACAGGCTGTCGCGCGCGCCGTCGCTGAGTTTTACATCGAGCACCGCCAGATCGAATATTCGGCCGGACTGCAGCGCGGCGAGGCAGTCGGCCGAGTTGCCGAAACAGGTCACGGTTTTGGCGCCAGCCGTTTCTAGAATCTGCTGAATGTCGAGCGCGATCAGAAATTCGTCGTCCAGCACCAGGCAGCGTTTGCCGACGATCGACAGGTCTAAATTCGGCACGGCCGCTCCAGTTCCAGCAATGGAACTTTTGTTTGTGCCCCGAATTAATAGCGGCGGCATTTAAATAAGACATACGGCACGCATTAAATTTTCAGCCGCTGTTGCCGCACTTATTCCGGCTACAGGGGCTTTCATGATCTTGGGCAATGCGCGGCCGACCGGTTATTACACACCTTGCGAACTGTGCCCGCTGCGCAAGCGGCCGTCGCTGCGCGAGTTCACGCCGGATGAGCTGGCCTTCGTGAAGCGGTTCAAGGCCGACGAATTGCACGTCGAGCCCGGCGTCAGTTTTTTGCGTCAGAGTTCGGCAAGCGAGCACCTCTATACGGTGCTGAGCGGCTGGGCGTTCCGCTACAAGATGCTCGACGACGGCCGCCGGCAAATTCTCAACTTCGCGCTGCCCGCCGACATGGTCGGTCTGCAAGGCGCGCTGTTGCGCGAGATGGAGCATTCCGTGGAGGCGCTGACGCCGCTGGTGCTGTGCGTATTCCCGCGCGCCAAGTTGTGGGATTTGTACTCGCGGTTTCCGTCGCTCGCGTTCGACATCACGTGGCTGGCCGCGCGCGAAGAGCAACTCGTCGACGAGCACATGGTTAGCTTGGGACGGCGCAACGCCATCGAGCGAACCGCTTACCTGCTGCTGCATCTGTATGTTCGCGCCGAAGAGGCCGGCATGGTCAAGAAAGGCACCATCCAATTTCCGTTCACGCAGCAGCATCTTGCAGACACGCTGGGCATGTCGCTAGTGCACACCAACAAGACGCTCAAGCGCCTGCTGGCGTCGAACACCATCCGCTGGAAGGACCGGCTGTTCGAAATGGTCGACCGGGCGGCGCTGGCCGCGATCGCCGGCGACGAGGTGTCGCCGCGGCAGAACCGGCCGTTTATTTGAAGACCGATAAGCGGCTGCTAGCCGACCTGCGACAGCACAGTAGACGTCAATACAGCGACGCGATTGCGGCCTTGCCGCTTGGCCTCGTAGAGGCCGGCGTCGGCGGACTCGGTGAGATTCTCCGGATTGCCCTGTTCCGACGGAAACATAGATGCCACGCCGATACTGATCGACACAAAACCCCAAGGTGCGCCGGCATGCGCCATCAACAGATCTTCGACGCCTCGGCGCAACCGTTCGGCGACCAGCAATGCGGCGTCGAGGTCGGCGCCCTGGAGCAGGACCGCGAACTCTTCGCCACCGTAACGCGCGGCAAAATCCGCTCTGCGGGCGTGGCCGGAAACGCGTTGAAATGAGGGTGGCAAATTCGTCTCAGTCGCGGGAGGCGGCGGACCAATCCGGGCTCGCGTCCCCTCCATCAGCACGCCGCTCACCTTGCGCAAGCAAGAGTCGCCCTGGATGTGGCCGTAGTGATCGTTGAATTTTTTAAAGAAATCGACGTCGATCATCAGGACTGCGATCGGTTGCCGCAGTTTGGCGGCGAGCTTCCACTCGGCCATCAGGTGCTCGTTGAACGAACGGCGATTGGCGAGACCGGTCAAACCATCGGTCTGTGCCAGTTCGCGCAGTTGACTGTTGCTGTCGCGCAATTCCTGCTCGCGCTCGCTGAGCTTGCTGGCCATGTCGTCGAGCGCCACCGCAAGCGGCACGAACTCGGCCGCCCAGGGCAGGTCCGCCGCATGAATCTTGTCCTCGCCGCGGCCGATGCGGCTTGCCGTATTGGCCAAGGCGCGGATCGGGCGCACCAGCAGCCGCTCACCGCCGAACCAGATGCCCAAAAGCACCAAGACGGCGACAGCCGCGGCCTCGGCAAAAGCCTTCCACATCTCACGATTGGCGCGGGCCAACACTTCCTTCTCGTCCAAGCCGACCGCGATGCGGGTGGTCGTGCCGGGCAACTGAACAAAACCGAAGATGCGGCTAACGCCGTCAAGCGCGGGCGTGATGACAAAGCCTTCGTGCTGCGCCAGCATAGCCTGAACCAAAGGGTGGTGATTTAGCTCTCGGCCGACCAAATCGTCGTTGTTGGGATGTTGTGCGAGGACGGTGCCCTTGCCATCGACCATCAGCATGAAACCGGATGGCGGAACGAAGGTCTTCGCGACCCGCTCGAACCAGCTGATGTCGAGCAGCCCGAGTACGACCGCGGCGGCACCGCCATATGGCCCGCGCTGGGCGAGCGTAACAGTGATGACCGGAGCCTTGATCCGCGGACCGACGAAATAGTCGCTGACGACGAAATCGCCGCTATCGATCGCCCCGGTGAAGTGTTGCCGTGCGGAAATATCCAAGCCGATTGCGTCGGGAAAACTGGAGCAGATGATCGTTCCCTGAATATTGGCCACCGACAGTGTCTTGATCCACGGGATCGGCTGGGCGGTCTTTGCCAGGAACTTGCTGCAATCTTCGTCGGAAGAATTAAACGTCGCGCGTGCGCTCACGATCGCTTGCAGCAGGGAGCGCGCCGATACGATGATCTCATTTTGCGCGACCGCGCCCTGTTTCGCCAGGCTGGCGGCTTGCTTGTAGGCGGCCTGGACGCGCTCGCTGCGGTCCAATTCCTCGTTGTATATGCGCTCCACGAGTAGCGGCACGACGGCGATGACCGCTAATATCATCAGCCGCAAGCGAACGCTGAGCGCCCGCTTCGGCCGGGCAGTTCCAGACTCTGGCCGCTGTGGAAATGTGTCGGTCATGCTACTTTCGGGCTCCCAGTACACAACTATCCCATGTGGATTTAAGGGGCGTTGCCAAGGATCGTTAAAACTTTACAGATTTATCGCAGCAGGACTTTATTAAGCATCATGATCGCGATGGAACCGTCAGAAACAGCGACATCGGGCTTCACTGCCGTCTGCGCCGAGATCGCGCGCGCCTGCCGCGATGCCGGGCGTAATGTCGACGACGTCGAACTGGTGGCGGTGTCGAAGACCTTTGCAGCCGATGCCATCGAGCCGGTCATCGACGCCGGCCAGCGTGTGTTCGGCGAAAATCGCGTGCAGGAGGCCAAGAGCAAATGGCCGCTGCTGCTGGCGAAAACTCCGGGCATAGCGCTGCATCTGATCGGGCCGCTGCAATCCAACAAGGCCAAGGAAGCGGTGGCGCTGTTCGACGCCATTCACTCCGTCGACCGGCCGAGCCTGTGCGAGGCGCTGTCGAAGGAGATCCAGAAGCAAGGCCGCACGCCGTTACTGTTTGCCGAGATCAATACCGGCGCCGAGCCGCAAAAGGCCGGCGTGCTGCCGCAGGATGCGGATGCTTTTCTCACCGCGTGCCGCGAGACCTATGGCTTGACGATGTCCGGCCTGATGTGCATTCCGCCGCTCGACGAGGCGCCGGGCCCGCATTTCGCGCTGACCGCCAAGATAGCCAAGCGCAATGGCCTGAAACTTTTGTCGATGGGCATGAGCGCGGATTTCGCCGTTGCGATCTCGCTCGGCGCCACGCATGTGCGCGTCGGCAGCGCTATTTTCGGGAGCAGGGCGTGAGCGAGAACCAAGCCGAATTCGAGCGCTGGCAACAGCGCTTTGCGGAGCCCGGTTATTTGTTCGGCACCGCGCCGAATGCTTTCCTCAAATCGCAGGTGCATCTGCTGCGTAAGGGCCAGACCGCGCTCGCCATTGCCGATGGCGAAGGTCGCAACGGCGTTTTCGTGGCCGAGCAAGGACTCGACGTTCTGTCGGTGGATTTTTCGCCGCAGGCGCAGACCAAGGCGCGCGCGCTGGCGGCCGAGCGCGGCGTCACGATGCGCTTCGAGCACGCCGACATGACAACCTGGCGCTGGCCGCCGGAGGCGTTCGATGTAGTGGCGGCGATTTTTGTGCAATTCGCGACGCCCGTGCAACGCGCCAATATATTTGCCGGCATCAAGCGCACGTTGAAGCCCGGTGGATTGTTGCTGATGCAGGGCTACGGGCCGAAGCAGCTTGAATACAAAACCGGTGGCCCGCCCGACGGCGCGAGACTCTATACGCGCGACTTACTGCAAGAGGCGTTCGGCGATTTTGCCGCGCTCGATATCCGCGAGCACGACAGCGCCATCCAAGAAGGCGCCGGACATGGCGGCATGTCGGCGCTGGTCGATCTGGTGGCGACGAAGTAGCTTATCTGGTGAACCGCGGCGGGAAGCCGGGGGGGCTCTGCGGCGGCGTGTTGCCGAATGTGGCGGCATCCAGCGGCTTCTTTAGCAGGCTCGAGCGCAACGCCTCGCCGCGCGGTGAGGGCGGCGGCGCCACCGGTGCCGGCGGTGTATACACCGGTGCGTGGGTTGGTGGCGCCGGCTGCAGCGACGGCGCCTCCGCGAAGTCGTTGAAATCCTCGTCGCCCGTGCGGTGGCTCATGGTAGCGCTGCGCCAGCGCTCGATGACCGTGGTGAGCAGATCGCGGTTCATGTTCATGCCGGCCTCCGAGCGGGTATTGCCGGAGGCTTCGCTGTTCGGCCGCTGCGCCTCGGTCAGTTCCTGGAAGCGCATGCGCGTCGGCAGCGCGACGCCGGAGCCGAAGGTGAACACCTCGCGCACGCC
>JANMSH010000127.1:0-8878 GCA_031389105.1 Hyphomicrobiales bacterium
GCGCTCTCATGAGGCGTCGTGATGGTGGAGCAGGGTGCGGCGCCTGCGGGCGGGGCTCGTAACCCCGCTCCCGGGAGGCCCCGGGTCACCGCCCGCTCCCACTACGGGGAGCTGCCTTCAATGGCTGCACGGGTGGCGGCGAAGGAGGCGAAAGCCTCTGGATCGGGAGGGCGAAGAGTCCTCCGCTGCGCACACGGAAGTGCGGTCCCGGGGACAAAGAAATCGCCGCGATGGAGCGCCGAGAGGCGCCCGCACCTTCGCAAGAGGGTGCGGCAAGACGGAAGACTGGTGCGCCACTCGGTGCTCCATCCCCTCGATTTTTCGAGGGGCATTCCCCGCAACGCGGGGCGAGACGACGGCGTACCCCGCGCCGCAAAGAACAGGGGCGGCGAAGCTTTGGCTGTTTGAAAATTGAATCGGTGATGCGGCGACACATTCAGTGTCGTCCCCGCGAAGGCGGGGACCCAGCGCTTAGGAGCAAAGGGCTGGATGCCCGCCTTCGCGGGCATGACAACCGTTGATGACGCGGGCCCTACTTCTCCGCCGGCGCGACGGCGACTTCGCCCATGCCGCTGTTCTTGAGCGACGCGGCAACAAAGCCCGACGCCTTCATCTCCTCAACGTACGCACGCAGGTAAGCAAGGCCCGCCGGCTTGTCTTTCGGCGTCACCATCGCCTGCCGGATTTGCTGGAAGCTGCCCTTCATCACCCGCACCTCCGGATGATCCTTGGCGTAGACGTCGAGCGCCTGCCGCACGCCGGCAGCAGCCTCGAGTTTCTGTTCGGTGAAAACGGGAATCCCCGCCGACGCGCCGCCGACCTTGGCGCGGACCAGCGCCGCATTTTTGAGTTCGCGCGTGAGATACAGATCGTAAACCGAACCGAGCCCGATGCCGATCCTGACGCCGGACTTGTCGACGTCGCCGACGTCCTTGAGCGGAGAATCCTTGGGCACCATGTAGGTGCCTTCGATGATGGCGTAGGGCGCGGTGAAATCCGCCTGCTTGGCGCGGACCGGATCGATGGCGATGAAGCCGACATCGACCGTGCCCTCCGCCAGCGCTTCGAACGACTTGCCGGCGGCCTGGAACGGCACATAGTCCACCGGCACGCCGAGCCGCTTGGCCAGCGCGGCGGCAAGATCGACCGAGACGCCACGCGGTTCGCCGTTCGGGCCTTTCTGCGCCAGCACGGTGTTGCCGTAGTTGATCGCGGCGCGCAGCTTGCCGGTCGGCGCCAGCTCCTTGAGAACTTCAGGTGAAGGTGTTTGGGGCGACGGCGCCTGCGCGAAGGCGGGCCAAAAACCTGAACAAGAAGCGGCGAGCAGCACGGCGGCGGCGGCGATAAAGGGGCGCATGGCAGTCCTCCCGGTGCGGTGTGGGCGTCCAAAGGCCCGGTCCGCTTGGCCAATAAGCCAACGCGATCCAGCGGTTCCGCGCAAGCGGGGGTGCTCGTCCACAGAGGCCTTTCCTGGGCCTTCCCTGCGGCCTTCCCCCTGCCCCAAAAAAATCGTCCCATTTCACGACTGATTCGTTTTTTGACGCGCCTTTTAAACGCGCCTTTTAAAGGCGCCTTGGGGCGCGACGGGAGTATCCGATGGCCTGGTTCCGCAATCACTTCATCTGCACCGCCTGCGAAGGCCACTGGCTGATCGAGTGCGTCGAGGTGCAGGACGAGCACTGTCCGCACTGCCGCGCCTACGACGTGACGCCGTACCGCAGCGACGATCTCACGGTCATCGCGCTCAAGGCCGTCGCGGTAAAGATGCGCCGGCCGGACAACCGCAAATCCGGCGGTCAGAAAACCGCGCGCGCGGCTGCGCACTAGGCGGGCGATGAAAGAAACTTCGCATAAAATTTTCGCGGCGGGACTGGTGGTTTTGGTGGCCGGCCTGTTGGGCGGCTGCGAAACCGACGGCAAAACGCCCGGCCCGCTGGCCTCGTTGACGGCCTCATCGGCCGAACCGGCAAAGCCGCCGGAAGAGCCGATGACGCGCTCGCGCGCGGCGTCCGAATGCTGGATGAAAACCGAAAAAGGCAGCGCCGGCGTCAATATCGACAAGCGCGCCGACACCGTCACCAAGTGCATCGACGACAAGATGAAGTCGGCCGCGGCGGCGCCGAAGTAACACGTCATTCCGGGGCGCGCGTGAAACGCGCGAACCCGGTATGACTCAGAAAATCACTTCGCCGCGCTCACACTGCAGAACGGGTTCTTCGACTGACACTTGGCGCGCGCTTCGTTGCGGCTGCCGGTCTCGGTGCAGGTCGAATGCGAGATCGGGATCAACGCCGGACAAGCAACATCAAATTGCGTGCCGGTCATGTTGCGCCAGGCGCGTTTGGCCTTGCGCTTGACCTTCTGGGTCACGGTCTCGTCCTTTTTGACGGTGACTTGCGCCAGCACGATCGGCGATTTCGCCTCGGTGAGGCCCGCAGCCGGGGCTGCATTGACGCCCGACGTCATCGCCAGCAGGCAAACGCCCGCCATAGCCATCCCGAAAGTCCGCATATCCCAGCTCCCACGCGTCCGGCCGCGTCGGATCATCCAAGGCAAACGCCGGGCGCATTCCGAACCGACAACGGGCCATGGAACTTAAAGTTCCATGGGCTTCAGGCCCGGTTAGGCCTGCAAACGGGGGACTAAGGCAGGCTGCCCCTTGCGAGTCAGCCTGCGCCGTATCAGCATCGCCCGCGTTGGCAAACACACAGGAGGCAATCGTGGCTAAGGGTCAGACGCGCACGGTTAAGGAAAAGAAAAAACCGAAGGCCGATAAAGACAAGCCCAAGCAGATGTCCGCCTACAAGGCATCCCAGATGTCGGGAACGTCGACGAGCAGCAGCGGCGCCAAGAAGTAATCCGCCGGCGGTGAACCTTTTCAGCGCGCCACCCGACCTAGGGGGGAACGCTGGAGGGTCGCAGCCGTGCTCAAACGTTTTGTCTTCGCCACTGTCGCTTTTGTCGCGCTGATCGTGCCGGGCGCCTTGGCGCTTGCGCTGCTGGCGTCGAAGTGACCAAAGCGCGCGCGTCAGCGCGCTGTGTGCCCATTAATGAGGCGGCGCGGGGCGGTTAACCGAAGACCGCGGCATCTAAAGTCGCATTTCTAAGTTCACATCTTTGCCCCAGTTCCATGGCAAAACCGCAACCGTTGTTTAACCGGTTGGCGCCGATATCGAACGCAGCGGTTCAAACAGGACGGGGGAGACTTTCGGGATGCGGACGGCTTCGATCCATCTTCTTGGCCAGCGGTTTGGCCAGCGTTTTGGATTGATGATGCTCGCTTTGGCGTTCGCGCCGGGCGGCGCGCTCGCGCAGGATTTGGACGCGGCTTATGCGTCCGCCTCACCGCTATCGAACCCGACCGACGAACTTCTCTCCGGCGATCCGCTGACGCCCGACGAAGCAATTGCGCTACGCAACGCGCTGGACTTCAATTCCAATATGTCGAGCGCCGCGCCGGCCAAGCCGTTGCGCTTGCGCGGCCTGCCGAATTCCAAAGGCGCCGATTTCAACCGCACCGACCGGCCCGATGGCTCCAGCGCCATCGTGATGAAACAGCAGTTGCCGATCGACTGGGACGGCACCATTGGCGCCGATCTCGGCTTTCGTCCGGCGCCATCCTTGGGCTATCGGCCTGACCGCCCGATCGCAGGCCCCAGCGACGATCGCGGCACCGGCGCCGCCTGGGCCTCGGTCGGCATGGTGCCCAAACTCGCGACGCTCGAGGCACGCGTCGATCCGAGCAACGACCAGGGCCGGCTCGGCACCACCTTCAAACATTCGATGCCGGTCGGCAGCCATCTGTCCGTCACGCTGCAGAACAGCTACTCGATCACCGAAACCTTCGCGAGTTCTTCGCCGGTCCAGTCCGAAGTGCCGTTGATGGCAGTACCCGCGGCGTCGGCCCCGACGCCTCAAGTATGGGGCAACGAGAGAGCCGCCAAATTCGATATCCTGCCGACCGGCACCAGCTTCGGCGCGAAGCTGGCCTCCAACAGCACCGACCCGGTCTCGCATAATCAGCTCAGCGCGCACCAGAAAATTTACGGGCCGCTCAACGTCACCACCGCGGTGACCGATCTTGGCCAGAGCACCACCAGCAAAAGCATCAGCGCCGGTTTCAAGCTCAAATGGTAGCGCCCGGGGCGTTGCGCCCCTACCGGCGATGTCCACACGCCCCCACCCCTGCCCCAAGATTGCCCTAAGCTCGCCCCACTCGCATGCGGCTATCGGTTCCGGGACGGGGAGCGGTCGCGCAACGCCTTTGCGCCTGTGTGTAGGAGTTCACTCATGACGGCGATCAGAGAACGGCTCGATGCGGACAAACTCGGCACCGACAAAAGCGGGCCGGAGAAATTCGCGCCGGCCAACAGGCGCGCGGCGGCGCCGGAGAAACTGAGCGATGTCGATCAGGCGGCGGCGAACGCGTTCGAAGGCGAGATCCGCGAATTCGTCCGGCGCGACGTTTCGTTTATACGCCGGCCGCGCAGCGAGTCCGAACCGGCTGCCGATCCGGTCACCGAAAATCTGAATTCGCTGATCCGGCGTGTGTCCGGCGCCTCGATGGAGGAAATCGACCGCGTCATCCTCGAACTGCAAGGCATCCGCGACATGCTGAAGGCGGAAGGCGACCGCGTCAGCCGCGAAATCGCCGGCTATGCCAGCCTGAGCCACGCCTCGATGACGGCGATGAAGGTCATCGGCGACAGCCTGACGCAATGGAAAAGTGTGCCGAGCAAACCCGATCAGCGTTCGGCGGTCTGATTTTTACAACGCAAAACGCCATCGCCGGATGTTCGGCGATGGCGACTAAGACTAAAGAATAAACAGATTAGCGCGCGGTCGCCGGCTGGCTGACGGCGGACATGCCGCCATCGAAGTTGAGACGTCCGGATACGTGGTCGGTGACCACCACGGTGCCGACCAGCATCACCATCATGGTGGCGGCGCCCAGCATCAGGCCGATCACTCCAAGGGATTTCGTATCGGCCATGGTCGCTCCAAAACTTCGTATTTTCCGTGTGGTTTGTGCGCGGTTCAACGCGCCAATGCCGAACGGGTTCCATCGTCGGCGGAAGCCTGCCGGCGGGCTCGATCAGCAGTTGTGGATCGGTTTAGTTCGCGGCGACGGCCCTGGCCGGCTTGACGGCCTTGCGCGGCAGCGGATAGTCCGCGCTCTCGTAAAGCTGGCGGATGCCATTACCGTCGAAGCGTTTCTCTTCGACCTCGAGATAGGCGCCGAGCAGCAATTCAGGCGGCAATTCCTCAATGGCAAAGCGAATCGCTTCCGCAGCCGTCGGAAAACGCTTGTATCCGATGGGACGGCGCGATTTACGGCTGCGGCTGGGAAATAATTCCGACGGGGCGCGGTAGTTGATCATCGACATAACTCAAGGCTCCTAGGCGCCTAATATGGCCCCTAAAGCGCAGGAAATCCAGCGTCCGCGCAGGGCGCATGTCAGCCCCGCCCGGCCAAGGTAAACGCTGTGCATCGCTAGAAGGAACGACACTGCCTGGGAGCTTGTCGACGCCGGGCCTGTTATCCCTGTGGCGTCGAGCTTAGTCAGCGAACTCGACGGCCACTTCACCGGTGGCCGGATCGACCAGCACCACGCAACCGTTCACCATCATTTACTTGTAGCTGCGGATCGCCGGGCACATCGACGGCGACCGTGTCCGGCACGCTGTAGAGCTTGCGTGCTTCTGCGGCACTCGCATCCCCACGATAGGTCACGGTCGGCTGCGCCTGCGATTTCTACGCAAGCGATATGCCGCGATTAAGCGTTGCGTTTTGAATCGCTTAGCGCGCTTCGGACTCCTTTCGTTCCGCTTGTCGTCACGCGACCGACTCAAGTTTTAGGTGCGGCACGACTCGCGTCTTGATACCAAGTTTGCAGACTCTGATTCGCGAGGCGCATGGATGATTCTCGAAGCGATGGTTGGATTGTCGCTTGTGTTGAATATCTCGCTTGATACCCAAACGCCCACCGTCCTCAATCCTTCGACCTGGCTGCATATGTCGGCGGGTCAGAAGGACGCCGCGCTATTGCCGCTGGTGCGCACGGCAACCGAATGCATCGTGCAACAGGTCGCCAGCGATCCGCGCTATAGCGCGACGATGCGGCCGGGCGACATCAACGACCTGATCGTGGATTCGATAGCCGCCTGCGGGCGTCCGGTGCGCGCGATGATGGACGCGCATGACCGCATGTACGGCAGCGGCTCCGGTGAGGCGTTCCTGCTCGGGCCTTATCTCGATGTGCTGCCGTCCGCCGTGGTGCGGCAGGTCGTCAAGACGCCGGCGCCTTAGTTGGGCGCGTCAGCAAGCGCCGGCCGCAACGCCAGCGTGATCGGCAGTGTCAGCAGCACCGCGGCGGCAATCACCATCAGCGCCGTTGTCACGCCGACGATGTCCCCCAACAAGCCGTAGATTGCAGGCGACACCGCGCCCGCACCGATGGTGCCGGTATAGAAGATGCTGAAGGCGCGCTGGCGCTTGGCCGGTGTGACCAGATCGGGCACCGAGCCGTAAAGCACCGACGACGTGCCGTTGAGCGCGATGCCGACGATGGGCAGCAGCACCAAAGCGGCCTCGAGCGACAGCGGCAGCAGCGCGACGATACCGACCGCCGTTATGGTTTCGGTCAGCCAGACGGTCGCTACCGTGCCGATGCGCGCACCGATCCAGGCACATATCAGCTTGCCGGCCGCGCCGCCGGCAAACACCAGTGTGAGTGCAAGGCCGATGGCCGGCAGGCTGGCGCCCTTTGCCGTCAGCACGAACGGCAGGAAGGTGAGAAAAGCCATGCGGGTGGCGCTGTCGATAACGCCGATCGACAGCAGCAACGGAAATCCGTAGGCGCCGATGCGGGACGTACCGCGTTTGGCTTCGCTCTTCTTTTCCAGCGCGGCCTGCGCGTCGCGATAGCGCGGCATCAGGACGTAGATGACAATGGCCGCGATGATGCCGACGCCGCCCAGCAGTGCCAGCGCTTCGCGCCAGGGCAGTACTACGAGCAACAATGAAGCTGTCGCGGGCACCGTCATCTTGCCGATGTCACCGGCGAAATTATAGGTGCCGAGCGCGGTGCGTGAACGCGCGCCGGAAAACGCATGCGCGATCAGCGACGACGCCAATGGATGCTGTGTGCTGGCGCCGAGGCCGCCGACAAACAACGCCGCCACCAGCAGCACAAAACTATCGCTCAAACCGGCGAGGCAATAGCCGAAGCCGGCCAGAGCGGTGCCGAGCGCCAGCACCAGCGGCGCGCCGAAGCGTTCGCCCAGAAGACCGGACGGTATCTGGAACGCCGCCATCGTGCCGGAGAACACTGTTTTCATCAGGCCCAGCGCGGCAAAGCCGAGGCCGAATTCGCTCTGCCAGACCGGCAGCATCACATAGACGAGGTCGGTGTAGCCGTCGTGCAGCGCATGCGCACCGAAGGCGACGCCGGCGGCGCGGCGTTCGCCGCTTTTGACCGTGATGGCCGTTTCGGCGGAGGCGGTCATGGCGGTGCCGGACGGCGCTCGACGAAGGTGGTGCTCTTGAACGAGATCACCGGCTCGCCGTTCTGATTAACGCCAGTCGAAATGATCGTCATCAGCCCTCTGTCCGGCCGGCTGCCGGACGGACGCAGTTCGATGACTTCGCTGGAATAGCTAATCGTATCGCCGACATAGACAGGCTTGTGCCATTTGAGGTCGCGAAGGCCCAGCGCCGGCCCGATCCCGGCGACCGGCTCACCGCGCGCCTTCGCCGCCTCGGCCTGGCCGCGGCGATGATCGACCATCAGCCGCATCCACACCGCGGCGGTCTGCCAGCCAGATGCACATAGCGCGCCGAAATGCGATCGCTCCGCCGCCGCTTCGTCGACATGAAATAATTGCGGATCAAAGCGCCGCGCGAAGGCCTTGATCTCTTCGGCAGTGAAGGTGTGGCGGCCGACCGGAAGCGTGTCGCCGACCTTGATCTCCTCGAAATATTTCATGGCCGTGACTCGCGGCGGCCCAGCATCAAGGTGGTGCCCAGCGTAGTCAGTGGCGCATCGGTCTCGTCGAGCAGTTCGAACATGAATTTCACCAGCCCCATTTCGGGGCGGCTTTTGGATTCACGCTTTTCGACGACGGTCGAGCGCATGCGGATGCGCGTTCCAGGCCGCAGTGGCGCGAGCCAGCGCACTTCATCGACGCCGGGCCCGCCCATCGAGGTGGAGTCGAGCAGAAATCCGTCGCACATCATGCGCATGATCAGGCAACACGAATGCCAGCCGGACGCACCGAGGCCGCCGAGCAGCGTCGCGCTCGCCGCCGCCTCATCGAGATGCATCGGCTGCGGATCGAACTCCGCGGCAAAGGCGACGATCTCCTCACGCGTCACCAGTCGCGGGCCGTAAACGGCGACCGCGCCTGGCTTGAAATCTTCCCAATGCAGCTTCGGCATACCGGCGAGTTTTAGTACGCTTTCCGGATGGATAGATAGGCGTTCAACCGCTCAATTGGCAAAGCGGAAATGCATGACGTCGCCGTCGGCGACCGGATATTCCTTGCCCTCCAGCCGCATCTTGCCGGCTTCTTTCGCACCGACCTCGCCACCGGTCCGAATGTAATCGTCATAACCGATGGTCTCGGCGCGGATGAAACCCTGCTCGAAATCGGTGTGGATCACGCCGGCCGCCGCCGGCGCCTTGGTGCCGTGGGTGATGGTCCAGGCCCGCGTCTCCTTCGGGCCGACGGTGAAATAGGTCACAAGATGCAGCAGCCCGTAACCGGCGCGGATCAGGCGATCCAGCCCTGTTTCCTTCAGGCCGACGGCTTCGAGAAAATCGGCGCGCTCGGCCGCCGGTAGCGTGGCGATTTCAGATTCGATCTTGGCCGAGAT
>JANMSH010000157.1:0-3963 GCA_031389105.1 Hyphomicrobiales bacterium
TCGGCTTCCAGCACTTCGGTGCGCTGCAAGTGACGCACTTCGATCGCCAGCCGTTCGATCGACGAGGCGATGACGCCCAGCGTCGCAAAATACATGGCGTGGCGGTCGCGCGGGATGACCTGCGTCGAGATCGGTTCGACCGACAGGCCCATCGCCTTGGCGACATGCGCTTCGACGCGCGGATCGACCTGGGCGAAGGTGCCGACCGCACCGGAGATGGCGCAGGTCGCGACTTCCTTGCGCGCCGCGACCAGACGTTCGCGGCCGCGGGCGAATTCCGCATAAGCCTGCGCGAGTTTCAGCCCGAACGTGGTCGGCTCGGCATGGATGCCGTGCGAGCGGCCGACGGTCGGCGTCATCTTGTATTCGAAGGCGCGGCGCTTGAGCGCGGCGAGCAGCGTATCGAGATCGGCCAGCAGAATATCGGCGGCGCGCACGAGCTGCACATTGAAGCAGGTGTCGAGCACGTCCGACGAGGTCATGCCGGAATGCATGTAGCGCGCTTCCGAGCCGACGATTTCCGAGACGTGCGTCAGGAAGGCGATGACGTCGTGTTTGACTTCGGCCTCGATGGCGTCGATGCGAGCGACGTCAAATTTGGCGTCCTTGCCCTTGGCCCAGATCGCTTTCGCGGCTTCCTTCGGAATGGCGCCGAGTTCGGCCATAGCGTCGGCGGCGTGCGCCTCGATCTCGAACCAGATGCGGAATTTGGTTTCCGGCGACCAGATCGCGACCATGTCGGGGCGGGAATAACGGGGGATCACGCTGCTTCACCTCGCGCCATCGCGCCGGCCTGCCGGATCGAGGCGATGTTGGCTTTGTAATTGCCGCCTTTGAATACAGCGGAGCCGGCGACCAGCGCATTGGCGCCGGCCTGCACGAGCTTGGCGGCATTGTCGGCGGTAACGCCGCCATCGACTTCGATGTCGATCGGCCGGCCGCCCGCCAGCGCG
This sequence comes from Hyphomicrobiales bacterium, assembly GCA_031389105.1. Taxonomy (GTDB): domain Bacteria; phylum Pseudomonadota; class Alphaproteobacteria; order Rhizobiales; family Xanthobacteraceae; genus Pseudolabrys. The sequence continues at coordinate 954 of JANMSH010000157.1, forward strand.
CGAACGGCGCTGATCTTGTCAAGCGCCGCCGGGATGAAAGCCTGCCCGCCGAAGCCGGGATTGACCGACATCACCAGAACGAGATCGACCAGGTCGATGACGGTTTCGAGCGTCGACACCGGCGTGCCGGGATTGAGCGTGACGCCGGCCTTCTTGCCGAGCGCGCGGATCGCCTGCAGCGAGCGGTGCACATGCGGGCCACTTTCCACATGCACGGTGATGATGTCGGAGCCGGCCTTGGCGAAGGCTTCGAGATAAAGATCGCAAGGCGCGATCATCAGATGCACGTCGAAGATCTTCTTGGAGTGCGGGCGCAGCGCCTTCACCACGTCGGGGCCGATGCTGATGTTCGGCACAAAATGTCCGTCCATCACGTCGACATGGACCCAGTCGCAGCCGGCGGCATCGATCGCGCGCACTTCTTCGCCCAGTTTGGCGAAATCGGACGCTAAGATCGAGGGCGCGATGATCAAAGGACGGGGCATTCACAGGCCTCCATAGCGAGCTTCGCGTACCACGCGGGGCCGCCACGGGCAACGCTCGGCGGCGCAAACAGCCCGGCTGTTAACGCTTTTCCGCGAGCCTTCGCGCCAGCGGCTTGAGCAGCACCGGCAGCAGATAGATCGGAAACTGCGACATCGCAAAATAAAACCAGGCGATCTCGGGCAGCGTGGACCCGAGCACCGCGATGACAACACCGATGTTGCGAAAGGCCGCGAGCAGACCGACGACGAGGCTGCGGTCGATGCCTAAACGCATGAAAACCACCATGCTCAGCCCGATCAGCGCACAGGTCAGCACGACGATCAAACCGAACAGCCCGAGGGCGAACAGCGGGTCCGCCATCACCATGCGCGGCACGTCGTCCATCGCGACGATGGCGAAAATGAAGACCGCGATTACGTTGAGGCCGTCGATCGGATCCTTCTGGCGTTCGATGGCTTCCCGGCCGGCGAGGCGGCGGATGGCATAGGCCACCGCGCCGGCGCCGGCAAAAAAGAAAAACAGCTTGATGCCAAGGTCGATCGGCGAGAACAGCGAGGTGCCGAGAAACAAATAACTAAATGCCACGGTGGTGATCGGCGCAAGCGCATTGCTGACAATCAGCGCCGCCAGCGCAAATGCCACGTCGAGCCCCATCAGCGCCGCGAAAGCCGCCGACGACGTGATCGGTGTGATCGCCATTTGCAGGATCATGATCGTATAGAGCGCGGGCATGCTCTCGCGGAGGCCGGACAGCGCATAGACACTGCCAAACAGCAGCGGCACCGCCACCATCGCCCAGAGCGCGGCGGCAATCGCCAGCTTTGGCGCTTTGACATGGCGGGCGAAAGCGCGCGGGTCGGTGCGTAGATACGAGAACAGCAGCATCACGAACACGGTCTCGCCGAGATACGGCTTGACGTATGACGCAAGGCCCGGAACCGCGAGGCCGAGAAACACCGAGGCCGCCAGCGCGCGCGTGCCTTGCCGGCCGAGCCACGCCAGCGCGGCTCGCAACCATCTCAGAATTGGCATGGCAGGTCTCCGGCGAAACGTTGCGATGGGTCATAGCGCCTGCGCCCGATCCGTTCCATATAAAAGGAAGACTCGTTAGAGACGCTCCAAAGGAGCAAGCGAAAATGGCACGCACCGATGCGATCGTGCTGGGCGCCGGCATCGTCGGCACCTCGATTGCGCTGCATCTGGTCAAACGCGGCTTGAGCGTCGCGCTGGTCGATCGCGCCGGCGCCGGCGAGCAGACCTCGTATGGTAATTCCGGTGTGATCGAGGGCAGCACAATGTTGCCGCCGGCATTTCCAGCGAGTCTCGGCGCGTTGCTGCGCGTGGCGTTCAAGCGTGGCAGCGACGCCAATTATCATCTCGGATTTTTGCCGAAGGTCGTGCCCTGGCTGCTGGCGTTTCGCGCGGCGTCGCGGCCCGATCGTCTCGCCGAAACCGCGCGGCTGAACCGGCCGCTGTTTGCCATCGCCATTGCCGAGCACGAAGCGCTGATGGCGGAAGCCGACGCCACGCGTTATCTGCGCAAAACCGGATGGCTCAAGCTTTACCGTAGCGAGAGCGCTTTTGCGGCGCTGCAGCCGGAATTCGAACTGGCGAAAGAATTCGGTCTGCCGTTGCAGACGCTCGACGCCGCGGGCGTGCAGGGGCTGGAACCGTCGCTTAATCCGGTGTTCGCACACGGCGTGTACTGGCCGAAGGCGGCGAGCCTGAGCAATCCGCTGGCGGTGACGCGCGCCTATGCGAAACGGTTTGGCGACTTGGGCGGCCTGACGCTGACCGGCGATGCACGTTCGCTGCATCGTTCTGGGTCCGGGTGGCGGGTGGAGACCAACGAAGGCGGCGTGGATTCATCCGATGTAGTCGTGGCGCTCGGGCCGTGGGCGCCGGATCTTCTGGAGCCGCTCGGCGTTAAGCTGCCGATGGCGGTCAAGCGCGGCTATCACCGGCATTTCACCGCGCAGGGTAATGCCGCGCTGGGACGGCCGGTGGTCGATGTCGCCAACGGCTATCTGATCACGCCGATGGAGCAGGGCATTCGTCTGACGACAGGCGCGGAGTTCGCGGCGCGCGACGCCGCGCCGTCGCCGGTGCAATTCGAGCGGCTGATGCCCAAGGCGCGTGAGCTGTTTCCGCTCGGTGAGCGCACCGACGACAAGACCTGGGTGGGAAGTAGGCCATGCTTTCCGGATTCGCGACCCGTTATCGGACGCGCGCCGGACCAGAAGGGACTATGGCTCGCCATCGGCCACGGGCATTGGGGACTGACGCTGGGGCCGTCAACGGGCCGTCTGCTCGCCGACATGATCACGGGCGCGACGCCGTTCTGCGATCCGAAGGCTTATGCGGCGGAGCGCTTTCTCGGCTAGCTCGCGGCGACGACTTCACGAAAGCTGTAGTGGTCGCGAATCTTGGTGTTGAAGTACGTGCCCTTGGAAAACGCCGCCTGGAACGACGCCGCGACGTACGGCGGCACCATGAAATATTCGTAGATGCGGCCGGTGGTGAA
>JANMSH010000067.1:0-5110 GCA_031389105.1 Hyphomicrobiales bacterium
GCGATAGCGGGCGGCGAAACTGCGGAAGCCGGTCGATTCCGGCGCGGCGTACCAGCCGCCCTCGAGCGACGCGTTCTGCAAGATGCGCGGATCTTCCCACAGACCGGTGCCGAGCAACTGCACACGTTTGGTATTCACGCCGGCAGTGTTAAGTGCCTGCACGACTTGCGGCACGGCCTCAGGCCCATCGGCGATGAAAATACTGTCGGCGCGGCTTGCCGCCGCCGCCACGCGGCGGGCCGCTTCGGCGATGCGGCCAGGATCGGACGGATATTTTTCGAGCGCCACCACACGGCCGCCGCGCCGCGCGACTTCCTGCTGGAACGCGGCTTCGACCACGCCGCCATAGGCATTGTCCGGCAACATCGCCGCGAACGAACGCTTACCCCGTGAGACTGCGTAATCGACGATACGGCGCACGTCGGACTCCGGCAGGAAACTCAACAGATAAACGCCGCGCGCCGCGACGCTGGCGTCGGTGGAAAACGCAATCACCGGGATGTTGCGGGTGCGCGCCACGACGCCGACCGCGCTGACAGATTGCGCGAACAACGGGCCGACGATGAGTTCGGCGCCTTCATCGATCGCCTGCTGGGCTGCGAGCTGCGCGCCTTGCGGCGTACCGGCGTCGTCCTTTACCAGCAGTTGGATGTTGGGTTCTTTGAATTCGGCGAGCGCCAGTTCGGCGGCGTTCTTCATCGACTGCGCGGCGATGCCGGCATTGCCCTGCGCCGACAGCGGCAGGATCAGGCCGACGCGGATTTGTCCGGCGCCGATCGGCGCGGTGCTGTTGGGTTGCTCGGTCGGCTGCGGCCCTGGCGCACCGCCGCCCAGTTGATCGAATGAATTGGCGCAGGCCGCGAGCGCGAGCGCGGCCGTGGCAATGGAAAGCGCGGCGCGCGCGCGGCGAAACCCGCGCGTCAGTACCGATCCCTCATCCAGCGACGTTCCCGGCAAAAGCCGCTCCCCAAGCGACGACGACTGAATGACAGTCCTATCTTTAATCCCCTATTCTGTCGCGGAAAAGTTAAGGCAATGAAAAGGTAAGGGAATTTGCCCCCGATGGCGCAATCTTGGGTAGGCTCTACAGTGCGGGTCATGGCCAAAGATCATCAAACCAAGACGGAAACGGACGGGCGGACGCGGCGCTATTCGCCGTTTGACGCCGCCATCGAGGCGCCTCAGGCCCCCGGCGGCCTCTATCTGGTGGCTACGCCGATCGGCAATTTGGGCGATATCAGCCTGCGCGCGCTCGAATTGCTGGCAGCGGCGGACATCATCGCCTGCGAGGACACCCGCGTCACCCGCAAGCTGACCGAACGCTACGGTATCGCCACCCCGCTAATGGCCTATCACGAGCACAATGCCGGCGAGGCGAGGCCGAAGATCATTGCGCGGCTCGATGAGGGCCAAGTGGTCGCGCTGGTGTCGGACGCAGGCACGCCGTTGATCTCCGACCCCGGCTACAAGCTTGTCCGCGCCACGGTGGAGGCCGGACATCCGGTGACGGCGCTGCCGGGCGCATCCGCGGTGCTGGGTGCGCTCAACGTCGCAGGGTTACCGACCGACCGGTTTTTCTTCGAAGGATTTCTGCCGCCGAAGCATGGGGGACGGCAAAAGCGCATTGCCGAGTTGAGCACCATTCCGGCGACGCTGGTGTTGTTCGAAAGCGGGCCACGGCTGGCCGCGGCGCTCGCCGATCTCGCACAGGGATTAGGGCCGCGTCAGGCCGCGGTGTGCCGCGAGCTGACTAAGCTGCATGAGGAAGTCCGGCGCGAGAGTCTCGTGAGTCTCGCGCAGCAATATGCCGACGGCGCCGAGATCCGCGGCGAGATCGTCATCGTGATCGCACCGCCGGCCGAGGACGCCGGCAGCGCCGACGATCTCGACGAACTGCTGCGCCGCGCGCTGGCGCGCGTGTCGGTAAAAGATGCGGTCGGCGAAGTCGCGCTCGCCACTGGGCGTTCGCGCCGCGAGGTCTATCAGCGCGCGCTTGAGTTGGCCGACGGCGAGGACAGCGACGATGCCGCGCCGTGAAACGCCGAAGCCGAAAGTTCTGAAGCCGGCGCCTCGTCCTGAAAAAATCGCCGCCTTCGGGCTCGGCATTTCCGCCGAGAGCCGCGCCGCCGCCTGGCTGATCGCGCACGGCTATCGCATTCTGGCGCGGCGCTGGAAAAGTCCGCTCGGCGAAATCGATATCATCGCGGCGCGGCGTTTCACGTTGATTTTCGTCGAGGTGAAAGCGCGCGCAACGCTCGACGATGCCGCCGAAGCCGTCACCGAGCGGCAGAAGCAGCGCATCGCCGCCGCCGCGGAAATCTGGCTCGCCGCCAATCCGATGCCGGCCATTCGCGACATGCGTTTCGACGCGATCCTGGTCGCGCCCGGCAAACTGCCACGGCATATTCCGGGAGCGTTTGAGAGCGCGTGATCCCGAAAAGTGGGCACCGGTTTTCGGACAAGATCACGCGCAAAAGATTAAGCGCTCAGCCGCTCGAAGAAAAGGTCGACCTGACCGCGAATGCGCCCGGCAACGCTGCCTAGATCGTCGGCGACGCTTTTCACCGCGACCGCGCTGGCGCGCGTGTCCTGCGTGGCGGAGCCCACCAGATTGACTTCATTGGCGGTGTCGATGGTGCGTTGCGCCGCGGTCTCGACGCTGCGCGCGATTTCACTGGTGGCCGCACCCTGCTGAGTGACGGCCGCGGCAATGGCGCCGCTGATATTGCCTATTTCGCGGATGGTGTGTTCGATCGAGGTGATCGCCTCGATTGAGCGCACGGTGGCGCGCTGCATGCCAGCGATCTGCGCGCCTATTTCCTCCGTGGCGCGGCTGGTCTGCGCGGCCAGCGCCTTGACCTCGCCGGCAACCACGGCAAAGCCGCGCCCGGCGTCGCCGGCGCGTGCCGCTTCGATCGTGGCATTGAGCGCCAGCAGATTGGTCTGCTCGGCGATGCCCGTGATCAACTTGACCACGTCGCCGATTCGCGCCGCCGCTTCGTCCAGTTCCTTGACTGCGAGATTGGTGCGGCCGACCTCGTTCACCGCCTTGGTGGCGATGGCGTTGGACTGCGAGACCTGACGATCGATCTCGTTGACCGATGCCGACAGTTCGTCGGCAGCCGACGCGATGTCTCTGACATTCGAAGACGCCTCAGCCGATGCCGCTTCCGCGCGCGCGGTCTTGGCCGACGCGTCGTCGGCGGCGCTGGCGAGTTGCGTGGATGCTGCCAGCATCTGATCGGAAATGCGGCCGAGTTCGGAGAGCGTCGTTTCGACGTCGGCGGAAAACCGCGAAATCTCGCCGGACATTCTTTCCTGACGCTGCGTGCGGGTGGTGGCGTCGTCGACCACGGTGCGGTTGAGTTCTTCGTTGTGGCGCATCGCCTGCTGGAACACGCCGATCGAGCGCGCCAGCGCGCCGATCTCGTCGCCGCGCTCGCTGAATGGAATTGAAACCCCGGTCTCGCCGGCGGCGATCTTTTCAGTGACGTTCGTGATATTGGCGAGCGGCTGCGCCACGCTACGCAGGATAACGATGACACCGGCCGATGCCAGCAGGACCGCGAACGCGGCGAACAAAGTCAGCAGGATTGCCGTCCGGTCGATGCCTTGATCGATGACCTTGTAGATACGCGCGGCGCGGTCGCTGTAATGCTTGCCGAGCTTTTCCAGATCCTGATTGAGCGCGTCGCGCACGTCGGCGGGATAATTCTTGTCGGCCCAGTTGCGGGCGGCGGCCGGCCCGGAGTCGGTAGCGACCTTCGCCAGCTCGGACGCGAAATTCTGGAAGGCGAAAATCCGCACGGCGAACTGGCTGAAATAGGCCGCGTCGCTAGTGCGGACGCTGCCCTGCCAATCGGCAATCACGGTGCCGATCTGGTCGGCGATCTTGGTCATGACGCCGGCCACTTTGACGGCGCCATCGCGGTCCTGCGCCAGATAGATGCCGCGCGCTTCGCCCATCACGGCGTAGATGAGGCCGTTGATGCGTTCGACGTTGCGGCCGCCGGCATTGGCGGATTCGAATTCGCCGGCCAGCGCCGCATGGTCGCGGGCGTTCGACACCGCCACCGCCGACAGCGCGACGGTCAAGGTGGCCATCAATGCGAAGATCGCATAGAGCTTGGCGGCAATCGAAAGCTTCGGCAAAGTCACCAACGACCCCCACTCGTGCCGGACCATTCCCCGACGGGCTATAGTGGCGATAAAATGTTAACGGGTTGTTTGCCTTAACCCCCTGTTTGCCCCAAAGATTCGCAAAAAAGGACGTCATGAGCCTAAAAATCGCGGTGCAGATGGATCCGATCCAGCGGATCAACATCAAGGGCGATTCGACCTTTGCGCTGCTGCTGGAAGGCCAAAAGCGCGGGCATCAACTTAGCTATTATACCACCGACCGGCTGGCGATGCGCGACGGCCGGGTCTTCACCACCGTCGAGACCCTGACGGTGCGCGACCAGGCCGGCGACCACTTCACGCTTGGCGAGCCGCGCCGCGTCGAGCTGTCCGAATTCGACGTCGTGCTGCTGCGCCAAGACCCGCCATTCGACCTCAATTACATCACCAGCACGCATCTCCTAGAGCGCATCCATCCCAAGACGCTGGTGGTCAACGACCCGAGCCATGTGCGTAACGCGCCGGAAAAGATTTTCGTCACCGAATTTTCCGACCTGATGCCGCCGACGTTGATCACGCGCGATCTGGCCGAGATCAAGGCGTTCCGCGCCGAGCACAGCGACATCGTCATGAAGCCGCTATACGGCCACGGCGGCGGCGCGGTCTTCCGCATCACCCGTGACGACCTCAATTTCGGCTCGCTTTACGACATGTTTTCGGTGACGTTCCGCGAGCAATGGGTGGTGCAGAAATATCTCCCCGCCGTGAAACAGGGCGACAAGCGCATTCTTATGGTGGACGGCGAATTCGCCGGCGCGGTCAACCGCATTCCGGCAGCCGACGATCTGCGCTCCAACATGGTGCGCGGCGGCTCGCCCGCCGCCGCCGACCTGACGACGCGCGAGCGCGAGATCATTGCCCGGCTCGGCCCGGCGCTGCGCGAGCGCGGCATGATCTTCGTCGGCATCGACGTGATCGGCGACTTCATCAC
>JANMSH010000244.1:0-14666 GCA_031389105.1 Hyphomicrobiales bacterium
GATCGGCACCGTGCCGATCGGAACCGGCGCGTTGCGGATGATCCATTCGCGCGTGGTGTGGATGTTGCGGTCGGTCGACAGATCCATCACGGTATCGGCGCCCCAGCGGATCGCCCACACCATCTTCTCGATTTCTTCCTCGACCGACGACGTCACGGCCGAGTTGCCGATATTGGCGTTGATCTTGGTCAGGAAGTTGCGGCCGATGATCATCGGCTCGAGCTCGGCGTGGTTGATGTTGCAGGGGATGATGGCGCGGCCGCGCGCGATTTCAGCTCGCACGAATTCCGGCGTCACGAACGCAGGCAGCGCGCCGCCGAACTGTTCGCCGTCGGCGAGCGCGGCTTCCGCGCGGTCGAGCATCGCCTAACGGCCGACGTTCTCGCGTTCGGCGACGTAGATCATTTCCTTGGTGATGATGCCGGCACGGGCGAATTCGTATTGCGTGACCGGCGCATCGCCGACACCGCGCCACGGTTTCGGCGTGTTCGGGAAATTGCGGGCGAGATATTTGCCGGTGGCGTTGCCGTTATCGACCGCCTGGATCGGGCGGCCTTCGTACTCTTCGACGCCGCCGCGTTGCTTGACCCATTCGATGCGCGGGCGGGCGAGGCCCTTTTCGACGTCGATGATCACGTCCGGATCGGAGTAAGCGCCGGTGGTGTCGTAGACCAGGACGTTGGGTTCCTTGGCGGTCGGCTCAAGAATGATCTCGCGGACCGGCACGCGCAGCTCGGGCGCTAAGTCCGGCGAGGAATAGATCTTGCGCGAGGCGGGAAGCGGTCCGGTGGTGACCTTTGGCGTGACCAGATCGGCGGCGGTGATCGGCTTGTTCATGTGACGCTCCCTGCGAATGCGCGCGCGAAATTTATGCGGATACAGCACGGCATAAGATCAGGGACGATCTTGGGCAAAAGTCCCTGTCCCTTCGCCGGCATGACCCGGATCAGGTTCAAAGGGTTTTTCTCAGCCCGGACTTAAGGGCACCCCTCGGAACAGGGCTAATGTAGGCTTGAAGGCCGGGGTGTCAATGCGCGCTCGCGGGTAAGTACCGCCGCCTCAGGCCGCGTCAGCGATGGTGTCGATGTCGCGGCGCGCAGCTACGCCGGCTGCCCGCAGCCCTTCAAGCGCCGGCGCGATCGGCTGGCCGTCAAGGCAGGCGGCTTCGAGCAGCCGGCAGGCCTCGGCCAATGGGGTGAAACCGAGTTGGCCGGCCAGCGCCACCGCCATGTGCGCGGCCATCCGCAGCCGGTCGCGATCGGCCAGGGCGTCGCCGGTTTCCGGCCACTTTGCTGGGAAATTTGCGACCGCGGCCTTGAGATCGCGGGCAAAGTTCGAAACTTTCTCATGACCGGTGAACGAGCGGAGTTCGTCCAGCATGTCCTTGTCGAGAACAGGAACATCCGGCGCGAGGCCGGAAGAGGCGGCCGGCGGGTTAGCGATTCGCGCCAAGCCTACGACCTTCGACAGCTTGTCCAGCAACGCAACTTTATCGATCGGCTTGGCGATGCAGTCGTCCATGCCCGCTGCCTTGAACCGGGCGACCTGTTCGACCATCACATTCGCGGTCAGTGCCACAATCGGCAACGCGCCTTTGCCGTGTTCCAGCGAGCGGATTCGGTGGGTCGCTTCGAGGCCGTCCATGCCCGGCATCTGGATGTCCATGAGGACGACGTCAAAATTTTCATTGGTAACGAGCTGCACAGCATGGGGCCCATCCGCCGCGACGGCGACACTGTGCCCCGCCCTGGTGAGGATGGCTTCGCACAAATCGCGATTCATTTTGACATCGTCGACGACAAGAACCCGCAATGACAACCGATTTTCCGATATTATGTCGTCCCGTGCGGACGTCACCGCGGCCCCAATCGGCAGAACGATCGAGAACTTGAAGGTGCTGCCTTTGCCGACGGTACTTTCGATCTCTACTTTTCCTTTCATCGCTTCGACAATGCGCTGGGTAATCGCAAGGCCGAGACCGGTTCCGCCGTATTTACGGGAAATAGAACTGTCGGCTTGATTGAACCTCTGGAAAAGTTTCTTCTGGTCGTCATGGGAGATGCCGATACCGGTATCGGTCACCTTGATATAGAGCATCACGCGGTCATCGGCCTGTGCCGCGCAGGTCAGTGTCAGTTTTACGCTCCCGCTCGCCGTGAACTTCACGGCGTTATTCAAGAGATTGATCAGGACCTGTCGTAGCCGCGGGCAATCGCCCACCAAAACTTCAGGTACGTCGGCATCGACGTGCGACGTTAGCAGCAAGCCTTTTTCGAGCGCGATCAGTTTGAAGATCGCCGCGCAATTTTCGGTCAGTTCGCGAATGCTGAAAGGGCTGAGTTCAAGTTCAACGTCGCACTTCTCGAATTTTGAAAAATCCAGCACGTCATCGATAATGACGCGCAATGCTTTGCTGGCTTCGAAGACCCGGGCGATGTGCTGGCGCGTTTCGGACGAAACCGACGTATCTTCCAACGCCAAGTCGGAATAGCCGATGATGCCGTTGAGCGGCGTGCGAATTTCGTGGCTCATATTCGCGAGAAAATCCGTTTTCGCCACGCTGGCGCGCTCGGCGCGCTCCTTGGCCACTTTCAATTCAAGACGTATCGCGTTTGCTTCGGAAATATCGCGGGTAACTTCGGCAAATCCGATCAAGTGTCCGCTAGGATCTCGCACAGCGGTGATCACCACAGCCGCCCAAAAGTGGCTGCCGTTCGCCCGCACGTGCCAGCCTTCCGCCTTGTAAACACCGCGTTCGGCGGCGACAGCCAGGCCGTGCTCCGGCACATGGTTTAGTTGATCTTCGGCGGTGTAGAAGACCCTGAAATTTTTCCCGATGATCGACTTCGCGTCATAGCCTTTGACGCGTTCGGCGCCATTGTTCCAATTACTCACGCGGCCGTCGACATCCACCATATAGATGGCGTGGTCCGATACGCCGTCCACCATCGCACGAAAGCGCTGCTCGACTTCCAGCAGCGTGTCGCTTTGTTCTTGCCGGCGGATGGCGCCGCGGATGCTGACCGATCCGGTCAAGGCCAATAGCAGCAGGATGGCCGCTGAAACGCCGCCGACGACCAGGCTCAAGACCCGCCAGTCTGCCAGCACCGAGGACAATGTTCGCGAGGTCGACAAGGCGAAGCGCCGGTCCTTGAGCCATCGCACGGCGGCGATCACAGTGCCGCGGGAATTAAACCCCTCGACAATGCCGGAAGTCGATAAGTTGTTCGACTCTCTCAGCTTTTTGAAAATCGCTACCGAATCGAGTCGGTTGCCGATCTGATCGTCCTGCCAAGGATTGCTCGCGACCAGGCGATACTGGCTGTCAACCAGGAAAACATCGCCTACTTCGCCCACATTTCGCGACAGCATTTCGGAATAGATGAGCTTGGTATCGACAATAGCGGCAATGATCCGGGTGACTTTTCCGTTAAGGTCGCGAACCGGAATGCCGCTGAGCACCTGCCATTGTTTGTCGATCGCGTTGCGGGTGGGCTCGGACACATAATAGGAGCCGGTCGATAGCGAGTTGACGAAGTGGGAAACCACGGGCGAACGGGAGAGATTGATCTTGGGCGCGGGAAAGCTTCTGGAGGAGTGTATGTAGGTGCCATCGGCGCCCACGATCGACAAGGCGCGGAGGAAAGGCGCCGCATCTGCGGTGGTTTTTAGCATTTCGTAGGCTTGAAGTGGCGGCGTCTCCGATCCGACATGCGTACGAATGCTTTCCAAAGCAACTCTCGTACTGGCAAACATATGGTCAACGGCGACGCCGGTTACATCGACGATCTGTTGAAGCTGGGATTCTTCGCGTGCGATGATCTGCTGGCGCAGCGAGACAAAGACGTAGTAATTGATGATCAGCAGCAGCACCGACATTGCCGCCAAGGCGATAGACCAGCCCAGGACCATGCGTTGCCAAAGGCGCGGTCCCACGGACGCGCGCCTGTCGGTTATTCTCCGCATCGAAGCCCTTTAGCAGCCATGGAGAAACGCTGCCGTGATGTGCCGAAAGGTCTCACGGTTGCGCTTCGGTTTTTTCGAAGGCGCAAAAATTCTCCAGCGCACCGAAGAGCTCCCGAATATCGAACGATTTTTTAATCACTCCCACGGCGCCGGCTCGCCCTAAAATTTCCCGCCGCAAGCTCTGTTCCGTCTGTTCATCGATGTCGTGTCCGCTCAACACGATAACGGGGATGAGAGCCGTCGTCGGAGAGCTGCGCAACCTTGCGAGCAGGTAGCGCGCGTCGCCATCGGGCATGTCGTAGTCGGAGATGATCACGCTTGGTTTCTCGCGTGAAGCAATCCGATAGGCTTGGTCCGCATTGGCCGCGTATAGGGTGTCGATGCCAAATTTGCCGAGCCGGCTGGCGAGAAACGTACCGATCGCGGGATCGTCGTCGACCACGAGCACGCGAGGACGTTGCGGTACTATGTCGGGGGCGGCCGATCCGTCTTTTTGCGAGATGCCACCGTTCATATCGGGGTAGATTTCGACCAGAGCGGATTCCACGGTCTTCCAGAGGTGAGGCCCCTTATGGCTATAGTACATGCCCATGCTTTGGCAGCGTTCGGCGATCTCCGGGTTTGACCGGCCGGTGACCACAATCACATTGAGCGTTTTGTCGCCCGCATCCAGCAAACGTGCGCTGGCCGAGACGCCGTCCAACGCCGGCATGTTCACATCGACAATCAGGACATCGGGCTGGTTTTGCCGGGCTTTGATCAGCAATTGCATTCCGTTGGTCGCGGTCTCGACCTTGAAGCCCATTTTCTTGCAGCGATTGGAGAGCAGTTTCACGATAGCGGGATCGTCATCTGCAATCAGTAATTTCGGTGCAACGTGTGCCTCGGCGGTTGCAAGCATGCTGGCTTCCGTTCAGATTGAAAGGTGGTCGATGTCAGCGAAGCGGCGGGTCGCCGCCGTTTAGAATTCGCGCTTGATACAAACAAGTAACTCATCGAGCGCGTCCTCGATCTCGCGCGGCGCGCCGTGACCGACGCGCTGTTCGATGATTGTGTCTTCGACTGCGCCAGCCGCCAGACTTACGGACTCGAATTCGAAAACGCCGGCAGCGCCAGCAAGATTGTGAACGCAGGTTTGCAAGCCGTCAGGAACAGCGGATGAATCCGATATCAGGGTGCGCTGGAATCCTTCGAGCGTTGCCGCATCGGTACGCAGGCGTGCAGCGAAATCATATGCTGTCTCCGACAGGAGGCCTTCATTATCAGGTGCGTCATCGTTGACATCCAGATGATTGCGTATTGTTTGCGTGAGGCTCTTCAGTTTGAAAGGTTTTGCGATCACCTCCGCGGCACCGAGCATCACCAATTCCATGGCGTCGGATGGCTGCGCCCTGGCCGTCGTGAAAATCACCGGGATATGCGCGGTAGATATGTTCTGCCGCAGTTGCTGGAGCACGGCAGGTCCGTGCAAGCCCGGCATGGCGACGTCGCAAAGAATTAAGTGCGGCATCCACGTGGCGGCTATTGCGAGTCCTTCTTCGCCTGTGCCGCAGCTCATCACTGAGAAAGCGGATTCGCGACCGAGCGCCGACGTCACGATGTCGCGCATGGCGAGGTCGTCGTCGATTTGAAGAATACGGAATGTCACTTCGATGCCTTTCAAAGAACGAGCGTCACAGTGACATTCTCGCCTTTAGTCGTAGAGGCAAGCGTCGAGAAGGTTCATTGGTTCCAACTCACGAGTGCTCATATTTTTCGAAGGCCGGGAAAAATACGCAGCAGACTCTTTTGAAAGGTCCTGTTAACTCTTTCGCCGGTGTCAGCCCACCACCGGGGCTCTCCTGCTGCAAATCGGCATCCGCATTCCCTATTGCAGCGTCCCCAACAGCATATCGAACCGCGCGTCGCGTCGTATGGAATCCGGATCAAACACTGGCGCAGCGTCGGCCACGTCTTCAACATCTTCGCAATCGAGACAGATGGCGGCGACGCCGAAAACTCGCAAGAGCTTGAGACGGTCGCCAGTATGTGCGACTGGAAACACATGGCCACTATAAGCTTATCGAAAAATGATTTGACATCATGCCGTTTACGCCGGAGCGGGGACTGGCGACTCTCAGGGCATAAGCCGCCCGATGTCTGCTCACATCCTCGGCAGTTCGATCACGGCCACTTTGGCGGTGCCGGCGGCTTCCGCGATCACCCGCAACGTATTGGAGTCGAATTCGATGCCGGTCAGCCGCAGGTAGCCGACCGCCGCATCGACTTTGACGCCGGCGCTGGTGTTCTGGAAGTCGATCAGCGCGATGTTGATTTTCTTCAGCGCGTCGGCGGCGAAGGGCTTGAGGTCGATCACGGCATTGTCGGCGAGCGCCTGCTGCAGATAGGGCGTGGCGGCGCGCGCCGCGGCGTTGAGCAGGCCGAACGCGGCGTCGGATTCGACGGCAAGCGTCAAATCGTTCAGGCGAAGGATCTGGGCTTTCTGATCCAGCGACGGCTTGCCCCAAATGTTGACGGTGGCATCGGCGCCGAAGCCGAACCAGCTTTTCTTCTCGCGCGCTTTCACCCGCAGCGAGATCAACAGTTTGTCGCCGGCGGCGGCGAGACTCGCGCTGCGCACCTCGGCGTCGACCGCTGCGCTGCCGTCCTCGGGAAAATGTTTGCCCTTGAGCTGGGCGTTCAGAAGTTTGTTGAGTTCGGTGAAGGGCAGATCAATCGGCACGCCGATCGAGAGCTTGCCATTTTCCATCGGCGGTACCAGTTCGAGCGTGGCCGGGAACGGGCAATTCGGTTTAGTCTCGCTCGGCACGATGCGGGTTTCGGCCTGTACGCCGACCGTGAGCGTGACGTTGCGGGCATCGACCTGTGGCTGCGCGGCAGCGGCGCGCACGGGGCGCATCTCCAGCCATAATTTCGGCATGCCGGTGTTGTCGCCGCCAAGCGGAATGGCGCGGCACATTTTGGCCCATTGCTCGCGCGCGGTGCGTTCGATGAACGGGTCGTTGCGTAGCCGGTTCTGTAAATTGGCCAACTGCTCGTTGACGGTGCGGTCGATCAGCGGTTTGGCTTCGCTCGATACATTGATCTTGATGCCGGCCAGCGATACCGCGCTGTCGCCGAGCGCGACCTGAGCGGTGAGGTTCGGCTCCAGCCGCCAACTCGTGGTCAAAGCCGGTTTGGAAATCACGGTGACCTGGCCGCGCAACTCGACCTTCTGATCCAACACCCGGTTGGTAAGCTTTCCGATATCTTTGCCGAGCGCGCCGTCGAGCAGGCCGGTGATAGAACTGGTGAGATTGCCTGCTGCGCCGGCTATCTGACCGGAAAGTTTCAGTTCGCCGGTCAGCGGCGTAACGACCGTCAGTTCGTTCGGCCGGCCCGACATCAGCATCGTGCCGCGCGTGATGATGATGCCGATATCGGCTTTGGACAGAAGACCGCTGACCGGGTTGGCGTTCTTGCCGACCAGATCGCGGGGCGTAGCCGCATCCATGTTCTGGCGGATGGCGCTGAGCGCCACCGTCACCGGTGCGATGACATAGGACGCGCGCGCCACCGGCTGCAGCGGCGGCAACTGAGGAAGGCTGGCGACCGTGCGCTTGGCGTCGGATTCGGCCGGAAGGTAACGGTCGAGCGCCCACAACGTCGCGGCGAAGAAAACAATGATGACAATGCCGGCGCCGAGCGACAGGCGGAAACGGCGCGAGCGGCCGAACAGCCGCACCGGCGCCGTGGCGGTATAGATCGCTCTGTCGAGCATGCCGCGCATTGCGTGTTCGCCCGATTCGTCCGACCGGCAAATCTTAGTGGGGCGGGCCTGCATACGCCACTGGGCAATTAGGGCGATACTCGCCGCCTTCGGCCGTTGCTGCGTCACGTCAGGCAGCGTCACTTGGTAGCGTCACTTGGCCGCGGCACCTGAACGCATTGCCCGATCTAAAGAGTGGAGATCGTTTCCTGCTTTTTTTACGGTGATTGCGGCAACGACAATAAGGGTGTGCCGGGACCGGCTGGTTTGGTTTGCCCCTTTCCGGCCGTGGCCCACACGGGAAGCCCCAGCCTCGCGCTGGGGCTTCTTCGTTTCAGGGCGGTCAGCAAGCCGCGCGTCAGCGCGGCGATCCCATGCGATGCAGCTTGAGCACGGTGTAGACCGTGTCGCTCGCCGGCGTTGGAATGTTGAGCGCGCGGCCGAGCTCGCGCACTTTGCCGGACAGCCAATCCAGTTCGAGGCGTCCGCCGCGATCGAGATCGTTGGCCATCGAGCCTTTCATTGTCGGCGTCGTTTTAGTCTCCGCAAAAATCATGCGCTCGTCGATGTAGCCCGGATCGAGCGGTACGCCCTTGGCTTTGCCGATGTTAAATGCCTCGTGCATCAACTGGCGATAGAACGCCTTGAGTTCGGGATCGGCCAAGATGGGTCCGATGCCGGAGCGCAACGCCGCGGTGGACCCGGTGATGGCGGTGAGGAAGATGAATTTCTCCCACAACTCCTTCTCGATGTTTTTCGCCAACTCGATGTCGAGCTTGGCTTCCTTGCCGGC
The DNA here is from genome assembly GCA_031389105.1 of Hyphomicrobiales bacterium. Taxonomy (GTDB): domain Bacteria; phylum Pseudomonadota; class Alphaproteobacteria; order Rhizobiales; family Xanthobacteraceae; genus Pseudolabrys. Next base: position 8,508 of record JANMSH010000244.1, read on the forward strand.
GGCGACGAAGGCATCGAGCGTGGCGTCTTTATGATTGTCGGCATGGCCGAAACGAATGTGATGGAATTGGCTGGTCTGCTTGATGTGGCCCGGCGCGACCAGGTTGCTGGCAATGTATGCGATGCCGCCGACGGTCTTGTCGGCGCCGAGTACGCGTGAGATGCGCTCGACGCTGTCGATGCCGTTCTGCAACGTGATCAGCCGGGTGTTCGGCCCGATCAATGGACGCGCCTGTTCGGCGGCGGACTCGGTGTCCCACAGCTTGACCGCAAACAGCACGATATCGACCGGGCCGACGTCGGCGGGTTTGTCGGTGACGTTGACCTTCGGCAAATGCAGGTCGCCATGCACGCTTTCGATCTTCAGGCCGTTGGTCTTGAGCGCATCGAGATTGGCGCCGCGCGCGATGAAGGAGACGTCGTGTCCGGTGACCTGTAAGCGCGCGCCGTAATAGGCGCCGATCGCACCCGCCGCCATTGCCGCAATCCGCATGTCTTGGTTCCTTCTTCGCTTACTGTTTGCAGGTTTGGTAATGTCGTCGGCTATCGTTTTCCGCCGACAAGGCTGGCCGCAGCGCGGCCGGCCGACTCTATGTAAGCCGGATCGCGGTGAATGAGCATCGTCGAAAACGCGCCATCCATCAGAATGACGATTTGGCGCGCCAATTCCGCAGCGTCTTTTCTGCCGTCGGCCGCTATCACACTCGCAAACCAAGCTTCGACGGCGGTCTTGTGCCGCGCGCCGATCTTGATCGCTGGATGACCAGGCGTGGCGGCGAGTTCGGCGGCGGTGCGCAGGAAGCCGCAGCCTTTCCATTTCGGATGCCGCGCGGATTGAGCGAGGTTGGTGAAGATGCTTTCGATTCTGGCCGGCAGCGAACCTTTCGCCTCCTGAAACCATTTCGCGAATAGTGCGACATTGGGTTTGTCGCGCGCTTCGAGATAGGCCGCGATCAGGTCGTCCTTGCTTTTGAAATGATAATAGAGCGTCCGCTTGGTGAGCCCTGCTTTTTCCGCCACGGCGTCGAGGCTGACGCTGCGGATGCCTTCGCCGTAGAACAGCTTGGCGGCGGCTTCGACGATGCGGGCGCTGGTCGGATTGGCGTCTTTCGGCATGCCGGTTATGTATACCGTATAGTGAGTATACACAATGCATGGCCCGTGTTTTGGATGCCTCAGGAGATTTCACATGAGGCTGCCGATGCCGGGTACCGTGCTGTTCGATGTGTGCGACAGAATCGCCCTGCTGACGTTCAATCGTCCGGAGAAACTCAACGCGCTGGATTACGCCCTGATCGACGAGTTGATGTTTCTGCTCGATAGCATCGAAGCGGAATCCTCGATTCAAGTTGTCATTCTGACAGGCGCTGGCGATCGCGCTTTTTCGGCAGGCGGCGACATCCCCGAGTTCGCCCGCAGCGTACGGGACGGCGTCGAGGTCGCGGTGCGCGATTTCGTGCGGCGCGGGCAGGCGATGACGGCGCGCCTCGAGGCCTTCAAGAAGCCGATTATCGCCGCTGTGAACGGCATCGCCTATGGCGGCGGCTGTGAGATCACCGAGGCTGCGCACCTCGCTATCGCCAGCGATCGCGCGGTGTTTGCCAAGCCCGAGATCAATCTCGGCATGCCGCCGACCTTCGGCGGCACCCAACGGCTGCCGCGCCTGGCCGGACGCAAGCGCGCGCTGGAGCTGTTGCTGACAGGCGATCCGTTCTCAGCCGAGCGCGCGCTGGAGATGGGGTTGATCAATCAGATCGTGCCGCACGACGATCTGCTCGACGCGGCGCGGGCGATGGCACACCGCATCATGCGGCATTCGCCGCTCGCCGCCGCCGGCATTCTCACGGCGGTGACGCGCGGTCTCAACACCAGCATTGGCGAGGGTTTGCTGATTGAAAGCGAGCAGTTCGCGCGCGTCGCGCCGACGCACGATCTGCGCGAAGGTCTCAGCGCCTGGATGGAGCGCCGCTCACCGGAATACAATGGTGCATGGACGAAGGATGCCCGCACATGATCGCAGTGATCTTCGAGTCCTGGCCCGCGCCGGGTAAGGCACAGAGCTATTTGGATATGGGTGCGGCTCTTGCGCCGCATCTTGAATCGCTCGATGGCTTCATTTCGATTGAACGATTCCAGAGCGTCGCCAAGCCCGGAAAGCTGCTGGCGCTTTCGTTCTGGCGCGACGAAGCCGCGATCGAAAACTGGCGCAAACAGGAAATCCACCGCAGGGTCCAGGCCAATAGCCGAAGCACGATATTCGACGATTACCGGCTTCGCGTCGCCGCCGTGGTGCGCGACTACGGAATGTTTGAGCGGGACCAAGCGCCGGCCGACAGCCGCGCGGCGTTTAACGGAACAGCACAAGCAAGCCCTGCCGATTGAGGGCCTCCAGAATCGGCAAAAAAATTGCCCGGCGGGTGAGGCCGGGCAAGTTTGGAGGAGGTTCAGTAAGAACGCGTAAAAAACTAGTAGATGCGGGCCGGACGAATGGCGGCCCAGGTGCGTTCCGCGCCGCTCTGCGGGGCGGAGGCGTAAGACGATGTCATCGCGACCTGCTGCACTTGAACCTGACGGGCCGGGGTCTGCGCGCGGGCAACGGTGTTGCCGCTCTGCGGCAGCACGACGACCTTGGCGCCGACCGCAACGCGATTGTAGAGGTCGGTCACGTCTTCATTGGTGAGACGGATGCAGCCGCTCGACACCTGCTTGCCGATGGTCGCGGGATTGTTGGTGCCGTGGATGCGATATTCGCTCGTGCCGAGATACATGGCGCGTGCGCCGAGCGGGTTGCCCGGGCCACCGGCGGTGAAGCGCGGCAGATAAGGCTGGCGTCCTACGCAGATCGGGCTCTAGAATTGCGTTGTCAAATTAGTCAACCATGCTGGCGACGCCTCGACCAGGATAGTTTCGATACGCTTGTCGAATCCGGTGAGAATGAGGACGCCGATCGCGACCAGCATGACGCCCATGAGCGCTTTACCGCCGCTGCCGGCCGCGAGCAGGCGCTCGCGCCATCGTGCCATCGCTTCACGCGACATCATGCCGATCGCGAGCAGCGGCAGAGCCGCGCCGATGCCGAATGCAAACATGGTCAAGGCGACGACGGTCAGATTCTCGGCGCGCGCGGCGAGAACCGAGGCGGCGCCGAGCGTCGGGCCGACGCATGGGCTCCACACGGCGCCAAGCATGAGCCCGACCGCAAATTGACCGCCCAATCCGTTCGTTGAAAAACCACCCGCGTGCGCCTGCGCCCAATTTCCAACCGGCCCCGCCGCCGCTGCGAGTTGAAGTTGCACGCGTGGCATCAGCAGCACACCGCCCACCAGGATCAACAGCACCGCCGCGATCGAACGGAAAAGCTCCTGGTCGAGCCCGGCGGTGAAGCCAATGGTTGCGATGAACAGTCCGATGACGACGAAGGACAACGCTAGCCCCGCGGCAAGCGCCACGGGGCCGAAGCGATGTTTGCCCAGCGCGGTTCCGATCACGATCGGCACCAGCGGCAGGATGCATGGCGACAAAGTCGACAGCAGCCCCGCCAGCAGCGCCAGTCCGATGCCAGCCATGCGCGGTTAGATCGACTTGCCGAGGAGGGCCGCGATCGAATCGGCGTTGGTATCGCCGGTCGAGCGTCCGGTTTCCTGCTTGCCTTTGAAAACGATCAGCGTGCTTTGCTTTTGCACGTTGAACTTTCTCAGCAAATCCTTCTGGGAATCGAAATCGATGTCGAAGCTCACCAGTCCTTTGTATTTCACCTCGCTTTTCAGGCGCGACAGGATTGGCGCCTGCGCCTTGCACACCGGACACCATGGCGCCGAGACCTCGACGAGGATCGGCTTGCCGGTAGCTTGCGCCGTGTCAAACGCCTTCTGATCGAACGGCCTCTTGGTCGCCGCCGACGCGATCGAACCAAGCGAAAGAGCGGCGATCGCCGTTAACGCTCCCAGCAAATGACGTCTGTTCAGCATGTGTCCTCCTTATTGATTGTCGTACAACGACGTTGGTAACAGCGCGCCGTGAGAGTTGCGGTCACGTGTGATCGCGTGCGGATCACGATTTCGTAAGACGCGCGTCAAGTTGCGAGTCAGGAGTCGAAAACGGTTGTGCCAATATCAACCGTGGCCCGCGCGGCAATGCGCGCGCGGGCGAGCCTGTGTCGATGGCTACGGCTGTTAACGCAGATGCTTGCCGGCATCCCAGCCTTGTGCAACGAGATGCTTCTCGCCAAATTCCAACGGCTCGTCTTCGAGCGGCGTCGCGAACGTGTCATTCCAACGATTGAGAAATCCGAACATCGCGATCACACCGACGATCTCGACGACCTGCTCGTCGTTCCAGTGTTTGCGCAGTTCCATGAACATTTCGTCGGTGACGGCGTTTGGCACGCATCCGGCGGCGACGGCGACATCGAGCGCGGCGCGTTCGGCGGCATTGAACAGCGGGCTGGTCTGATACTCCCATACGGCATCCAGCTTTTGCTGTTCGACGCCAAGTTTTTCAGCACCCTCCGCCGTATGCGCCATGCAATATTGGCAACCGGCGGAACGACTCGTCACGTACGAAATCAGCCGTTTCAGTTTGAGATCGACCTTGCCCTCCGGATCCCAGATCGCGGCGCTTAATTGGGAATAGCCGCGCACCATTTTGGCGTTGCGCTGCATGATCAGCATGCTGTTCGGAACAAAGCCCATGCGCTTGCGCGCCGTTTCGAACTGCTCTTTCAGTTCGGGTGTATGTTCCGGCGGAAGCGGAGCAAGACGCGGAGCGGGTCGGGTTCTCTGATCCATGATGTTTCTTTCCTGCAAATATGTTGATTGTTTTCATTAAGCTTCGCCACGCGCCGGCATCTTGCGTTCGGTCGCCACATCGATGCCGCGCAGCATTTGATCGAGCGGCGGGCGCCCCCACGGCGCGCTAGTGCGAGAGGCATAGAACAGCGTGCCATCCGGCTTGGTCAGAAACAGTCCGGGCTCGCTGAATTCCGGCGGCTCGCCTTCGCGGATGGAAGTTGAAATGAACAATTCCCATTCGCGTGCAGTGGCAATCGAGAGCTCGTATCCCACGCGAAGATTGTTCAAGCCCCATTCGGTCTTCGCGCGTTCGGCGTGATCCTGGCTGTCGGTGCTGATGGCTATGACCTCGACGCCCCGCTTGGTGAATTCCGGCAGCTTGGCTTCGAGTTCGCCGAGATAAGTCTTGCAGATTGGGCAGTGCAGCCCGCGGTAGACCACGATCATTTCAAACATCGGCGACTTTGCATCGCCTAGACTCCAGGCGTCGCCGCCAACGAGTTTGACGTTGAGTGCCGGTGCAGGTTGTCGCGGTTTGACGGTCATGTTCGATGTCCTTGCTTGGAGGATTTAACGGCGGCTCGAGGCAGCGGTTGCGTCCCAAGGCAGAGCAGTATCGTTTTGGCTATATCGTTGAGATCGGCGCGATTTTGATTTACTTTGCCGACCAGGCGCAGCCCTTGAATGGCGGCCGTCAGGAAACGGGCCAAGGCATCCACACCCACATCGGACGACAATTCGCCGCGCGTCTTGGCCCGGGCCAGCGCGTCGCGAAATATAGTCTCCGTACATTTGAGTCCCTGGCGGACCTGCGCCATCGCTGCACGATCGCTGCGCGGCAGCTCAGCCGCGCAATTTCCGAGAAAGCAGCCACGCCGGCCGGGGCCAGCGACGATCTGATCGATGAATTCCTGAAGTAATGCGGCGAAGGCATCGCGGATCGGCAGTGGCCGCGCCAAGATTGCAGCAAGGTTGGGTGTCCGCCGTTCGACATAGCGCTCGACCGACCGCAGCAACAACTTTCGTTTGCTCCCGAAGGTCGCGTACAAGCTCGATCGGCTGAGGTCAGTCGCTTCGCAAAGGTCGTCGAGCGAGGTGGCCTCGTAGCCCTTGGACCACAGCACATCCAGCGCGCGTTCAAGCGCGGTATCGATGTCGAATTCGCGGGGCCGGGCCATGGGACTCACAATCGCCGCTCGTCATAATTATGGACTATACAGTCCATAATTATGACGAGCAATGGCGACCCCACAAAAAAATTGCCCGGCGGGTGAGGCCGGGCAAGTTTGGAGGAGGTTCAGTAAGAACGCGTAAAAAACTAGTAGATGCGGGCCGGACGAATGGCGGCCCAGGTGCGTTCCGCGCCGCTC
>JANMSH010000074.1:0-16260 GCA_031389105.1 Hyphomicrobiales bacterium
CGTGCTGTGCGATACCAATGGCGGCACGCTGCCGCACGAAATCGAGAAGATCGTCGGCGAAGTGGTGAAGACTATTCCGGGCGATCACGTCGGCATCCACGCCCATAACGATACCGAGCAGGCGGTGGCCAATTCATTCGCGGCCGTACGCGCCGGCGCGCGCCAGATTCAGGGCACGCTCAACGGTCTCGGCGAGCGCTGCGGCAATGCCAACCTGGTGTCGATTATTCCGACGCTCAAGCTCAAGCCGGAGTTTGCCGACAAGTTTGATATCGGCGTTTCCGAGGATGCGCTCAAGAAGCTCGCTCATGTGTCGCACGCGCTCGACGAGCGGCTCAACCGCGCATCCAACCGGCACGCGCCCTATGTCGGCGAGAGCGCCTTCGCGACCAAGGCCGGCATCCACGCCTCCGCGATCATGAAGGACCCGGCGACCTACGAGCACACCGCGCCGGAAGCCATCGGCAACAAACGCAAGGTGCTGGTGTCGGAGCAGGCCGGCAAATCGAACGTGCTGGCCGAACTCGAACGCGTCGGCATCAAGGCCGACAAGGACGATCCGCGCATCGGCCGTCTGCTGGAAATCGTCAAGGAGCGCGAGACCATCGGCTACGCCTACGAGGCGGCGGATGCGTCGTTCGAACTATTGGCGCGCCGCACCTTCGGCAAGGTTCCGAATTATTTCGACGTCACTCAGTTCGACGTCAATGTCGAGCAGCGCAACAATGCCAAAGGCGAGCGTGTCACCGTCACCATGGCCGTGGTCAAGGTCAAGGTCGGCGACGACAACATGATCTCGGCGGCGGAAGGCAACGGTCCGGTCAACGCGCTCGACCTCGCGCTGCGCAAGGATCTCGGCAAGTATCAGAAATACATCGAAGGCTTGTCGCTGATCGACTATCGCGTGCGTATCCTCAATGGCGGCACCGAGGCCGTCACGCGCGTTTTGATCGAGAGCGAGGACGAAGCGGGCGACCGCTGGACCACCATCGGCGTGTCGGCCAATATCATCGACGCGTCATTTCAGGCGCTGATGGATTCGATCGTCTTCAAGCTGTTGAAATCCGGCGCACCAGCGTGAGTGACCAAGAGCGGTAGAGAGCGGTAGGCAGAGTATGTGGAGCGTCACCCGCCGTTTTTTCTTCTTCGGCCTTGCGAGCCTCGCTGCGGTTTTGACCGGCCGCGCGAAAGCCGCGCCGGATGCGTCCCGCCGCGGATTTGTCGAACAGGCCTTCGAGATGCGCCGCCGCGCGGTCGAGAGCGGGGACCAGGCCTACGGCGCGGTGGTCGTGCGCGGGCAAGAGATCGTCGGCTTTGGACCGAGTCGCGTGATCCTCAAGCGCGACCAGACCGCGCATGCCGAGCGTGAAGCGATCCGCGATGCGCAGGCCCGTCTCGGCCGCAGGGATCTGCCGGACTGCGTCATGTATTCGACCTCGCGGCCCTGTTCGGATTGCGAGCGCGCTGCAGCCGGCGCCAAACTTGCGCGCATGTATGTGGGCGCGGATGCGACCGACATCGGCGCACCTAGGCCATGATCGACCACGTCTCGATTTCAGTGCGCGATCTCGACGCGGCGGCGCGGTTCTACGAAGCCGTGCTCGGCGCGCTCGGCATGCTGAAGCTGGAAGCGCGGCCCGTGACCGTCGGCTTCGGCAAGAAGTATCCGGAGTTCTGGATCAACTTGCGGCGCGATATGGCGGCGGCCGACGCGAATAGCGGAGCGCATGTTTGCTTTCGCGCCCGTTCGACCGGTCTTGTCGACGCGTTTCACGCCGCGGCGCTCAAGGCCGGCGGCGCGAGCGATGGCGCGCCGGGCCTGCGCCCGCAGCACGGCGAGGGCTACTACGCCGCCTTCATCCGCGATCCGGACGGCAACCGCATCGAGGCGGTGACGTTCATCGAGAAGACTTAAATTACATCTGCTCCGGCACGGCGGTCTGCATTTCGGTGGAGGCTTCCGGAACTGCGGCGGCGGCCTTTTGCAGAATCGGCAGGATGTCGACGACCTTGTCGGCCACCAGCAGATCGAAATTAAGTTCGGCGCGGATGAATTCCGTCGCCCTCATGTGATCAAGCAGGGCGCACAATGGCTGCCAGAAATTGTTGATGTTCGCGAGCAGGATCGGCTTCTTGTGCCGGCCGAGCTGCGCCCAGGTCATCTGTTCGACCATTTCCTCGAGCGTGCCGATGCCGCCGGGCAGCGCCACGAAAGCATCCGCCATCTCAAACATCTTGCGTTTGCGCTCGTGCATGTCCTGGGTGACGACAAGATTTTGCGTGCCGCGAAGGGCTCGTTCGCGCGACATCAAAAATTCGGGGATGATGCCAGTGACCTGGCCGCCATGGTCGAGCACCGCACTGGCGATCATGCCCATCATGCCGATGGAGCCGCCGCCATAGACGAGGCCGATGCCGTTTTCCGCGAGCACCTTGCCGAAGCTCATTGCGGCTTCGACGAAGGCCGGGTCGGTGCCCGGTCCAGAGCCGCAATAGACGCAGATTTTTCCGATTTTGCTCATTTTCTCGGTTCTGTTGTTCGACCTGCATGTGCAACGCGGCAGTGGCATCGTCAAGGCGGCAAAAAAATGGTCGCTCTGCACCGTTCCCGAGCCTTGGGCGGGTGATTGTCGCGGAGAATCCCCCTATATGAGCCGTGGATTAGGGCCAATCGAGGCTCGTCCGCCCCAGGCCCTTCATGACCGATAGTCATATTCGCAGCTCCAATCCGAAAGCACCCCCCGCCGGCGGTTCTCTTTTGGGAACGGTGATTCACCTATGGCCATACATCTGGCCGACGGACCGGCGCGACCTGAAGGTCCGCATCCTCGGCGCCATGGTGCTGCTGCTGGCGGCTAAGCTCGCCACCGTCGCCGTTCCCTTTACCTACAAATGGGCGACCGATGCGTTGGCGGGGCAGGGCAGCGCGCCCGTCGCGTCGTCGGACTGGATGGTCTGGGCTATGGCTGCGCCGATCGCGATGACGATTGCCTATGGCGGCATGCGCATTCTGATGGCGGTGCTCACGCAAGTCCGCGACGGACTGTTCGCCAAGGTTGCGATGAACGCGGTTCGGCGGCTGGCTTACCGCACCTTCGTGCACATGCACGAGCTGTCGCTGCGGTTCCATCTCGAACGCAAGACCGGCGGGCTCACGCGCGTCCTCGAACGCGGACGCAACGCCATCGAGACCATCGTGCGGATGGTGATCCTGCAACTGGCGCCGACGATAGTCGAACTGTTGCTGATCATCGGAGTGCTGATCTGGCAGTTCGACTGGCGCTACGTCGCCGTCGTGATCGTCACTGTCATTTTCTATATGATCTACACCTACCGCGCGACCGAATGGCGCATAGGCATTCGCCGCAAGATGAACGAGAGCGACACCGACGCCAACGTCAAGGCGATCGACTCGCTGCTCAACTATGAAACTGTAAAATATTTTAGCGCCGAGGAGCGCGAGGCCCAGCGTTACGACAAATCGATGGAGCGTTACGAAGGCGCCAGCGTCATGGCCTACACCTCGCTGGCCATTCTCAACGCCGGGCAGGCGGTGATCTTCACCATCGGGCTTGCCGCCGCGATGGTGATGTGCGCCTTCGAGGTCAATGCCGGCACCAAGACCGTCGGCGATTTCGTGCTGATCAACGCGATGATGATCCAGCTTTATCAGCCGCTGAATTTCATGGGCATGGTTTACCGCGAGATCAAGCAGGCCATCATCGACATCGAAACCATGTTCACGATTTTGAACCGCGATCCGGAAATCAAGGATGTGTCATCGGCGCCCGCGCTCGCGGTTTCGACAGGCAACGTCCGGTTCGAGAATGTCGTGTTCGCTTACGAGCCTGAACGCCGCATTCTCAAAGGCATCAGCTTCGAGGTGCCCGCCGGCAAGACGGTGGCGGTGGTCGGCCCGTCCGGCGCCGGCAAGTCGACGATCTCTCGGCTGTTGTTTCGATTCTACGATCTGATGGGCGGCCGCATTCTGATCGACGGCCAGGATATTGCCAAAGTTACGCAAAAATCTTTGCGCGAAGCGATCGGCATGGTGCCGCAGGACACCGTGCTGTTCAACGACACCATCCGCTACAACATCCGTTACGGCCGCTGGGCGGCCAACGATGCCGAGGTCGAGGCTGCCGCCTCTCTGGCGCAGATCGACAGCTTGATCCGGATGGCGCCCAAGGGCTACGACACCGAAGTCGGCGAGCGCGGCTTGAAATTGTCCGGCGGCGAAAAGCAGCGCGTGGCGATTGCCCGCACCATTTTGAAGGCGCCTCCGATTCTGGTTCTGGACGAGGCGACCTCGGCGCTCGACAGCCATACCGAGAAGGAAATCCAGGATGCGCTGGAGCGGGTGTCAAAAGGCCGCACCACGCTGGTGATCGCGCACCGGCTGTCGACCATCGTCGGCGCCGACGAAATCATCGTGCTCGACCAGGGTGAAATCGTCGAACGCGGCACCCATTTCCAGCTGCTGGCGCGCAAAGGGCTCTACGAAAGCATGTGGAATCGGCAGCGCGAGGCCGAAGAAGCCCGCGAGAAGCTGGCCCGGGCAGGCGAAGACGAGGTCGCCCCCAACCGTAATCCGCCGCCGGTCGAGGACGCCATTACGCAGGCCGCCGCCGTGCCATTCGAAGCGCCCGTCGACGCGGCGGAGTAGGATAGGCCATGTCCATCTATGATTCGATTCGCTCGCAAATGGTTCCGATCACGCCGGAGGGCTACCCGTTCATCGGGGCCTTCGCGCTGATCAGCCTGGTCCTGTTCTGGCTGTGGAGCCCGCTCGGCTGGCTCGGCACGATCCTGACCCTGTGGTGCATGTATTTCTTCCGCGATCCGCCGCGCGTGACGCCGGTGCGCGAAGGGCTGGTCGTGGCGCCGGCCGACGGCCGCATCAGCATGATCACGACCGCCGCGCCGCCGCATGAACTCGGCCTCGGCGACAAGCCGCTGCCGCGCATCTCGATCTTTATGAGCGTGTTCGACTGCCACGTGAACCGCAGCCCGGTCACCGGCCGCGTCGAGAAAATCGTCTATCAGCCCGGCAAGTTCTTCAACGCCGACCTTGACAAGGCCAGCGCCGACAACGAGCGCAATTCGCTGGTGATCGCTACCGCCGGGGTACGCATCGCGGTGGTTCAGATCGCCGGGCTCGTGGCGCGCCGCATCGTCTGCTTCGTGCGTGAACAGCAGCCCGTCGGCGCCGGCGAGCGCTTCGGCATGATCCGCTTCGGCTCGCGGCTCGATGTGTACCTGCCGGACGGTACGCCGCCGCTGGTTGCGGTCGGTCAGACTTCGCTCGCGGGGGAAACGGTTCTCGCCGATTTGCGCACGCCCGATGCCGGGCGGGCCTTCCGAAGCGGCTGAGCGGCGGAACTTCGTTAACACTGTATTTTGTCGCATCCGCCTGCCGTGGCGGACCGAGCCGCGAGGGGCTATATTAGTCCAATGGTATTTCCTCCGTTCGATCCCGCTCCGTCGCCCCGCCCGCGCCGTTTCAAGGCGATCCCGGTGCGTACACTGTTGCCCAATCTGATCACGCTGCTGGCGCTGTGCGCCGGGCTGACGGCAATACGCCTGTCGATGGAGGGCAAGCTCGAGCTGGCACTGGCCGCGATCGTGTTCGCGGGCGTGCTCGACGGCATCGACGGACGTGTCGCGCGCATGCTCAAGGGCACGTCGCGCTTTGGCGCCGAGCTCGACAGCCTTGCCGACTTCGTCAATTTCGGCGTCGCGCCGGCGCTGATCCTCTACTTCTGGGGCCTGCACGAACTCAAATCGGCGGGCTGGATCGTCGCACTGGTGTTTGCGATTTGCGCGGCCTTAAGGCTCGCGCGTTTCAACGTGATGATCGACGACCCGAATAAACCGGCCTGGGCTGGAAATTTCTTCACCGGGATTCCGGCGCCGGCCGGCGCGATCACCGTGCTGCTGCCGATCTATCTCTTTTTCCTCGGCGTCTCCAATAGCCTCGTCACGGTGTGGATGACGTTCTTCTACACACTGGCTATTGCGCTGCTGATGGTATCGCGGCTGCCGGTGTTCTCCGGCAAGCTCGTCGGCAAGCGCGTGCCGCCGGAAATGGTACTGCCGGTGTTCGTCGTGGTGGTGTTGTTCGTAGCGCTTCTGATCAGCTATCCGTGGCAGGTGCTGACGCTTGGCACACTGATTTATCTGGTGTGTCTGCCGCTCGGCTGGATTTCCTATCACGACTATCAGCGCAAGGACGAAGCCGCGCTCGCCGCCGTGTCGCCGACGGCTGCTCCTGCGAGCGAGACGCCGCTGTCGCCGGATCAGGCCGGCGCCGAAAGCGAGGGCGAACCAGGTCGCCCCCCGCGTCTAAACTGATCCACGAAAGCCAGCATGTCCCGCGCAACGAGTGCCATTACCGCAAGCCACAGCCATGACCGAGTGATCGCCGACACTGTGATTCTCGATTACGCGCAGCGCAACGCGCAGCAGGTCACTGTTACGGGGACGAAGGGCACGGTCGTCGACATCGATCTGCACATGCCGGTACGGCTGCGCACCGACGATCTGCTGTTGCTAGACGACGGCACTCTGGTTGAAGTCGTGGCGGCGGTCGAACCCTTGATCGAAGCGCGTGCGTCCGACCTAGCAGGCCTGTCGCGCCTAGCCTGGCATCTCGGCGATCGCCATGTGCCTGTGCAAGTTCTCACTAATCGCATCCGCACCCGCCGCGATGCCGCGGTTGAAAACTTGCTGACGTCGCTTGGCGCCAAAGTGACGATGATTGACGCGCCGTTCGAACCGGAAGGCGGCGCCTACGCGCTATCGCAAGCGCACCATCACGGTCATCACGGCCACGCGCATCACGACCACGACGACTGCAGCGGCGGTCATTCGCACGGCCATCATCACGATCACTGACTGCGGTTACGGAAACCTTGCGTGCCGAACGGATAACCCGGCATCAGATCGTACGGGTGTCCCCAGCCGGGCAGGGCCTTCATCCGTTCGAGCCAGGCGCCGATTGCCGGATGTTCCTTGGCAATATCGAAGCCGTATTCCTCCGCCGGATAGTACAAATAGGCCGTCATTGAAATGTCGGCGATGGTTGGCTTGTCGCCGAGCAGGAACGGCGATTTTTTCAGCCGCTTGTTGACGATGGCGAGATTGCCGTCGATGCGGCCCTTGAGGAACGCCATAACCGCCGGATCGCCAGCGGGCTTGGCGAAGTTTTTCAGAAAGCGATGAGGCCCGAGAAAGCCGTTGACCTTCTGGTTGTCGAAGATGATCCAGCGCAGCGCTTCGAGCTCTTCATCTTCGCCTTGCGGCAAGAACTTGCCGGACTTGCGCGCCAGATAAGTCAGGATCACGCCCGACTGCGTCAGCTTCTTGTCGCCGTGCACCAGCACCGGCACTTCGCCCATCTCGTTGACGGCTTCGCGATAGTCCGCACCGCGCTGCACTCCGGCTCCGAAAAAGTCGAGCCACTTCGGCTCCCAGTCGGCGCCCATCAGATTGAGCATCAAGGCTGCGCGATAGGCGTTTCCGGATTGGGCGAAGCAATAAAGCTGATACTCGGTCATGAACGTTTCCTATTGCGGCGGGGAGGGAGGACGCGACAGCGTCACGGCAAAGCCGGCAGCGGCCTGGCCCTCGAAACGACCGTCGGCGAGTTTGAAGCGCGCCAAGGCATTGCTTTCGTCGTCGTTGATGACGAGCGTATCTTGGTCGAGCGTCCAGCGGCGGCTCATGAAGAATTTTCCGGGGCAGCCGCCTTCCGGCGCGGCATTGCCGGCCCGTGCCGCCGCCGCGCCGCTGAAATTGATGCCGCAGGTCGGCGCGTTGGGCGCCGCCAATATCCAACGTCCCGGAATGGACATGTCCGGGGCTTGCGCGTTCGCGCCGCCGAGCGAGAAACCCTGGCCACCGGCGCAGCCTCCGAGCAGCAGCGCGACGACAATGCTTCCTGCTGTCCTGGCTTTGCTCATTCCGCTTGGTGCCGTCACTTCATCGTCGGGATCACGAACTCGGCGCCGGCTTTGGTGCCGGTCGGCCAACGCTGCGTCACCGTCTTAGTCTTGGTGTAGAAGCGCACCGAATCCGGGCCGTGCTGATTGAGATCGCCAAAGCCGGAGCGTTTCCAGCCGCCAAAGGTGTGATAGGCGAGCGGCACCGGAATGGCGAAATTGACGCCAACCATGCCAACCTGCACCCGGTTGACGAAATCGCGCGCGGTGTCGCCGTCGCGGGTGAAGATGGCGACGCCGTTGCCGTATTCGTGTTCGGACGGCAGCCGCACTGCCTCCTCGTAATCCTTTGCGCGCACCACCGACAGCACCGGCCCGAAGATCTCTTCCTTGTAGATGCGCATATCCGGCGTCACGTTGTCGAACAGGCAGCCGCCCATGAAGTTGCCGTTCTCGTAGCCCTGCATCTTGAAGCCGCGGCCGTCGACAACGAGCTTGGCGCCTTCCTTGATGCCGGTCTCGACGTAGTCCTTCACCTTGTTGAGATGTGCCTTGGTCACCATCGGACCGTAGTCGGCCTGCGGATCGCTCGACGGCCCGATCTTCAGGCTTTCGACGCGCGGGATCAGCTTCTTCATCAAGATGTCGGCGGTCTTCTCTCCGACCGGCACGGCCACCGAGATCGCCATGCAGCGTTCGCCGGCCGAGCCGTAGCCGGCGCCGATCAGCGCATCGACGGCCTGGTCTATGTCGGCGTCCGGCATCACGATCATGTGGTTTTTGGCGCCGCCAAAACATTGCACGCGCTTTCCGTGCGCGGTGCCGGTTGAATAAATGTACTGCGCTATATCGGACGATCCGACGAAGCCGATAGCCTTCACGCGGGCGTCGGTCAGCAGCGCGTCGACTGCTTCCTTGTCGCCGTTGACGACGTTGAGAATGCCTTCCGGCAATCCGGCCTCGAGAAACAGCTCGGCGATCCGCATCGGCACGGACGGGGCGCGCTCTGACGGCTTGAGAATGAATGCATTGCCGCAGGCAACCGCCGGCGCGCATTTCCAGAGCGGGATCATCGCGGGAAAATTGAACGGAGTAATGCCAGCGACGACGCCGAGCGGTTGCCGGACGGAATAGAGGTCGGTGCCCGGACCGGCGCTTTCGGTGTATTCGCCTTTCAGCAGATGCGGGATGCCGCAGGCAAATTCCACCACCTCGAGGCCGCGCTGGATATCGCCTTTGGCGTCGGGAAAGGTCTTGCCGTGCTCGGACGACAGCAGCCGGGCGAGGTCGTCATATTCCTTCGCCACCAGTTCGAGGAACTTGAACATCACGCGGGCGCGCCGCTGCGGATTGGTCGCGGCCCAAGCCGGCTGTGCCGCCTCGGCATTGGCGATGGCCTTCTCGACCTCAGCTTTGCTGGCCAGCGCGACCTTGGCCTGCACCTCGCCGGTGTTGGGATCGAACACGTCGCCAAAGCGCCCGGAGGCGCCCTTGACCGTCTTGCCGCCGACGAAATGACCGATCTCACGCATGGGTCGTTCTCCTCCCTTTTTAGGGGGTCCTCGACGGGACCCTGGGGCATTCGCGCCTATTCCACGGATTTTTGCAGGTTTTACGCGGCCGGTCACCGGGCAGGGGTCTTTTCCGCCCGTATTTAATTTCACCAACGGTTAGCCTTTACCGCCTCTTAACAGCGCCAGTCTAGGGTCAGGCCATGGTGCTGGTAGGCGGCTATGCCGCTGCCGAAAGTCGCGTGCGTCGGGTGGGGTAAGTTATGGATATCGCAACGAGTATAGGTCTGGCTGCCGGCGTCGCCGTCATCGCCCTCGTCATTTTGATGGACGGCGATCTTGGCATGTTCGTCAATACACATGCCGCCATCCTGATATTCGGCGGTTGTTTCGCCGCTACCTTGATCCGTTTTCCCCTCGGATCGATTTTCCACGGTATGCCGCTCGGCGCCAAGTACGCCTTCACCATGCGCCGCACGACGTTGCGCGAACTGGTCGACGAAATCGCAGGGCTTGCTGAAATCGCCCGCAAGCAGGGTCCGATCGGGCTGGAAAAGGTCGAGATCGACGATCCCTTCATGGCGAAGGGCATCCGCTTCGTCGCCGACGGTTACGACACCAGCTTTATTCGTGACAATCTTGAGCGCGATCGCGACAATTTCCTGTCCCATCTCGACGAAGGCCAGAAGATCTATCGCGCCATCGGCGATTGCGCGCCTGCCTTCGGCATGATCGGTACGCTGATCGGCATGGTGCAGATGTTCGCCAACATGACCGATCCGTCCAAGCTCGGCCCGTTCATGGCGGGCGCCTTGCTCGCGACCTTCTACGGCGCGGCGATCGCCAACATGATCTGTCTGCCGCTTGCCGATAAACTGCATCTCAAGCTGGTGGACGAGGAAATCAACCGCACCCTCATCATCGACGGCATTCTGATGATCCGTGAGGCCAAAAGCCCAACGCTGGTACGCGAAATGCTCTTGGCATACCTGCCGGAAAAACACCGGCATGCCCTCGAGGAAGACGCCGAGCCGGTTGCGGCATAACGGACCGCGGTCATGGCCAAGAAAAATCGTGGCGGACATGCAGGCGGTCACGGCTGGTTCGTAACTTTCGCCGACCTGATGGCGCTGCTGGTCGCATTCTTCGTGATGCTGGTGGCATTCTCCACGCAAGACCAAGCCAAACTTCAGGTGGTCGCGGGCTCGATGCGTGATGCATTCGGCGTGCAGGACAAAGTGCGTTATTCCGGCATCATCGAAGTGATGGGATTGCCGACGCGTCCGAAGCTCAAGAGCGCCGCCCACATCGATCCGTCCGAAGCTTCCGCGACGCCGTCACCCGAAGACAGCGAGCGCCAACGAACCTACGGTGCGCGCTTCAAGGAAGATCGCAAATTTGCGCTGGCTTCCGCGTCGCTGCGCCAGGCCTTGCAGACCATGCCCGAGATCACCGAGGTCTCGAAGCACATCATGATCGAGGAAAGCAAAGACGGCATCAACATCGAGATCGTCGATCAGGACGGCCGCTCGATGTTTCCCGACGGCGGCAAGGAGCCGTTTGAGAGAACCCGCCAGGTGATCAAGAAAATCGCGTCCTCGCTCAAGGCAATGCCGTACCGCGTCTCGATCACTGGCCACACTGCCGCCTCCAAGGTGCCGCCAAAGCCGGGCTATGGCCCGTGGGAGCTTTCCGCCGACCGCGCCAACGCCGTGCGTGAGATTTTGGTCGGCGAGGGTCTCCGAAATGGAAATATTTTCATGGTGGCGGGCAAGGCCGACACTGACCCGCTATTTCCCGACAACCCGATGATGTCGCCAAACCGCCGGGTCACCATTACCCTGATGCGGGAAGAGCCTCCGATTCCCGTCAATTTCAGCCCGTAACCGGAACAATTGCGGTTCCGCACGATTGATCACGGTCAAGTGGTCGCGGGTAAGCCCGGTATTGTCTTGGGCAGGGCGGTGTTATAAGCCCGCCTCCACCGCACCGGTCGATCCGAAAATTTCAAAATGAGCGAACGCGTGAACGAGACCGCCGCCGCTGCCCAAACCCCTGACGACGGGACCGGCCGGGAAGCGCCGCAGAGCTTTTTGGCCCTGTCGCTGGGCAGCGTCGGCGTCGTTTACGGCGATATCGGCACCAGCCCACTTTATGCGTTCCGCGAAGCGGCGATGGCGGCTAGCCACCAGCAGGGCGTCACCCGCGACATCGTGCTTGGCGTGCTCTCTTTGATCGTATGGGCACTGATCGTCACAGTGACATTGAAATACGTGCTGCTGCTCTTGCGTGCCGACAACAACGGCGAGGGCGGCACGCTTTCGCTTACTGCGCTGGCGATGCGTGCCATGGGCCGCCGCACCCCCTTCGTCTTTATCCTCGGCGTCATCGGCGCTGCGATGTTTCTCGGCGACTCGGTGATTACGCCGGCGATCTCGGTGCTGTCGGCAGTTGAAGGGCTCAAGATCGTAAGCCCCGCCTTCAGCGATTACGTCGTGCCGCTGGCGGTCATCATTCTGGTTTGCCTGTTCGCCGCGCAAAGCGTCGGCACCGCGAAAGTGGCGGCATTGTTTGGTCCGATCATGGTGCTCTGGTTCGCCGCGATTGCGATCGCGGGCGCGTTGCACATTGCCGACGATCCTCACGTGCTGTACGCGCTCAATCCGCTGTATGGCATCGCCTTTGTCGCCGAGCATGGCAAGATCGGCCTGATCACGATGGGCGCCGTGTTCCTGGTGGTGACCGGCGGCGAGGCTCTGTATGCCGATCTCGGTCATTTCGGCCGCAAGCCGATCCAGATTGCATGGCTCAGCCTGGTGCTGCCGGCGTTGCTCATCAACTATTTTGGCCAAGGCGCGAAAGTGCTGGCCGATCCGGGCGCGATCGAAAATCCATTCTACCGTCTGGTGCCGGAAGCGTTTCTGATCCCAATGGTGATTCTAGCAACGGCGGCGACCGTGATCGCGAGCCAGGCTGTGATCACCGGCGCCTATTCGCTGGTGCATCAGGCGATCCGGCTCGGTCTGCTGCCACGCCTCACGATCCTGCACACGTCGGCTTCGCATGTCGGCCAGATCTACATTCCGCGCGTCACCATCGCGCTGCTGATCGGCGTGTTGCTGCTGGTCGGGCTGTTCCGCACTTCGAGCGCGCTGGCTTCCGCCTACGGCATCGCGGTGGCGACCACGATGGTGGTGGACGGGATGCTGGCGTTCTTCGTGTTCTGGAAGCTTTGGCAGTGGCCATTGTGGAAAGCGCTGGCCATCATGGTGCCGTTCGTGATCATAGATGCGACCTTCTTCTCCGCCAACCTCTTGAAATTGTTCGAGGGCGCCTGGGCCCCGCTGCTATTCGGCGCCGGCATGGTGCTCCTGATTATGACTTGGCGGCGCGGCACCGGTATTCTCGCCAGCAAAACCCGACGCACCGAAGTGCCGCTCGATACGCTGTTCCGCATGCTTGAGAAGAAGCCGCCGCATAGCGTTCCGGGTACCGCGGTTTTTCTTACCAGCGATCCGGAATTCACGCCGACCGCGTTATTGCACAATCTCAAGCACAACAAGGTGCTGCACGAGAACAACGTGATCCTCACCATCGTCACCGCCGATACGCCGCGCGTGCCAGAGGAAGACCGGGTTCAGATCACGCCGATGTCGGCACATTTTTCGCGGGTGTCGCTGAAGTTCGGCTACATGGAACAGCCCAACGTGCCGAAGGCGCTGGCGATCGCGCGCAAGCACGGCTGGCAATTCGACATCATGTCGACGTCGTTCTTCCTGTCGCGGCGCACGCTGCGGCCGTCGCCGCAGTCGGGCATGCCGTCGTGGCAGGATCACCTGTTCATCTGGCTGGCGCGTTCGGCCAGCGACGCCACCGACTTCTTCCAGATACCGACCGGACGGGTGGTCGAAGTGGGTACGCAAGTCACGGTTTGATGACTCGGTGTGGAACGCTATTGCGGCGCGCATCGATTCCGGCCGAAAATACCGCCGCCAGGATCATGGAGTTGCGTCATGGCTGACGAAATGCCGCGGGCCGATGAGGTGACCAACCTCACGCCGGAACAGGTCGTCAAGGGCCTCACCGAAGGCCGCATCTTGCTGGTCGATGTGCGGGAGCCGAACGAGACGTCGCTGGAAGCCTATCCCGACGCGGTGATCGTGCCGCTGTCGAGCTTTGATGCGTCGCTCATTCCCGATCCGCAGGGCAAGCAGGTGGTGTTCGCCTGCCGTTCGGGGCGGCGTTCGATCACTGCCTCGGTCGCGGCGCAGGATGCAGGTTACCCCTACAGCGCGCATCTCGCCGGCGGCATCATCGGGTGGAAGGCCGCGGGCCTGCCGACCAAAACTTAAGTAACGAACACCTGAGCGCTCAAGCTGCGTGATCTTCCGGCCGCCAACGGCGGTGCAGCCACAGCCACTGCTCGGGATACTCGCGAATCCATCCCTCGATCACGGCGATGATCGCCTGCATGGTGCCGGGGATATCGATATCGCCCTTGGCGTCACGCACCGGCTGGACCTCATCGGTGAGTTCGGCGCGAAAGCGATGGCCGGGCAGACGGACGATGCGGGCGCCGTGGATCGGGCAATTGAAATGCTGGGCGAGCCGCGCAATCAGCGGGTTGGCCACGGTGCGCTGGCCAAAGAACGTCACCGGCACGCCGCGCACGTAATACTGATCGACCAGCATGCCGACATGGGCGCCGCGCTCGAGCGCCTGCGCGATTTTTATCGGCGCGCTCAAATCGGTCGAGATGATCTCGCCCATGCTGGCGGCACGGGTTTCCTCGAGCCATTTGTCGATCGCGGCGACGTTGGGCTTGCGGTACAGCACCGCGCTGTCGAGTTTGTAAGTCTTGGCGCACACCGCCGGCAGTTCCCAATTGGCCAGATGCGCGGCGAAAATCAATGCCGGTTTGCCGTCGTTTTGCAGCTTAAGGAAATGCTCGATGGATTCCGGCCCGAGCGTGACGCGGCTGTTCTCCGGATGCAGGTAGGCGTCCTCATTCCAGAGCTTGTCGAGCTGCGCGAACTCGACACCCATGCGCCCGATATTGTCCCACACTCCGCTCAGGATGGTTTCGATCTCGGCGGCGGATTTCTCGGGGAAGGCGGCGGTGAGATTGGCGCGTCCGATCCGGTTTTCGCCGAACAGCGGTCCGATCTTGCGCATGATCCAACCGGCGAGGTTGGACGTCGTCTCGAGATTCGCGCGCTGCAACAACCGCAGGAAGCGTACGGCAACAAAGCCGACCAATGCATTGCCGAAGTGCTTGAGGCCGCGGCGCAGGCGTCGTCGGAAGCTAGACATTAGAAGTTGACAATCACTTTGCCGAACACCTGCCGGCCTTCGAGCCGCGCCAGGCCTTGCTCGAAGTCGGGCAGGGCGAACTCGCTGTCGATGATCGGCGAGATGCCGGCTGCCATCTTCGAAAGACTGTCACGGATGTTGCGGATCTGGCAGCCGAACGAGCCGAAAATCTTGTACTGCTGCTGAAACAACTGCATCAGATTGATGGTCACGCTCGGCCCCGCGGTTGAGCCGCAGGTCACCAGCCGCCCGCCGCGCTTGAGCACGAAAAGCGAAGCGTTGAAGCCTTCGCCGCCGACATGTTCGAATACCACGTCAACGCCCTTCTTGGCTGTCAACTTGCGGGTAACGCCTTCGAAGCGCTCGGTCTTGTAGTTGATGACGTGGTCGGCGCCCAAGGCCTTGGCTCTCTCGGCTTTCGCGTCGTCGCCCACGGTGGTGATGATGGTACAGCCTATGGCTTTCGCCATCTTAATGGCGACCGAGCCAATGCCGGAGCCGCCGGCATGCACCAGAATGGTTTCGCCGGGCTTGAGCTTGGCATTGTCGAACAGCATGTGTTCGGTGGTGCCGAAGGCGATCGGCGCGCAGGCGGCATCGCGCAGCGACACGCCGGCTGGAACGGGCACAACGAGGCGGGCCGGCAGGTTGATCAGGTCGCGGGCAAAGCCGTCGATGTGAAAGCCCATGATGCCGGCGACGTTTTCACACAGATTGTCGCGGCCCTCGCGGCAGGCGGTGCAATGTCCGCAGGTCATGGCGCCATACATGACGACCTTGTCGCCGGCCTTGAAGTTGTTGACACCTGCGCCCGTCGCTGCGATCTCGCCGGACGCTTCGGCGCCGACCACCAGCGGCAGCTTTCGCTTGGCGAAGGCCATGCCGCGAAAGCCCCAGACGTCGAGATGATTGAGGCCGACCGCCTTGATGCGGATTTGCACTTCACCATCGCCCGGCGCGGGCGGCGCGAGCATGTCGGCAAGTTCAAGCTGGCGGTCGCCGATGAGTTGAAGTGCGCGCATGCGGGGATCAGTCTCTTTACTATGGACGCGCAATTATACCCGAAACGGGCAGCGCGCTTCAGGCCGGCTCAAGCCCCATCACCAGCGAAACGTTCTGCCCGCCGAAGCCGAATGAATTCGAAATGGCATGTGTGACGCGGGCGTCGCGGGCTTTGTCCGGCACCACGTCGAGCGGGATCGCGGGGTCCGGATTGTAGTTGATGGTGGGCGGGATGCGTTGGTTCTGCAGCGTCAGGAACGTCACCACGGCCTCGATGGCGCCAGCCGCCGACAGCGTGTGGCCGATCATCGATTTGTTCGAGGAAATCGGCACGCTCTTCATGCGCTCGCCGAACACGGTGGAGACGCCGAGATATTCCATCTTGTCGTTTTCCGGCGTGCTGGTGCCGTGCGCGTTGACGTAGTCGATGTCGTCGGGCTTGAGGCCGGCATCCTTCAGCGCGCTGGCGATGCAGCCGATGATCGGCTTGC
>JANMSH010000283.1:0-26288 GCA_031389105.1 Hyphomicrobiales bacterium
CCTTCGATGCGGCCGATGCCGGTGATCAGGCCGGCGCCGTGAATAGCGTCGTCATACATGCCGTTGGCGGCCAGCGCCGAGAGTTCGAGGAACGGCGAGCCGGGATCGATCAGGTTCATCACCCGGTCGCGGGGCAGCAGCTTGCCGCGCGCGACGTGACGCTCGCGCGCTTTTTCCGACCCGCCCTGCGCGGCCTCGGTGCGGCGCGCCTGCAACTGGGTCACGAGCGCGGCCATGCGCTCGGCATTGGAGCGAAATTCGGCGGCGTTCTTGTCAATTGAGGACGTCAGAATCGCCAACAGGCCCTCCCTTTTTTTAAAAGGTGCCTTGATGGAACCCGGAAGGCAATGGCGGTGCGGCGTCAGGGCTTGGAACCGGGCCGCCGCGGCAACGTTCTCGTTCTACATCGACAAGTTTCGTGGGGAATCCAGAGGAGAGCAAAGATGAAACATGCACACTTGTTATCGACCGTCGCAGCCGCCGTGCTGCTGAGTGCCACCGCCGCCTTCGCTCAGGCGCCGGCTAAAGATGTGAGTCCCGCCAGTCCGGCTCCCGCTCCCGCCGCGCAGCAGAACGCCCCGGCCGAGAAGGTCGCGCCGAGCATGAAGGCCGGGCAACCGAACGCCGAAACCCAAAAAGCCCCGGCAACCGTCGGCCAGGCTCCCGGCGCCCCGAATGCCAAGCCCGCCAACCCGGACAAGGCGGTCGATAAGGGCGCGATGGATAACAAGGCCGCCCAGGGCGCTCCGCTCAAGCCAAGCGACGGCAACAGCACTGCCAAGCCGGCCGCGGCGCAAAACGCTGCGCCGGACGCGGCACCGAAGACCGGCCAGTCCACCACCGGTCAGGGCGCGGCCGCAGGTACGGCCAAACTTTCGACCGAACAGCGCACCAAGATCACGACGGTGTTCAAGCAAAACCGCGTCGAGCCGGTGCGTCTGAATGTTTCGATCAGCGTCGGCACCCGCGTGCCGAACACCGTGAAGTTCTACCCGGTGCCGCAGGACGTGATCGTGGTTTATCCGGAATGGCGCGGCTACGACTACATTCTGGTCGGCAACCAGATATTGGTCCTCGATCCGCGCACGCACGAGATCGTCGCGATCCTCGATGCCTAAGTAACGTCACTTTTTAAAGTCGTTAAGCATGGCCCGCGCTGGAACAATCCGGCGCGGGCATGTCCGCGTTTCATGCGCACGTTTGGGACCGTGCAAATTGTTCATGGAACGCTGGGTGCGGTGCAGCGTTATCTTGCCGACGACCCTGACAATCGAACCGAAGGAAATTTCGCATGAACAAAGATCGCGTTGAAGGCAGCTTCGAGCAGGCTAAGGGCAAAGTGAAGGAAGTCGCGGGCAAAGTCACCGGCGACAGCAAGCTCGAAACCGAAGGCAAGGCTCAGCAGGTCGCCGGCAAGGTTCAGAACACCGTTGGCGGCATCAAGGACACCGTCAAGGAAGCGCTGGACAACTAATCAGCCCTCTCCGCTTGAACTGAAAAACCCGGCCCTCGCGGCCGGGTTTTTTGTTTGCGTCTGCGCTAGCATGCGCGGGATTTTTCACCCCGGCAGGAGCCAGCATGATCACGCGATTTCCCGGCCTGACGCCGACCCGCAGCCGCGCCGTGGTTCACGGTGGGCTGGTGTTCACGGTCGCGGTGTCGCCCGATGCCGACCCCGGCTTCTACGAGCAGACGCGCAAGGCGCTGTGCCGCATCGACGAGAGCCTGGCGATGTCGGGCAGCGATAAAAGCCGCATCCTGTCGGCCATTGTCTACATCTCCGACATCGCCCAGAAAAATGAGATGAACAAAGCCTGGGACGAATGGGTCGATCCGGCCAACCCGCCGATGCGGGCGTGCCTCGGAGTCGATCTAGAGCACCCGCATCTGGTAGAAATCGTGATCACCGCCGCACAGGGATGAACAATGCACGCGCCCGACAAGTACAAAGACCTTAAGCTTCAGCTCGACGGCTTCGTGCCGCCCGGCCACGGCTTCCACCGCAATCTGCTGTTCGATGCGATGTATGCGTCGTTGCCGCGCGATCCGAACGTCAAAGTGCAGATCTATAACGCCGAAATCGTGCCGGGCGGTTTCACCAACTGGCATTGCCACAACGGCGCGGCGTTCTTCGTCGCGCTACAGGGACAGTTCGAGGCGCATTTCCAGGAAGGCGTGCTGGTCAAAGCCAAGGCCGGCGAGTGCTATTCCGAGCCGATCGCCAAATTTCACCGCGGACATAACCCGCATCCCGACCTGCCTTTTTTGTGCGTCGGGCTGTGCTTCACCTCACCCGACCGCGATCACGTCACCAATTCGGTCGAGCGGCCGTGGTGACTTAGGCTAGCCGCAGATCGGCGATCACCGGCAGATGGTCCGATATCGCACGCGCCTGTTTGTCGACAAAGCTGCGCACCAGCACCTCGCGCGGCCGGCAATAGATGCGGTCGAGGCGCAGCAGCGGAAACTTCGACGGGAACGTGCGAAAGCGCGTGCGGCCGGCGAAATGTTCGGACAACACCGAGCGCACGGAGCCTGCCCAGAACCAGTCGTTGAAATCGCCGATCACGATAGCGGGTCCCTGCCCGGCCGCGAGCTCCGTCAAAACGCTCGCCTGGCTGCGCCGCTCGTTGATGCTAAGGCCTAGATGCGTGGCGACGACGATCAGCGGGCCAAACGGCGTCATCACCTCGGCGCGGATGGCACGGCGCGGCTCGCGCTCGGGAAACGAAATGTTGTGCACCTGCGGCTCGCCCATCGGCCAGCGGCTGATCAGCATCTGTCCGTAATCGCCGTCTTTGGTGGTCAACGACTTGGCGCCGACGCCGTATAGCCCAACCGCGGCCTGCAAAAATTCAAACGGATTGGCGCCATCGGCAAAGGCACGCCGTGAGTCGACTTCCTGCAAGGCAACGATGTCAGGATGCCACTTGCGGATCAGTTCCACGACATGCGCGAGATCCAGACGCGGATTGCGGCCGAGCGCGCCGTGAATATTCCAGGTCATGACACGGACCGCGCCGTCGTTTGCGACGATCACCGCGCGCTACTCCAGTAATGCGACACCAATGCCTGGAGCCCGATCGAAAAGGCTATCCATACCGCGACCGCAGCGCCCAGAAGCCCGAAATCGGCGCCGGTTGGCGCCGTCATGATGCGCGCGAGTTGATGCCCGACCGCCGAGATCGCGATCAGCCCCGGCAGCATCCCGAGCAGAGTCCCTGCCATGTAATCCAGCACGGGAATGCCGCTGGCGCCTGCCACCAGATTGACCACCGTAAAGGGCGCGACCGGCACCATACGCACCGCCGCCATCGTAATAACACCGCGCCGCGCGACACGCTGGCGGATGCGGTTAAGCCGCGGACCGAGAATGTTGCGTAAGGGCCGTTTGCCGAGCGCGCGCCCGATGCCGTAGGTCACCAGTGCGCTGGCCAGCGCGCCAGTGGTGGCATAACCAAAGCCCCACCACGGGCCGAACGCCGCGGCCGACGCCGCGATCAGAACCATGACCGGGAACGCGATGAGGCCGCCGGCGACGAAGGCGACGACCACAATGAACGGCGCCGATTGGCTTTCGGCGATGGAGGCAAAAGCTTCGCGCACCGCCTCGGGCTTGGCCAGCGGCACGTAGCGCCAGACCAGCGCCAGCGCGATCACCAGCGCACCAGCCGCAATCACCTTGAGGACGGTCGACACGCGCGCCACCGGTATCAGTCCGCCGAAGATGCGGCTGACGAACCGCTCCGCGCCGAACGGCCGCGCCGGGTCGGCCACGCCCTGGACGGCGGCGGTCAATTCGTCGGTGTTTTCCGGCGTATCGACGATCGGCACCAGGCTGTGGCCGTTGCGCGTCAGCGTGCGCGCCACGGCAAGCAGCGAGCCGTTCGCGGCATCAAGCGCCTTGGCCACCTCCTCCGCCGTAGCGCCGCAATGATCGCCGAGTAAACGGTTGCGCGTCTGAGCGATGCGGGACCGTTCGTCGTCGTTCTTCGCGACGACGATGAGATCGCATTCGGTGTCGGTACCCATCGACCGGTTATTGAGATTGGCCGAGCCGATGCGCAGCAACGTGTCATCGACCACCATAATTTTAGAATGGATCATCACCGGAACCTGCCGGTCGCCGGCGGAGACCTGTGGAAACACCATGGCGACACGGTCGCCGCCCGCCTCGTGCAAAGTTTTTGCAAAGGCGATGCGGCCGGCCTTCATGCTGTAGGCCTCGATCCAGGAGTCGTGCGAATTGGGTGCGATCAGCAACAATTCTAGTTCAGGCCGCGCGCGCAGCCGAGCCGCCAGCTTTTCGGCAATCACCGGCGAGGTCATAAACTGATTTTCGATATAGATCGAGCGCTCGGCGGCATCGATGCTGTCGAGAAACAACCGTTCAACCTCCGTCACCTCCTGCTGCTCTTCGTAAGCCGGCTGGGTGCGGGCGATGCCGATATCGACATTGGTGAAATCCGGCGTGACTTGATCGGGCCACGGATCGCCATCGCAATGCACGCGCGGCAGCGTCTCGCACGCAGCGCAGGCCCAGCGCGACCGCAGCAATTCACCGAGAGCGTGGGCCGCCTCGCCATCGACCACCATCTGCACGTCGTGAAACGGCTTGTACGGTTTGTCGCTCGGATCGACGCGATGGGGCTCGTCGATACGGTGCTCGCTGGTGTCCCAACGCCGGATGGTAATGTCGAGCCCGCCGCTGAATCCCACCGCGTCGTCAATCACCACCAGCTTTTGATGCTGCGACGAGCCGAGCGGCACACAATCGTCGAGACAGAAGCGGATTTGGTCCGGCGTGTTCCAGCGAAGCGAATAAGTCGGAAACGGATCGCGCTCGGCAGCGTAGAGCACCGGGAAATCCCACAGCAGCAGACTGATCTGAAGCTGCGGTCGCTCGTTCACCAGCGCGGTCAGGAAATCGGCCAGCAGAGGCGGGTAGCCGTCGTCCGCTTCGCCGGAGGGGCCGACCAGTTTCGTCTGGGCGTGCAGATCCCAGCCGGCGACCATGATGGTTCGCTGCGCCTTGATCATAGCGCGCCGGATCGCGGCAAAATAATCCGCGGCATCGACCAGCATGGCGGCGCGGTTCGCCGGCGTCACGCGCCATACGTTACGATTGGGCTCAAGTTTCATGAAAGACGCGCCAAGTCCCGGGTACGTGATTGCCCCGGGAACCCAACGCGCCAATGGAACTTTGGTTCGCCCTGCTAGAAGGCCTTAAACGCCACGCACCAGCGGCCAATCCGGCTCGTTGTGCTGCATGACCCAGGGCTCCTTGTGGGCGTCGGCGAGCCACGCCTGCCAGGCCGGCAGCGCCATCATGGCGTCCATATAGGCGCGCGAGGTGTCGCCGACCGGCAGACCGTAGCCGTGCAGGCGCGAGACCACCGGCGAATACATGGCGTCAGCCGCGCCGAAAGCACCGAACAGGAAATCGCCGGGATTTTTAGAATTTTGGCCGAAACGCGCGCGGCAGTCGCTCCACAGCGTATCGATGCGCCGCACGTTCTCCATCACTTCGTCGGCTTGAGGCCGATGCTTGGGCGGTAGCCACATGTTCATCGGGCAGTTCTTGCGCAGCGCCTGGAAGCCGCCGTGCATCTCGTTGGCAACGACGCGGGCGTGGGCGCGCGCACGGCTGTCCCTAGGCCAAAGGCCGGCGTCGGGAAATTTCTCGGCGAGATATTCGAGAATGGCGAGCGACTCCCATACCGGCACATCATTGTCGATGAGCACGGGGACCTTGCCGGCCGGAGAATATTTCAGAACCTGCTCGGCGCTGCCGGGCTCATAGAGTGGGATGACCTTTTCATCGAAGGCGATGCTGGCGACCTTCATCGCGATCCACGGCCGCAGCGACCAGGACGAGTAATTCTTGTTGCCGAGGATCAGGGTCAGCGCCATGGCGGCCTCAACTTTTCTTCTCTTCCGGCGCATCGAACGGGCCGCCGGCTTTCTTCCAGGCGCCGAAGCCGCCGCGGATATGGGCGACGGGCTTTAGCCCCATGCGCTGGGCAATCTGCGCCGCCAAGGCCGAACGCATGCCGCCGGCGCAGAAAAATACGAACTTCTTGTCCTGGCCGAAGACCGGCTTGAAATAGGAGCCGTTCGGATCGATCCAGAATTCCAGCATGCCGCGCGGGCAATGGAAGGCGCCGGGCACCTTGCCCTCGCGTTCCAATTCGCGCGGATCGCGGATATCGACCAGCACCACGTCATCGCGGCCGGCGAGCTTGATCGCCTCCTCGACCGGCAGCGTCTCGATCTCGCGCTCGGCGGCGTCTACCAGCGCCTTGTACCCAGTGGTAATGGTCTGCGGCATGGAAGTCTCCCTGTCCCTATTTGGCAGAGGCGGCGACGGCGCTCAAGGATGCAAGAACGATTGAACGGATGGCCGCCAGCAGGCACCATGCGCGCGACGGAGTCGCCATGCCGGTTTTCAGCCTGCCCGATATGCTTGCCCTCGCCTATTTCGTCGGGGCCTGGATCGTCTATTCCATCGTCATCGAGAAAACCGCCGCCGGCCGCGGCAGCCTCAATTCCCTGATGCACAGCTATCGCGACGACTGGATGTTGCAACTGATCGGCCGCGACATGCGCATGGTCGACGCGCAGGTGACCGCGGCGCTGCAAAACGGCACGGCCTTTTTCGCCTCCACCAGCCTGATCGCTATCGGCGGCGCTTTGACGCTGATGCGGGGGAGCGAGGACATCCTCTCGCTGGTGTCGGTGATCAATTTCGGCTCCGAGCCGTCGCGCCAGCTCTGGGAATTCAAGATACTGGGGCTGGTCGTGATCTTCGTCTATGCGTTCTTCAAGTTCGCCTGGGCGTACCGGCTCTACAATTATTTCGCCATCATGGTCGGCGCCGCGCCGCCGGCATCGGAAAAAGACACACCCGCCGCTAAAGCCTTCGCCCACCGCGCCGCACGGCTGTGCGAGGATGCCGGCCGGCATTTCAACCGCGGCCAACGCGCGTTCTTCTTTGCGCTCGGTTACCTCGGCTGGCTGCTCGGCCCCGTGGCATTGGCGCTGACCACCACAGGCGTGGTGATCGTGATGTGGCGGCGGCAGTTTTCATCCGACTCGCGCAAGGCGTTCGAGGCCAAAGCGTTCGAGGCAAAGGCGGACTAAGCCAGGCCCATCAACACGGCGATTAGCGCCACGATCAGCACACCGATGCCGGTGGCGACGATGGTGACCACATGTTCGTTCCAGTTGGCGCCGAGCCCGATGCCTTCATAGGCGCCGGGTTCAGTGGGAATCGTGGAGCGGATGTCGGACGGCATAGGGGAATTCCTCTCGAAAAGAGCATTGCAATGATGGTGCGCGAGAACGCAAACGCGAACTCGGGCCGCACGAATCGCCCTCGGTCGATCAAGGATAACGGCGCAGTGTGCGCTCGCAACATTAATGCGAGACGGCGCGGCGCGTTGTGCTCTGAATTTTATTGCGGACCCGGCAGCAACTCGCTCGTGCGCCCGGTCAGCCGATAGGCGATCAGGCCGAGCCATTCATGCGCGGCGTTGTCCAGATTGTACAAGCCGGCGCCGAACGGTCCGCCGGGCTTGATGTTGGGCCGCTGCTGCGTGCGCCACGCCACCGGATAGGCCTCGACGGCAAATCCGGCCTGGCGGAAGCAGCCGATCGCGCGCGGCATATGCTGCGCCGACGTCACCACGAGCCAGCGCTCGCCGGGCTTCGGGTTCACCATTTCCTTGGTGAAGATCGCATTCTCGAATGTATTCCGCGAACGCGATTCCAGCACGACGCGCTCGCGCGGCACTCCGAAGCTGTCGAGCAACTGATAGAGGGGCCGGCCGTCCGGCGATCCGGTGCCGAACAGGCTGGGATCGCCGTTCGAATAGACGATGCGGGCGTTCGGATAGGCGCGCGCCAATTTGGCGATGGCGGTGATGCGTCCGGCGTCGGCGTTGAGCACCGGTTCGCCGTAGTCCCGCGACAGCGCCGAGGCGATGGCGCCGCCGAGCACGACGATGCCGTCGGGCGCGCCGCGCGACGGATCCCACGGCGGGAAGCGGCTTTCCAGCGTGTGGGTCAGCATGCCGCCGAGCGGCGAAAAGCCGAGCAGCGCCAAAATCACCAGACATGAAATCGCCAGCCGCAGACCCGCACGCCTATACCGCGTCGCCAACAACACGACACCCAGCAGGCCGAATACGATCAAAAGATTCGACGGCAGAAGAAAAAATGCGACGGTCTTGGACAGAATGAAAAACATGGAACGCCCGGTCAATGCCGAGCGCCAGTCTAGCAATATTTCAGCCGGTGCGGGTATTACCGCGACTTCTTCCACTCTTCGTAGCGCTTCTTGTTTTCTTCGTTCGGCGGATAGAGACCGGGGAGCTTGGCCCCTTTCTCTACTTCCTGCACCAGCCAGCTTTCCAGCAACTCGTGCTCGGCGCCTTCCTCCGCAACGAAGTCGGCCAGATCCTTCGGGATCACCACGGCGCCGTCATCATCGGCGACGATGATGTCGCCGGGGAAGATCGCGCAGCCGCCGCAGCCGATCGGCTCTTCCCAGCCGACGAAGGTCAATTGATTGACCGAAGCCGGCGCCGCCATGCCGGCGCACCACACCGGCAGGCCGGTGGCGACCACGCCGTGCTTGTCGCGCATCACGCCGTCGGTGATCAGCGCGGTGACGCCGCGTTTGACCATACGCATGCAGAGGATGTCGCCGAAAATACCGGCTCCCTTGACGCCCATGGCATCCGCGACGACGACGCAGTCCGCCGGCATGGCTTCGATCGCCGAACGCGTCGAGATCGGGGCCGACCAGCTTGCCGGCGTCGCCAGATCCTCGCGCACCGGCACGAAGCGCAACGTGAACGCCGGGCCGACGACCCGCTTGCCGGCAAAGCCGAGCGGCATGGCGCCCGCCATCCAGGAACGGCGGATGCCCTTTTTCAAAAGGATCGTCGTGATGGTGCCGGTCGTGATGTTCTTGAGCTTCTCGATCGTCGACGTCATTGAAATCCCCGTGAATGTCAGGCCGGCGTCAGACCAAGCCGCTCGTCACGGCGGCGAAGGTAAGCAACGAACGGAATGGCGAACAACACCATCCACAGCTTGCCGACGACCTGCCCCATCAGAAAGTCGAGCGAGCCGAAAGCGAGCCACAAGAAGACGATCGAGTCCACGACCAATCCAACAAAGCTTGACGCCACCACGGCCAGCACCAAGCGGCGGCGGGCGAGCGGCGTGTAGATCGCCAAATCGATCAATTCCGAGATCAGGAACGCGGTCGCCGAGGCAATCACCAGCGAGGCCGGCGATATCGCGGCCGAGATCGCGGCGCCGGCAACGATCGCGCCGATGCCGAATTCAATACCGAGCCGCCGCTGCACCAGATCGCGCAGCACCAAAGCGGCGCCGATCAGCAACACGCCGGACGGCGCCATCAGCCCGGGCGCCACCGGCACCAGACAGGGACCATTGGGCGGGCACACCGTGCCGACATGGCCGAGCATCCAGTTGGCGGCCGGAATCGTCAGGCAAAACAGGACGAGGAAAATCGCACCTTCGATGCTCTTGCGCTTTTCAATACCAATCGTGATCATGTCATCTTTCGCTGGCTCATAAATTTTGCATAACCCTGTGCCCGCAACGCGCAAGCCGGACACTCCCCGCAACCGTAGCCCCATGCGTGCCGGCGGGTGCGGTCGCCCAGATAACAGCTATGGGTGTCCTCGACAACGAGGTCGAGCAAGGCTTTTCCGCCGAGCTGCTCTGCCATCGCGAAGGTGCCGGCCTTGTCGACCCACATCAGCGGCGTATGGAGCACGACCCGCTTGTCCAGGCCGAGCGTGAGCGCCACCTGCATCGCCTTCACGGTGTCGTCGCGGCAATCGGGATAGCCGGAATAATCGGTCTCGCACATGCCGGCGACGATGTGGCGGGCGCCGCGGCGATAGGCGAGCGCGCCGGCAAAGCAGAAGAAGATCAGATTGCGGCCAGGCACAAACGTGTTCGGCAGACCGCTCTCGGCGATCTCGATCGCGGTTTCGCGGGTGAGCGCGGTGTCGGACATCGCGGCCAGCGCATCGAGTTTGATCAGATGGTCCTCACCCAGCCGGCCCCGCCATTCCGGCCGCATCCCGACCAAGCCCTCGCGGATTCGGCCGCGGACTTCCAGCTCGACGGAGTGGCGTTGACCGTAGTCGAAGCCGACGGTTTCGACGCGCGTGAAGCGTTCCAGCGCCCAGGCGAGGCAAACAGTGGAATCCTGCCCGCCCGAAAACAGGACGAGCGCGACGTCGGGAGCCATCGTCACGGGTGTCTGGCTCAATCCCACTTCGGCGACCAGGACCAATCGACGATACGGCCGCCACGCCGCGCCAGACCGGCGATTTCCTTCATCTCTGCGTCGGACAATTCGAAGTCGAAAATCTCGAAGTTTTCCGCCAGCCGTTCGACCTTGCTGGTGCGCGGGATCACGACTATGCCCTGCTGCGTCAGCCAGCGCAGGGAGACCTGCGCGGCCGTCTTGCCATGAGCCTTGCCGACACGTTCGAGCAGTTCGTCGCCCTTGGCCCCGCCCCGCGCGATCGGACTATAGGCAACGACCGCCATATCAGCCTTGCGGCAGGCTGCGATGACTTTGTCCTGGTTGAGGAACGGGTGGCATTCGATCTGGTTGCAAACCAGCGGTTCGGGCGACACTTTGTTGGCTTCGGCGAGCAGCGCGACGGTAAAATTCGATACGCCAATCTGCCTGACGAAGCCTTCCCGCTTCAGTTTGGCCATGGCGCCGAGCGTCTCGGCTAAAGGCACGCGCGGGTTCGGCCAATGGATCAGCAGCAGGTCGATGACGTCGAGCCGAAGGTGAACTAGACTTTCTTTCACCGAGCGTTCGAGGTCGTGCGGCGCCAGGCGCTCCGGCTGCACTTTGGTGCTGACCACCACCTCGGAGCGCAGCCCCGAGGTCCGCACACCCTCACCGACCGCGGCCTCGTTGTCGTACATTTGCGCGGTGTCGATGTAACGGTAGCCGATCTTGATCGCCTGCTGCACGACGCGCGCGCAATCGCGCCCGCGCAAGGCCCAGGTGCCGAGCCCGACGAGCGGAACCT
Source organism: Hyphomicrobiales bacterium (assembly GCA_031389105.1). Lineage (GTDB taxonomy): Bacteria > Pseudomonadota > Alphaproteobacteria > Rhizobiales > Xanthobacteraceae > Pseudolabrys. Next base: position 11,106 of record JANMSH010000283.1, read on the forward strand.
TGAAGTCTCTTTCTTTGCTCATGATCCTTAACCGAAAACCGGTCCCCACTTTTCGGGGATCATTCGCTACGGCGTATCCCACACCGGCGCGTGCGGCGGATTGACGACGCGCATGTTGGTGGCGTTGAGCTTCTTGAGTTCGGCCATCTCCGCGTCCGACAGTTTAAAATCGAACACGTCGAGATTGGCCTTGAGATGATCCGGCGTCGCGGTGCGCGGAATGGCGCAGACACCCATCTGCACCAGATAGCGCAACGACACTTGCGCTGCGGATTTGTTGTGCGCCTTGGCGATGCGCTCCAACGCGTCGGCACCAAAATCTTGAGAGCCTTGCACCTTGCCGCGCGCGATCGGGCAATAAGCGACGACCGCCATGCCGTGCTTCTTGCTCGCCGCGACGACCTTGTCCTGATTAATGAAGGGATGCATCTCGATCTGGTTGCAGACCAGCGGCTCGGTCGTCACCGCCCATGCGTCGTCGAGCATCTTGGTAGTGAAATTCGCAACGCCAATATGCTTGGCCTTGCCGTCCTTCTTCGCCTTACACAGCGAAGGGATGCTGACGCTGAACGGAATGTCCTTGTTGTTCCAGTGGATCAACAGCAGGTCGACATAGGGCAATTGCAGATTGGCGAGGCTCTGGTCGAGCGATTTGACAAAATTTTCCGGCGTCAGGTTGTTCTCGCGCACCTTGGTACAGATGAACACGTCATCCCGCTTGATGCCTGATGCGCGCAGGCCCTCACCGTTCTCCTTTTCATTGCCGTAGAAGGCAGCGGTGTCGAGATGGGTGTAGCCGGCCTGCAGCGCGGTCTTGACCGCCTGGACGCAGACGTCTTCCTTCAAGGTCATGGTGCCGAGACCGATCTGGGGGATACGGGCACCATGGGCTTCAACAAATTGCATCGCTAACTCCTTGGACGTCGGCTGGAATAAGGCCTGACAGGCAGGTCGCTCCGCAGAATGCCCGCTTGCCGGCGCGCTGCCAACCCGGTCAGCTCCGCTGGCGGCGCGCACCCTTTGGCCGATTTGCGATGCCGTACATTGGAATAATTCAAGACAAAATAAGCACTTGCATCAAACGCGCTAGATGCTTTTGTGTGCCCGTTCTCGATGAGGGAAACCGCATGCGTAGCTTTGCAGCCCTGCTCGCCCTCGTGGCACTGGTGACTTTGGCCGCCGCGCCGGCACGCGCGCAGGACTATGTCCTGACGATCAAGGATCACAAGTTCACGCCGGAGGAGATCAAGGTTCCGGCGAACCAGCGCGTGGTCATCACCATCATCAACGACGATGTCACGGCGGAAGAATTCGAAAGCCACATCTTGAAAGTCGAGAAGGTCATCCCCGGCAAATCCAAGGGCACCGTCCGGATCGGACCGCTCGCGCCCGGCCGCTATCCTTTCGTCGGCGAGTTTCACGAAGCGACCGCCAAGGGCGTTGTGATCGCGGAATAAATCATGCTCGGCGCCCTCATCATTGTCTTTCGTGAAGTCCTCGAAGCCGGCCTGATCGTTGGCATCGTCATGGCGGCGACGCGTGGCGTTCCCGGCCGCGGCCGCTGGGTCATGATCGGCATCGGCGCCGGCATATTGGGCGCGGCCATCGTCGCGCTGTTTGCCGGCGCAATTTCGCAAGCCTTTGAGGGATCGGGCCAGGAACTTTTCAATGCCGCCGTGCTCGGCACCGCCGTCATCATGCTGATGTGGCACAATGCCTGGATGGCACGGCATGGCCGCGAAATGGCCGCCGAGATGCGCTCGATCGGCACCGCGGTCAGCGAAGGCGCCAAGCCCCTCACCGCGCTGGCCATCGTCGTCGGGCTCGCGGTGCTGCGCGAAGGTTCGGAAGTGGTGCTGTTCTTGTACGGAATTTTAGCGTCCGGCACGTCAGGATCGGCGCTGTTGCTGGGCGGCGTGCTCGGCATCGCGGCCGGCGCGGCTTTTACCGGATTGACGTATCTGGGATTGCTGACGATCCCGGCCCGCTACATCTTCTCGGTCACGAGCTGGCTGATCGCATTGCTCGCCGCCGGCATGGCGGCGCAGTCGGTTCAGTTTCTCAACAATGCGGGTTACGCCGAAGTGCTCGGCCATACGGTGTGGGACACGTCGTGGATCTTGTCGGAAGGCAGTCTACTCGGCCGCCTGCTGCATACCTTGATCGGCTACACCGAACGGCCGAGCGAGCTCCAGTTGGCGGTCTATGTCGGCACGCTGTTTGCGATGTTCCTGCTGATGCGGCTCGCGCGTTATAGGCCGAGCAAGCCGGTTACGGCCTAGCGACGCCGTCTGCCCAAAAGGCGCTTCAGCGCCGTCTTCCGCCTAATGCCGCAAAAGCCGCTTCCGGCGCACTGTCGATCAGCTTGAGCAGCGCGCGCGCCGGCCCGCGCGGATGACGCTTGCCTTGCTCCCAGTTGCGCACGGTCTCGATCGGCACTTCGATCTTCTGCGCGAAGGCCGCCTGTGTCAGTCCACAGCGCGACCGCACATGGCGCACGAAGGCCGCCGGGTCTTTGTGCTCGACGGTCTTTTCCTGGCCGTCCGGCATGATCTCAACAATACGTCCGTCGGCTTTGAGCCTCACCCGCATCATGGCCGTTTTCCCCCGTCACGATTGCACTAGGCCAATGCACTAGCTGATTCGGGGTTTGCAAAAGTTAATGCACGCGGCAGCAGCCTAATCCGGACGGCGCCGTTTGAGAATCAGGGTGGCGATAAAAAGCACCACCACAGCGATCCCCAGCGCCCATCGCGTCCAGGCCGGCAGTTCGGGCGCAATTACCAATCCCACGAACAGCCCAACAACGACACCCAGGATGGTCAGACCGCGCCAGCCCAGTTCCTGAAGATCGCGTTTCACCGCGTCTTCTCGAAAATCTCGCGGCCGATCAGCATGCGCCTGATCTCGCTGGTCCCCGCACCGATCTCATAGAGCTTGGCGTCGCGCAGCAGGCGTCCTGTGGCGAAGTCGTTGATGTAGCCATTGCCGCCGAGGCACTGGATCGCCTCCAGCGCCATCCAGGTGGCGCGCTCGGCGGCATAAAGAATAGCCCCGGCAGCGTCCTCGCGCGTGGTGCGGCCCTCGTCGCTGGCGCGCGCAACCGCGTACACATAGGCCTTGGCGGCATTCATCGTCACATACATGTCGGCGAGCTTGGCCTGCACCAGTTGGAACTGGCCGATGGACTGACCGAACTGCTTGCGTTCATGAACGTAGGGTACGACGACGTCCATGCAGGCCTGCATGATCCCTAAGGGCCCTGCCGCCAGCACGACGCGTTCGTAGTCGAGACCGGACATCAGCACGTTGACGCCATTGCCGACCGCGCCCAGCACATTCTCTTCCGGCACTTCGCAATCGATGAACACCAGTTCGCTGGTGTCGGAGCCGCGCATGCCCAACTTGTCGAGCTTCTGCGCCGGCTGGAAACCCTTCATGTCCTTTTCAATGATGAAGGCGGTGATGCCGCGCGCGCCGGCGGTGCGGTCGGTCTTGGCATAGACCACCAGCGTGTCGGCGACCGGCCCATTGGTGATCCACATCTTCGAGCCGTTGAGAACGTAACGGTCGCCCTGCTTGTCGGCGCGGGTGCGCATCGACACAACGTCGGACCCGGCGCCCGGCTCCGACATCGCCAGCGCACCGACATGTTCGCCGGAGATCAGCTTCGGCAGATATTTGCGCTTCTGCTCGGCGCTGCCGTTGCGATTAAGCTGGTTGACGCAGAGATTGGAATGCGCGCCGTAGGACAGGCCGACCGAGGCGCTGGCGCGCGATATTTCCTCCATCGCGACGCAGTGAGCCAGTTAGACTAAGCCTGCTCCGCCAAACTCCTCCGGCACCGTGATGCCGTGCAGGCCGAGCGCGCCCATTTCCGGCCACAGGTCGCGCGGAAACGCATTGTCGCGGTCGATGGCGGCGGCGCGCGGCGCGATGCGGTCCTGGGCAAAGCCATTGACCGACTGGCGCAGCATGTCGACCTCGGAGCCGAGGCCGAAATCGAAGCCCGCCCATGCGTTGGGGATCATGTCGCCGCCTCGCATTTTATTGGCGCATGATCTTGTCCGAAAACCGGTATCCACTTTTCGGGATCATGCGCTCGCGCGCGACTCTATCGCGGACAGATCAGGCTGTCAGCGCCTCTGCCGGTACGCGGGCCGAGCGCTTGGCCTGCGCCAGCAGCCGGTCGATGGTGTTGGCGGGCGCCGGCTTGGCGAACAGGAAGCCCTGCATTTCGTCGCAACCGGCGAGCCGCAGCAGCACGCGCTGCTGCTCGGTTTCGACGCCCTCGACCAGCACCGAAAGGCCGAGCGCGCGCCCGAGCGCGACGATGGCCTGGATGATCACACCGCCATTGGACGAGTTCCCCAGCGCGATGACGAAGCTGCGGTCGATCTTGAGCTTGTCGAGCGGAAAGCGTTGCAGATAGCCGAGGTTCGAATAGCCCGAGCCGAAATCGTCGAGCGCGATGCGCACGCCGAGCGCATGCAGATCCTCGATGCGTTTGACCATCTCTTCCGGATTATCGATCAGCACGCCTTCGGTGATCTCCAGCATCAGCCGCGACGGCAACATGCCGCTTTCGGCCAGAGCCGAGCGCACCAGGTCGACGATGGCGCGGTCGCGCACCTGCACCGGCGACAGGTTGACGGCGATGTAGAGATCCGGCCAGCGTTTGGCTTCCTTAAGCGCGCGGCGCAACACGAAGGCACCGAGCGCATCCATCAGGCCCATCTGTTCGGCAACTGGAATGAACACCGCCGGCCCGATCGGCCCGCGCGTCGCATGGGTCCAGCGCAGCAAAGCCTCGACACCGACGATGCGGCCGCCTTGGGCGGCGACGATCGGCTGGTAATGCAGTTCCAGTTCGCCGGCGCTCAGGGCGCGCGGCAATTCTCGCTGGATGAATTTCTGATCGGTCGACACTGTGTCGATCGCCATGTCGAATGCGACGATAGCACCATGGCCCTTTTTAGCCGCCGCCCGCAACGCCAGTTCGGCGCGGCGCGTAAGTTCGCCGCGCGTGGTGGCGTGCCGCGGCGTCTGAGCAAAGCCGGCATGCGCGCTAAGACGCACCACGCCGTCGATCCAATGCGGACGGATGATGGCTTCTAGGATCGTCCGAATTTCGACCTCGGCATCGCTGTCGCTGCTGCCTGTGAGCGTCACGGCGAATTCGTCGCTACCGATACGGCCGCAACGCGCCTGCGGCGGCAAAGCCTCCTGCAACCGCTTGGCTGCCGCGACGATCAGTTCGTCGCCGCCCAGCACGCCGAGATCGGCGTTGACGTCGGACATGCCGTCGATTTCGATCAGCGCGAAGGTTGTTACTTCGTTGTCGGCGCGTTCGGACAGGATCAAGTCCAGCAGTTCGAGTGTCTTGGCGTGATTGGGCAGACCGGTGAGCTTGTCCTGGTCGGCGGCATACGCGGCCTGCTCTTCGCTCCACGACAGATCGCGGCGTGCGCGGCGAAGCTGCCACAGCGCGAAGCCGGCAAAACCTGCCAGCGCAATACTGATGACGACGATGAGCGGCATGATCCGGTTCATGGAGCCGACGGCCGGATGCGTCTTATCCCAGGTGAAGAAGCCCGCGATACGGCCATTGACGCCGATCACCGGCTGCATCTCGCGGCTATCCACCTCCGGCTCGGTTTCGAACTTGATGCCTTTGAGGCCGGTGCTCTGCTCGATCATGCGCACGAAGCGCGGATCGAGCTGCTCGGTCTGCCCGAACAGCGTGCGGAATTCGGCGACCGCATTTCGCAGCGACGCGCGCTGGTCGGTCCACAGGCGCTCGTCGCTTTGGCGCGCCAGTTCGTAGCCGATGGCGGCGCTTAAGCCCGTCGCGGCGATCGCGAGAATGGCCAGCACGGCGATTAGCCGCGAGGCCGAAAACGCGCGCGTCGTATCGGCGCGGCGCGCGTCAAAGCGAACGGCCGCCAGACGCCTGGCCCGATTCTTGGCCCAAGCAAACAAAGAGCGTCCGGGGCTTGCGCCCGCCGCCGCAATATTGACCTCGCCGCCCACTCGATACTCCCCGCGCTACGCTGCGGTTGCCCGGGGAATACGATTAGGGATTCAGCATTAATGGCCGGTCAGCAAAGAAGGTGAACGAATAGTAACCGCAACGAATTTGGCAATTTTGTCGCGTTATCGCAGGCCAAACCACAGCGTGGCGATGGACAAGAAGGAGAAGAAGCCAACCACGTCCGTCACCGTGGTCACGAAGGGGCTCGACGCCACCGCCGGGTCGAACTTCAACCGGTGCAGCGTCAACGGGATCAAGATACCGCCCAGCGCCGCGGCCACCATATTGCAGATCATCGCGAACCCGATGACGATGCCGAGCCCCGGCACCTTGAACCAGACGTAAGCCGCGGCGCCCGTTATGACGGCAAAGGCGATGCCGTTGAGCACCCCGACCATCAACTCGCGCTTGATCACCCGCCAGGCGTTGGAATCCCTCAGCTCGCGCGTCGCCAGCGCGCGCACGGCAACCGTCATGGTCTGCGTGGTCGCGTTGCCGCCCTGGCTGGCGACGATCGGCGCCAGCACGGCGAGCGCCACCATCATCTGCAATTGGCCCTCGAACATGCCGAGCACGGACGATGCCAGAAACGCGGTTGCGAGATTGATCAGCAGCCAGTTGAAACGCCCCCGCGCGATGGTCCACACCGTGTCCGACATCTCTTCGTCGTGCGTGACGCCGCCGAGCGCTTTGATGTCCTCTTCCGCCTCCTCCTCGATGACGTCGGCGATGTCGTCGTGGGTTATGACACCGACCAGCCGGTCACCGGAGTCGACCACTGGCGCCGCCACCAGGTCGTAACGCTTGAACAGGTGCGCCACTTCCTCTTGGTCGTCGTCGGCGCGCACGCGCCGGCGGCCCGCTTCCATCAAGTCGGCGATCGGCACTTCACGCTTGCTGCGCGACAGCCGGTCGAGCGGCACGGCGCCGAGAAACCGCCCGGCCTCGTCGACGACGTAGAGTTCGTAGAACCGCTCCGGTAGTTCGGCGGTCTCGCGCATATAGTCGATGGTTTGACCGACATCCCAATGCGGCGCCACCGCAATCAGTTCGGTCTGCATCCGTCGGCCGGCCGAGTCCTCGGGGTAGTCGAGGCTGCGGGCCAGCGCCAGACGTTCGGAAACCGGCAAGTGATCGAGGATCTCGGCGCGATCCTCGCGCGCCATATCCTCCAGGATCGCGACCGCGTCGTCGGTTTCGATATCGCGGACGCCTTCGGCCACCGTCTGCGGCCGCAATTCCTCGAGGATTTCCTCGCGCACCGCATCGTCAACCTCGGTAAGTGCGGTGAAATCGAAGTGGATGCCGAGCAATTCGACAAATCGCGGCCGCAGGTCCGTCGGCAATGCCGACAGCAAGGCACCGAGATCGGATTCATGCAGATCGCCGGCCAAATTGCGCAGCGCGGCCACATCGGCGGCCTCGATCGCCGCTGCGACCTGGTCGACGAAGGCTTCGCGGATCGTGCCATCGTCACCGCGCAGCGGCGGCACGTCGTTTTTCAGATCGAGCATGCCGCACCTCGGCGAATTAACGAATTTTCTGCGCGGATTGACCGGCTTGTACGCCGCGTCGTTCGAGGCGGCAAATGATTAACGCGTAAACTGTGTCTTTAAGTCATGCTTGCCGGGCATTTGCGGGTGCGGTCAATTGCATCATCTCGGGGCGAGCCATGATCCGTTTCATTGCCATTGCACTCGCTGCGGCCATCGCACCTTTTGCCGCTCTGGCGGAGCCGTGCCCAGGTAACAGCCAGGCGCTTGGCACTGAGCGAGTGATCGAAGTCGATGCCAAGACCACGCCGCGGGTCGGCCGTAAGCACTTTCCCACCACGCTGCCGCTTCGCCGCAAGGAACTGGTGCTGACATTCGACGACGGCCCCTGGCCGGGCACCACCCCGAAGGTGCTCGACGCGCTCAAGCACGAATGCGTGCGGGCGACGTTCTTCTTGCTAGGCAAGAATGCGCAAGCGGCGCCGGCGCTTGCACGGCGGACGCTGGCCGAAGGCCATACCATTGGCCATCACACCTATTCGCACCCCAACCTCGATCACATGTCGCTCGCCAAGGCTGAAACTGAAATTAATCGCGGCATCGAGGAAGACGACTACGCGGTCTATGGCCAGCGCCGCACCACGCCGATCACGCCGTTTTTCCGCTTTCCGGGTTTCTCATCCAACAAGGTGCTACTCGACCGTTTGAGCGACCGCGGCATCGTGGTATTTGGCGCCGACGTCTGGGCCAGCGACTGGGACGCCATGACGCCGGAAGCTGAACTGAACTTAATTCTAGGCCGCCTCGAGCAGATCGACCGCGGCATCGTGTTGTTTCACGACACCAAAGCGCAGACCGCACAGATGCTGCCGGCCTTCCTGCGTGAGCTCAAAAAGCGCGGATTCCGCGTGGTTCACGTCGTGCCGTCCGGCGCCCGAGGCGTCCTGAACTGAAAATAGCCCCTTTTCGGGCCTATTTTCGCTAAAAATCCATAAAAATCAAAGCACTATGCCGTTAACCATGTTTTGGCAAATGGTTAACAATAGGTTAATATTAGGCTTACCACGGACCTCTGGCTCCGCCATTTTGGAGCAAGCGCCATACGGCGCGAATGGGCGGCTCGAGGGGCGTAATGCGCGTTGCGGCAGTACTTTGTTGGGTGGCTGGGGGCCTTTTCGGCGGGTTTGGCCCGGCGTTGGCCGCCTCCTGCCCCGGCAATCCGAACGCGCTCGGCACCAGCCGCACCATCACCGTCGAGCCGGTGGCGATGCCCCGCGTCGGCAGCATGCAATACAAGACGACACTGGCGCTCAACGACCGCGAGGTCGCGATCACCTTCGACGACGGTCCGCTGCCGCCCTACACCAACCGCATTCTCCATGCGCTCGCCGCCGAATGCGTGAAGGCCACTTACTTCCTGGTCGGCCGTCAGGCCAGCGCGCATCCGGACCTGGTGCGCCGCATCTTCAATGAAGGCCACATCATTGGCACGCACAGCCAGAACCATCCCCTCACCTTCGACCTGATGGATTTGCCGCGCGTGCAGAGCGAGATCGACAGCGGCATCGCCTCGGTGCAGGCCGCCGCCGGCGATCCGCGCGCGGTGGCGCCCTTCTTCCGTATTCCCGGCCTGCTGCGAAATAAACAGGTCGAGACTTATCTCGGCACCAAGTCGATCGCGGTGTGGAGCGCCGACGAAACCGCCGATGACTGGTTCAAGAACGTGACCGCCCAGGACATCGTGAACAAGGCGATGAGCCGGCTCGAAGCCAGAGGGCGGCGCGGCATCCTGCTCCTGCACGACATTCATCCGGCGACCGCGATGGCGGTGCCGATGCTACTGCGCGAACTCAAGACCAAGGGCTATCGCATCGTGCAGGCGGTGCCGGCTGGCGAGCGGCCGAAGACATTGCCTGATGCGCAACCAGCCTTGGTGGCCGACGTCAACGGCGGCTGGCCTCGTTTACCCAGGAGCGAAGAGGTCAGGCCTATCGCGGTGAAGGCGAGCGAAACCAAACCTGCGGAGGCGAAGCCCGTGGAGGTCAAGCCTGCAGAGGCCAAACCTGCCGACGTCAAGCCGGCAGAGACAAAAGTCAGCGCCAAAATGAGCGAAGGCAAGACAAGCGAAGGCAAGACGAGCGAAAACAAAAACAACGACAAAAAGTCCACCGAGGCCACGACAAACGACCGCAAGACCGGGCCGGCAAAATCGCGCGTCGCATATTCGGACGACCTCACGTTCGACCGAGCCCTCATTGGTAGTAAGAACACCAGGACGATAACGACGGTCACTTACTACAATGGCCCGCCGCGCGTGGGATCGCGCGGCGATCGCCCTGTCACGCACATCGCGCCGCCGGCCGCGCGTTACGTCCGGCATATCCCCGAGCGCGATCCGGTGGTGACGGCGACCATTCCCCGGCAGCGCTCAAGAACCGTCACGTTCGATTCCGGCTGGCGCTCATACCCACGATAAGGCTTGCCCGCGATAAGTGCTTGCCCGCGCTAGGTGCTTGTTCGCCCGCCGTTTGGCGGCAACAATCAGCGTGGTCTTTCCGCGACGCCGAGTTCCTTCCAGCAGTGGTGCCCCATGAACGCAGCAAAGAGTGAAGTCCGCGACGGTATGCAAATCGATTGGGACGCGCCGATCCGGATGGACGACGGCGTGGTGCTGCGCGCCGATGTATTCCGGCCGATGGGTGACGGCAAATATCCGGTCGTGCTCAGTTACGGCCCCTACGCCAAGGGACTGTCGTTCCAGGAAGGCTACAAGCTCAATTGGGCGCGGCTGACCAAAGCGGCGCCCGAGGTGCTGCAAGGCTCCAGCAACAAATATCAAAACTGGGAACTGGTCGACCCGGAGAAATGGGTGCCGGACGGTTATGCCTGCGTGCGCATCGACTCGCGCGGCGCCGGGCGCTCGCCCGGCCTGCTCGACGTCTGGTCGGCGCGCGAGGCGCAAGACCTTTACGAATGCGTCGAGTGGGCCGGCACGCAAGACTGGAGCAGCGGCAAGGTCGGCATCAACGGCATTTCCTACTACGCCATGAACCAATGGAATGCCGGCGCATTGAAGCCGCCGCATCTCGCCGCGTTGTGCATCTGGGAAGGCTCTTGCGATTATTATCGCGAGCTGTGCCGGCACGGCGGCATCCTCAGCGACTTCCTCAATAGCTGGCATCCGCGCCAGGTCGCGAGCGTGCAGCACGGCGTCGGCGATCGCGGCGCCAAGAGCGTCGTGACCGGCGAGCCGGTCGCGGGACCTTTGAACTTGTCCGAGCAAGAACTCGCCAAAAACCGCACCGACACGCCGGGCGAAGCGAAGCGGCGGGAACTACACGACAATTATTACGCCGCGCGAACCGCGGATTTTTCGCAGATCGAAGTGCCGCTGCTGTCGGCGGGGAATTGGGGCGGCATGGGCTTGCATACGCGCGGCAATTGCGAAGGCTATTTGGCCGCCGGCTCCAAGCAAAAATGGCTGGAGATGCATGGCGACACGCACTTCACACATTTCTACAGCAACTATGGCGAGGCGTTGCAAAAGAAGTTCTTCGGCCACTTCCTCAAGGGGGAAGACACCGGCTGGAGCAAGCAGCCGCGCGTGTCGCTCAACGTGCGTCACCCCGACGAGAAGTTCGTGCTGCGCGCGGAGAACGAATGGCCTTTGGCCCGAACGCAATGGACCAAATATTTCCTTCAGCCCGAGGACAATGGTTTGGCAACGGCCGAGCCTTCCGCAACAACGACGGTTAGCTACCAGACCGACAGCGACGGCCTCACCTTCAGCACGCCGCCGCTGACAAAATCGCTTGAGATCACCGGGCCGGTCGCAGCCAAGCTCTGGGTGTCATCCGACACGACCGACGCCGATCTGATCCTGGCGTTGCGCGTATTCGATCCGGCCGGCAAGGAAGTCACCTTCATCGGTTCCAACGATCCGCGCGTCCCGGTCGGCCTCGGTTGGCTGCGCGCGTCGCATCGCAAGCTCGATCCGGCGAAGTCGCTGCCCTATCGGCCTTGGCACACGCACGACGAGAAAAAACCGCTCACGCCCGGCGAGACGGTCGAGCTCGACGTCGAAATCTGGCCGACCAGCATTGTGGTGCCGCCGAGTTACCGGCTTGCGCTGAGCGTTCGCGGCAAGGACTATGAAGTGGACGGCAAGGATATCGCACTGCCGAATGCGCCCTACCCGATGAAAGGCGTCGGCCCGTTCCTGCATATCGACCCGAACGACCGGCCAGCCGCGGTTTCCGCCGGCCGCAACACGCTGCATTTCGCCGCCGGCAAGCAGCCATACCTCTTGTTGCCGGTCATTCCCGCAGCGTAAGCTTTCCCAAAAGACGATAACCGGGAGGAGTGATCATGAAGCGCATCGCCGCCGTTGCAGTGGCCGTTGTCGGATTATTTGTGTTCGCGGCGCAGGTTGCGGCGCAACCTTATCCAAGCCGCAACGTCACCATCATCGTGCCCTACCCGGCCGGCGGGCCGACCGACCAAGTCGCGCGCCAGTTGGCGCAGTCTCTGTCGGACAAACTGAAACAGAGCTTCATTGTCGAAAACGTCAGCGGCGGCGGGACGACCATCGCCACCAACCGCGTCGCCCATGGCACGCCGGACGGCTACACGTTGCTCATCCACAATCTACAGATCTCGGCAAACGTCGCGCTCTATAAAAACCTGCCGTTCGACACCGAGAAAGACCTCGCCCCGATCATGTTCATCAACAACAATCCGTTGGTGCTGGTCGGCCGCAAGTCGCTGGAAGCCAATACACTGCCCGAACTGCTCGCCTTGATGAAAAAGGGCACGCTGAAAGCGGCGACGCCCGGAGTCGGCGCCACCGGCCATCTGGCCACTTCGCTGCTGGCGCAGGAAGCCAAGGTCAAGATCGACCTCATCCCCTACCGCGGCGCTGCGCCTGCCTTGCAGGATGTGCTGGGCAATCATGTCGACCTGTTCTTCGCCACGCCGCAGTCGGTGCTCCAACAAGTCAAAGCCGGGCAGATGAAGGCCTTCGGAATCACGGCGGCGCAGAAAGCGCCCGAGTTTCCCGACGTCGAAAGTTTCGTGACGTCGCTCGGTCCGAAGCTTGAAATTCTGTACTGGCACGCGATCTTCGCGCCGGCCGGAACGCCGGAACCCATCATCAACCAGCTCAACGCCGCGCTACAGGACATCGTTTCCGATCCTGCCATCGTCAAAAGCTGGGCCGATTCCGGTGTGGTGCCCTACACCAAGGACAAGCGCACGACGGCGGCGGCACGCGCCATTCTCAAAAGCGAAATCGCGCGCTGGGGTCAGGTCGTGCGCGACAATAATATTCAAGGGCCGCTGTAGGCCCGAGGTTAGCGTGCCGGCTGCAGCACGTCTTCGAGCCAGTCCCACATATAGGCCGAGCAGATGCTCTGGTTGTCGATCTGGCAATGGTGATAGCCGCCCTCTTCGCGCGTGAAGAGCTTGAACGTCTTCTGCTTCGAGCCGACGGCATCGAAGCATTTTTGCGCTTCGGGTAACGGGATCTGTTCGTCGCCCTCGCCGTGCAGCATCAGGAACGGACAGGTGATCTTCTGCACCACGCCGTCGAGCTTGAACGGCTTCAGCAGCTTGAGCGCCTCGTCCTGACCGCTGGCGTTCATCACCCAGGAAATATGTTGCGCGGCGACCGATAGCGACGGTGTCACCGATTGCGCCATCCGTTCGAAACGGTCGTGCCAGATTTTCTGGTAGTCCCACTGAGCGCCCCAGGCGATACAACAGGCAAAGCGCTGCTCAAAGGCGGCGGCGCGCGGCGCATAATAACCGCCGAGGCTGATCGCCATCACGCCGATGCGTTTGGCATCGACTTCCGGGCGAGCCGCGAGCCATTCGTAAGCCGGCGTGGCGTAGCGCTCGGTCTCGTGATGCAGATACAGCCCGCGAAACCGGATGCTCTCGCCGTTGCCGGGGCCGTCCACGATCAGACAGGCGATGCCGCGCGCGGCGAGATCGGCGACGCCTTTGAGATATTGAATTTCCTTTGTGACATCGAGGCCGTCGAAGAACACCATGGCCGGCACTTTGCCGGAGCCTTTCACCGGCTCGGCGTGTACGTAGATCGCCGGCAGACTGGTGCCCTCATAGGGAATTTCGACGTGCTCGAGGCGCGGCCGCTTGAGGTGCTTGGCCGCCTCGCGCATGCAATCGACGCCGCGCATATAGGCATCGTTGCCTTCCTGGCTCTTGGGCTGCAGGAAGCGCTCGCCGACATGGTAGTAGGCGCTGGCGCGCTGCAGATATTGCGCGCTGCTTTTGGCGTGGCCCTCGGCGATGCGCTCGCGGCCGCGGTCCTCGACGGTGCGGGCTTCGCGCGCCCATTCCCGGAACCAGGCATCGTCGTCGCCGACATGGTTTTTCAGCCGGAGCCCGATGCGGTTGACCTCGCCGATCTCGGCGCCGCCCCACGGCGCCATGTTCAGCCCGATCAGCAGGCCATGCGACCAGCGGTAGTTTTCCGGGAAATACGTGAAGGACAATTCTTCCGGCTTGCCGTTCATGCGCGCACCCCATTGGCTTCGGCCGACAGTTCAGGCTACCGGCCTCGACGTCGATCCGAATCCACCTAAACCGTTGTCAGGTATGAGTTTTTAGTTGGTGCGGCCAAAAGGACTCGAACCTTCACGGGTTGCCCCGCTGCCACCTCAAGGCAGTGCGTCTACCAATTCCGCCATGGCCGCTAAATGAAAGAGACGAAAAGCGTTGAACCTCACGTCCCAACAAGCGCGGATCGTGTAACAAATAGGGTCTTGAGGGACAAGGGCCGAGGGCCGCACTTTCGCTCCGCCAGACCCGAAATTTGGGGGCCGGATCAAGGCGTTACAGGCGCGACCGCATGGCCGCACGCCCTATCCCGGAAATAATCGTTCAGGAAAGCGCCCTAGCGCATATCCATCGGGCGCGGCAACAAATCGCCGACCTCGACCGCAATGCGGTTGCCGTTGACCACGACCGTACCCTTGGCGACCGGCAGATTGTTGGCGAGGATGTGGACGGCGTCATCCTCGGACGATTCCAGCTCGATGATGGCGCCGCGGCCGAGCCGCAGCACCTGGTGGATCGGCATGAACGTGGTGCCCAGAACCACGGTGATATCCACCGATACCTTGTCGAATGTGCTCACGGTCTTAACTTCCCCCTGTGCCTCGCGTGAACGGAGGCGTGCATCAGGTCACCATGGTATGGTGAACGAGTGGTTAACATGCGCGACGATTTGGTTTTGGGCCTGCCGGCAGCGGCCGGATCGGCAGCCGTCGAATGGCGCGTGAGCGACTCGACCGTGCCGTACGAAACGGCAGTCGCGTTCATGGACGCCCGCGCCGCGGCGATTGCCGCAGGCCATGAGCCGGAGTTGGTCTGGCTGATCGAGCATCCGCCGCTTTACACCGCCGGCACCAGCGCCGATCCTAAGGACATCGTCGACGCGCGCTTTCCGGTGTTCGAGGCCGGCCGCGGCGGGCAGATGACCTATCACGGCCCGGGCCAGCGCGTGGCTTATGTGATGCTCGATTTGAAACGCCGCGGACCGGACGTACGTAAGTTCGTCGCCACGCTCGAAGAATGGCTCATCCGCACGCTGGCCGCCTTCAACGTGCGCGGCGAGCGGCGCGAGGACCG
>JANMSH010000345.1:0-30795 GCA_031389105.1 Hyphomicrobiales bacterium
AGCCGTCCAATCTGCCGCTGCATGCGTTCCAGGTGATGCTGCCGTTCGGCACCATGGACCCGGAGACCAGCCTGAAGGTCGCGCGCGCCGTGTACGACAAGGTGCCGTACATGTCGAAAGTGTTCGAGGACAAGATCAAGCAGAAGCTGATCGCGTTGATCGCCGACAACGGCTACAACCTCGGCACAAACTTCGACTGGACCAACGTCTCCGACCTCAAGGGTCAGAAGATCGCGGGCGCCGGCCTCAATCTGAAGTGGCTGGAATTCGCCGGCGCGACGCCGGTGCAGTCCGCTTTGCCCGACGCCTACACCTCGATGCAGACCGGCGTTTACAACGGCTGGATCATGTTCCCGTCAGCCTGGGTCAACTTCAAGCTCTATGAAGTCGGCAAGGTTTATACCGAGGTCGGCTTCGGCGCGATCACCTGGCACGGCCTCACCATCAACCAGGCGCGCTGGGCCAAGCTCCCGAAGGAAGTCCAGGACATCATCCAGGAAGTTGCCAAGGAGTTCGAGGCCAAGACCGGCTCGGTTAACAAAGCCAACTATCCCAAGCAGATCGCCGACCTGAAGGGCCACGGCGTCAACGTGAAAGCCGTGCCCGAGAAGGTGAAGCTGGATTGGGCCAACTCGCTCGCCGCGTGGCCGGCGCAGAAGGCCAAGGAGCTTGACGCCGCCGGCATGCCCGGCACGCAGGTTCTGGAAATCGCGCTCAAGGCCGCGGAAGACAACGGCCACAAGTGGCCGGTGCGTTACTCGGTCAAGTAATGACAACGGGCGGCCGGTTCAAACCGGCCGCCCCTCTTCCCTTCTAACCTGGCTGCCAAACGATGAATGCGTTCGACCTGTTTAACGCCCGGATCACGCGCGCGCTGCTCGCCTGCGCGGCGGTCATCATCTTCCTGCTCGGATTTCTGGTCTGCGCCGACGTGCTGGGGCGCGCCATTTTCAATTCGCCGGTCAAAGGCACACCTGAACTCGTGTCGATGTCGATCGTGATCATCTGCTTCCTGCTTGCCGGCTATTCGGTGCAGAGCGGCGGCATGATCTACACCGACGTCGTGAGCGGCGCCTTTGGCGTCCGCGGGCTTGCTTTCGCGCAACTGCTGTCCGCCACCCTCGGCATAATCTTCTTTGGGCTGATTGTCTGGGGCAGCTATGAGCCGATGCTGCATGCCATCGCCAGCGGCGAGTATGAAGGCGAAGGCGCGCTGCGGGTGCCGGTCTGGCCCGCACGCATCGTTGTCCTGCTCGGCGCAATTCTGGTGATCATGAGCTACACCATGCACGGAGTTCGCGCCGTGAACGCCCTCATCACCGGCCGCGCCGAAGAGATCGTCGCGCCCGCTGCATCCACTCACCTTTAAGGAAGCGCGTCATGGGTCATTTCGACATGATCGCGATTGTGGTGGTCGTTCTCGGCCTCGTATTCGCAGGCGTTCATATCGCCATCGCGCTCGGCATCACGGCGGCGCTCGGCATCTATCTGATGACCGGCGACGTCGAGGTGGTGCGCAGCTTTGTCGCCAACACCGCCTATGAAGCGTTGCGCGATTACGTCTTCGCCGTCATCCCGCTATTCATGCTGATGGGCGACTTCCTGGCGAAATGCGGCGCGGCGCGCGACCTCTACACGCTAGCCAACCGCGCCAGCAAATGGCTGCCGGGACGGCTCGCCGCTGCGACCATTCTGGCCAACGCTTTGTTCGGCTTTGTCACCGGCGTAAGCATCGCGGCCGCCGCTGCGTTCTCGCGCATCGCCTATCCGGAAATGCGCCGCTACGGTTACCGCCGCGACTTCGCGCTCGGCAGCGTCGCCGGCAGCGCCTGCCTCGGCATGCTGATCCCGCCGTCGGTATTGATGATCGTGTGGTGCGTGCTGACCGAGTTGTCAATCGGCAAGCTGTTTCTCGCCGGTGTGATCCCCGGCCTGCTCGCCGCCGCAGGCATGGTCGCTTATGTCGTGGTCGCGGCCAAGCTCAAGCCAGAACTGGTCGGCGAAACTCGCGCCTCCCGTCTCGCAGCAAGCCCGCTCGGTGCCGATGTCACCGCGATGCCCACTTCCTCGCCGCTGGAGCCGGACGAAGCGACGCTGCGCGCGATGCTCTACAGCACACTGCTGGTCGTCACACTCATTATCGGCACGCTCGGCTCGATCTGGCTAGGCCTGTGCACCCCGACCGAAGGCGCCGGCATCGGCGCGGTCGGCGCGCTGATCCTCGCCGTCCTGAAAGGCATCAAGCCGCGTGAAGTCTGGCAGGTCGTGCTGGATGTCGGCCGCACCTCCGGCCCTCTTCTTCTGCTGCTGTTCTGCGCGCAGCTTTATTCGCGCGTGCTGTCGATGACCGGCTTCACCGAGGCGGCCAAGTCGTTCCTTCTTGCGACCGGCGCCGGTCCCTGGGGAATTCTGCTGGTCATGGTCGGCATCTGGTTCGTGCTCGGCTGCTTGATCGACTCGATTTCGATCATTCTACTCACGGTCCCGATCTTCGCGCCGATTGCCGCCCATCTCGGTTTCGATCCGCTGGCTTTCGCCATCATGGGCATCTTGGCGATCGAGACCGGCCTGCTCACCCCGCCGTTCGGCATCCTGGTTTTCACGGTGAAGGCTGCGGTGCCGGACAAGAGTGTGGAACTCGCCGAAATCTTCCGCGGCTCGATCCCCTACTGGATCGTGCTGCTAGCGATCGTCGTAGCCGTGGCGGTATTTCCACAGCTCGCCACGTTCCTGCCCAGTCTTTAGAAGAATCCTTTAGCGGAACCTGTCATTAACGCCTTGCGCGGCAGCCTTCCCGGCAGCCGCGATGACTGCGCTGCCGTGGCATAGTGCTGGCAAGTGATTCGCTAAGATCCTATGTGAAGGCTGCAATGGCTAAATCCGCGACCAAGAAAAAATCGTCAAAACAACCCGACCTGTTCGGAGAGGCCCCTAAGGCCGCCGCGAACGCACGCAAAACGGCCGGCCGCAGTGCCCCTAAACGGGAGAAGCCCGCCTCGCGCGGGTCGAGCGCGGAGAGCGGTTACACCGCCAAGCATATCGAGGTGCTGGAAGGGCTCGAGCCAGTGCGCCGCCGTCCCGGCATGTATATCGGCGGCACCGACGAAAAAGCGCTGCATCATCTGTTCGCCGAAGTAATCGACAATTCGATGGACGAAGCGCTGGCCGGCCACGCCACCTGGATCGAGGTGGAGATGGAAGCCGACGGTTTCGTGTCCATCACCGACAATGGCCGCGGCATTCCGGTCGATCCGCATCCGAAATTCAAGAACAAGTCGGCGCTCGAAGTGATCATGTGCACTCTGCACGCCGGCGGCAAATTCGACTCCAAGGTCTACGAGACCTCGGGTGGCCTGCACGGCGTCGGCGTCTCGGTCGCCAACGCGCTTTCCGAGCGGATGGAAGTCGAAGTCGCGCGCGAGCAGCAGCTCTACAAGATGGCATTCGAGCGCGGCAAGCCGAAGGGCAAGCTGGAAAAAGCCGGCCGCGCGCCGAACCGCCGCGGCACCAAGATCAGGTTCAAACCCGATCCGCAGATTTTCGGTGCCAAGGCGGTATTCGAGCCGGCGCGCGTGTTCAAGATGGCACGCTCGAAGGCCTATCTCTACGGCGGTGTCGAAATCCGCTGGCACTGCGCCAAGGAATTGCTGGATGGCGACGATGTGCCGGAAACGGCGACGTTCCATTTCGCCGAGGGCTTGAAGGACTATCTCGCCGCCAGCCTCGAAGGCAGCACGCTGGTGCATCCGGACATCTTCACCGGCGCCGTCGGCAAGACCGGACGTCACGGCACAGTGGAATGGGCGATCGCCTGGACCGCGGACGCCGACGGCTTCCTGCAATCGTATTGCAACACCATTCCGACGCCGGACGGAGGCACCCATGAATCCGGCCTGCGCACCGCGCTGCTGCGCGGCTTGAAGGATCACGCTGCGCGCGTCAACCAAGAGAAGCGCGCCAGCGGCGTAACCAGCGAAGACGTCATGGTCGGCTCCGGCTGCATGCTGTCGGTGTTCATCCGCGAACCGGAATTCCAAGGCCAGACCAAGGACCGTCTCGCCACCGCGGCGGCGCAGAAGATCGTCGAGAACGCGATCAAGGATCCGTTCGATCACTGGCTGTCGGGCAATCCGGTGCAGGCCAACCGGCTGTTGGATTTCGTCATCGACCGCGCCGAGGACCGGCTGCGGCGGCGGCAGGAAAAAGACATCGCGCGCAAATCGGCAGTGCGCAAACTTCGCCTGCCCGGCAAGCTCGCCGACTGCTCGAGTTCGGCGTCGGAAGGCTCGGAGATTTTCATCGTCGAGGGCGACAGCGCCGGTGGCTCCGCCAAGCAGGCGCGCGACCGCCGCACCCAGGCAGTGCTGCCGCTGCGCGGTAAAATTCTCAACGTCGCATCCGCCGGCAAGGACAAGCTGGCGCAGAACGCACAATTGTCCGATCTGGTGCAGGCGCTCGGCTGCGGCACCGGCGCGCATTATCACGAGAAGGATCTGCGCTACGAGAAAGTCATCATCATGACCGACGCCGATGTCGACGGCGCGCATATCGCTTCGTTGCTGATCACGTTCTTCTACCGGCAAATGCCGAAGATGATCGAGGCCGGGCGGCTTTATCTCGCGGTGCCGCCGCTGTTCCGCCTGCAGCACGGCGGCAAGATCGCTTACGCCCGCAACGACGCGCACAAGGCGCAAATACTCAAGTCCGACTTCAACGCCAATGCCAAAGTCGAGGTGTCCCGCTTCAAGGGTCTGGGCGAAATGATGGCGGCGCAACTGAAGGAAACCACCATGGACCCGAGCAAGCGCACGCTGCTCAAGGTCATGCTGCTGGAGAAAGACAGCAAGGCCACCGCAAAGTCGGTCGAGAACCTGATGGGCAACAAGGCGGAGACGCGCTTTGCTTTCATCCAGGAAAACGCCGAGTTCGCCGGCGAGGAACTGCTGGACGTTTAGCGCGCCGGTCTAGTCGCACTTCTTCAAGACCGGCGTCTTGATGCCGTGCGCCAGCGCGACGCCATCTTTCACCCGCACCTTACCGCCGTCGGGCTGGTTGAACATCGTGCGCCTGGTGCCTTTTCGGATCTGGAACGTCAGCTTCTGCCGCTCTTCGCCCTGCGTGCCCGGCATGAAGATCACCTCCGCCGATAAGCGCGTGACCGAGACCCGCGCCGCGGACAGCACGCTGTAACGGTTGAGCGCGAACTCCTTGCCGAGATTGTGCTCCTCAAGAACCACGCCCGGACTCGATATCAGGATGCTGACGTGCGGATTGGCCGGCGTCGCTGATTCCTGGCAATCGGCCGCCCAATGCCCGAACAGATCGAATGCGCGGAAAAGTTCCTCGACGGACGGCGCCGCAGCTGCGGGATTGGCGGTCATCAACGCAAGCACGATCGCCGCCATAATTCGCATAAACCGCCCGCTCCGACTCGACTATCGAGCGCAAGCATAGCAGCGTGAAGCGCGTCGGCAATTGATCGATGCCGAATACGTAAGGCCGTTCGACGAAGTGTTGAGCTACTACTCGAACTTCAGCTTCGCTGCTGACACCACGTCCCTGTGGGTCTTGATGTCGGTATCGATGTACTGCTTGAACGCCTCGCCGGTCGGTCCGCCCGGCTTCACCGCCATCTTCTTCAGCGCCGTCTGTACACCGGAGTCAGCGATGGCGCGCGCGAGTTCAGTGGTGAGTTTCGACACCACCGGCGCCGGCGTGCCGGCGGGCACGAAGAAACCGCTCCACAATTGAGTGTTGACCTCCGGATAGCCGACCTCCGCCATGCTCGGCACGTCGGGCAGTTCGGGCGAACGTTCCAAACCGGTCACCGCCAGCGCGCGGGTCTTGTTGCCTTGCACGAGCGGGATCACCGGCGGACCATCGGAAATGGTGAACAGCGTCTGTCCGCTGACGACGCTCAGGTTGGACTCGTTGCTGCTCTTGTACGGGATCGCGACCGCAGGCATTCCGGTCTTGAGCTTGAGCAGTTCGCTGGCGATGGTGAAAGCCGGCGACGACGTGGCGTAGTTCGTTTTGTCCGGATTGGCCTTGGCCCAGGCCACCAGATCCTTCACCGACTTCGCCGGATGATCGTATGGCACGACCAGCACCAGCGGGAACGACGCGATCATGTTGAGCGGGATGAAGTTCTTGGTCGGGTGATAAGAGAGATTGGGATAGATCGCGGCGGCGATCGACATCTGGCCGGTAGCGCCGACCAGCACGGTGTAACCGTCGGCCGGCGCGCGCGATACGAATTCCGATGAGAGCCGGCCGCCGGCACCGACCCTGTTCTCGATTACCGTGGTGGCGCCGGTGAATTCCTGAAACTTCTGAACCACCAGACGCGCGAATATATCGTTGCCGCCACCGGCCGCGAAGCCGACGATGAAATGGATCGGCTTGCTTGGAAAATCCGCCTGCGCGCGGGCAGGACCGGCGGCCAGAATCGCAAAGACCAGCGTCAAAATGGAAACAACGGCACTTCGTTTTCTTGTCATGGCGCTCCCCAATCCCCAGCGGCGTGTGTGCGAGGCCGCTTGAGGTTGGACAAAAGCGTACACCTGCCGCCGGCATTCGGAAATGGGCTTGTCCCCAATCGCATTGTCGCATGTGCTATCGTTGCCGGTGCAACAGCCTGGGCCGCATGAGCACCTTCCCCCCGACGATCGCCGCTAAACCTGAGGGGAGCCGCGACCTGTTCGGCCATCCACGCGGCCTGACGTTTCTATTCGCGACCGAGATGTGGGAACGCTTCTCTTCCTACGGGATGCGGGCGCTACTCGTGCTCTACATGCTCAAATATCTGCTGCTGCCGGAGCAAGCCGCGGGCGTGGCGGGCCTCGCCGGATTAAAGAGCGCGCTGGAATTCGTGTTCGGCCCTCTGGCGCCGCAGCCTTTCGCCTCGCATATCTACGGCATCTACACCGGGCTGGTTTATCTCACGCCGGTGTTCGGTGGTTTGCTGGCCGACCGAGTCCTAGGACAACGCCGCACTGTTATTCTGGGTGCTAGCCTGATGGCCGCTGGCCATTTCCTGATGGCGTTCGAGCATTTGTTCCTGCTGGCGCTGCTGGTGCTGATTCTCGGCAACGGCGCCTTCAAGCCGAACATCTCGACGCAAGTGGGCGCGCTCTACGCGCCGGGGGACTGCCGCCGCGACCGGGCCTTCTCGATCTTCTACGTCGGCATCAACCTCGGCGCCTTCATGGCGCCGCTGGTCTGCGGAACGCTCGGCGAGACGCTCGGCTGGCATTACGGCTTTCTCGCCGCAGGCGCCGGCATGACTATCGGGCTGATCATCTATCTCATCGCGGGACCGGCTTTGCCACCAGATGCCTTCGTGCGCCGCGAACAGACCAACACCCCGATGCGGCGCGACGAATGGCTGGCGATCGGCGCCATCGTCGCGCTGATGCTGCCGGTGAGTTTGTATTGGGGCACCTACGAACAGCAAGGCAACACCATCGCGCTGTGGGCCGACCAACACACGAACCGCCATATCTTCTCGTTTGAAATTCCAGTGACATGGTTTCAGTCGTTCAATCCGTTCATGATCTTCGCCTTCACGCCCTTCATCGTCGCGCTGTGGCGCAGGCAAGGCAGTAGCGAACCCTCTACCGTCGCCAAGATGACCATCGGCTGCACGCTCAACGCCACGGCCTATCTGCTGATGGCCGTTGCTGCGTGGACAGCCGCTGGCGGCCAGGCGAGCTGGCTCTGGCTGCTCGGCTTCTTCGTCATCATTACTATCGGCGAATTATATCTGTCGCCCGTCGGCCTCTCGCTGGTGAGCAAGGTCGCGCCGGCGCGTTTGCTGTCGATGTTGATGGGCGTCTGGCTGTCGACCAGTTTTCTCGGCGGCTTTCTCGCCGGTTATCTCGGTACGTTCTGGTCGTCGATGAGCAAGCCTGGCTTCTTCCTGATGCTGGCGCTCGTCTCCGCCTTCGCCGCCGTTGCCATTGCGCTGCTGATCCGGCCACTGCGCGGGATGCTGCGGGAGTAATTACTCCAGCGGCAGCCCGACATATTGCTCGGCCAGCGACTTCATCGCGGCCTGCGAGCCGGTGAGATAATCAAGGTCGGCGCGCTGGCGGCCATGGTCGAATGCCGTCTCGCCGGGAAAACGGTGCATGATCTGCGTCATCCACCACGAGAAGCGCTGCGCCTTCCACACCCGGCGCAGACATTTCGCCGAATAATTTTCCAGCAGCGTGCTGTCGTTCTTTTTGAAATACGCGTCGATGGCGCGCGACATGAAGACGACGTCGGCAAAAGCAAGGTTCATGCCCTTGGCGCCGGTCGGCGGCACGATGTGCGCGCTATCGCCAGCAAGAAACAGGCGGCCATGCTGCATCGGCTCGGCCACGAAGCTGCGCATCGGCGTGATGCCCTTTTGCAGCATCTTACCTTCCGCCAGCTTGCGCGAGCCCCCGAGCCGCTTATGCAATTCGTCCCAGATCCGCGCATCCGGCCAGTTTTCGATGTCCTCGTCGTGTTCGCATTGCAGATAAAGCCGCGAGATCGTGTTCGAGCGCATGGTGTAGAGCGCAAAGCCGCGGTCGGTGTATGAGTAGATCAACTCGTGATCCGGCGGCGGCGATTCCGACAGGATGCCGAGCCAGCCGAATGGGTAGTCGCGCTCGAATATCTGCACCATGCCGTCGGGGAAACTCGGCCGGCAGATGCCGTGAAAACCGTCACAACCGGCGATGAAGTCGCACTCGATCTGCTGCGCCTTGCCCTCGTGCGTGAAGCGGATCGTCGGCTGTTTTGACGTCACATCATGCACGCTGACGTCATCGACTTCGAACAGTAGCGGTTCGCCGTCGGCGAGCCTGCGCACCACCATGTCTTTCACGACTTCCTGCTGGCCGTAGATGGTGACGCGCTTGTCGACCAGTGCCTTGAAGTCGAGGCGGTGCAGATCGCCGTTGATGCCGATATTGATGCCCCAGTGCGGCAGGCCCTCGGCCTTCAGGCGTTCGCCGACGCCAATTTCGATCAGGAAGTCGGCGGCCCAATCTTCGATCAACCCGGCGCGGATGCGGTTCTCGATGTATTCGCGGCTGCGGTTTTCGATGATGATCGACGAGATACCGGCAAGATGCAGCAACCGCCCCAGCATCAACCCGGCCGGCCCCGCTCCGATAATCCCGACCTGTGTGCGCATCGTTGGATCCCCGACTAATCAGCCGATATAGAATTAATCCGGTGGGGGCGTAAAGCCGTTACAGCGATATGCCGTAGCGCGGTACATTCGCCATATAGCGCAAATACGGCTCGCCGAATTTTGCCGCTAGATAACGCTCCTCGCGCAAGACCACGCCGAAATGGATGGTCAGCGCCGCCGCAACCAGCAACACCAGCGTCCAGTCCGACGCCAGCGCAATGCCGATGCCGCCGACGATCAAGCCTAAGCCTACATACATTGGATTGCGCAGGTAAGCATAGACGCCATTTGTCGCGAGCGTCGTCGATGGCGCGTAGGGATTAAGCGCCGTCGCTGCGCGGCGGAAACTGCGTATGCCGCCATAAGCGAGCAGACATCCGAGCATGGTCAACAACAGACCGAGCGGCAGCCGCGTCTCCAACGACAGCAGCAGCGATAATATATAAGCCGGCGCCAGCCAGTCGAGCGCTAGACCGACCAGCACTGCGCCGAGCGCGATCAGCGGCGGCGGGGCAACAACGCCTGCGGTATCGGTGGGTTGGTTCATGCCTTGAGCCATTCGATCATCGCGGCGTTGACGGCCTCCGGCTTTTCGATGGTCGACAGATGCCCGCAACCGGGTACCACGACCAGCGCCGAGCCGAGGATGTCAGCAGCGATTTCTTTCGCCATTTCCGGCGGCGTGAGTTCGTCGCCCTCGCCGACCAGCACCAATGTCGGGCAGCCGATTTCCGATAGCAGCGGCCGCGCATCCTGCCGCGTCATGATCGCCTGTTGCTGGCGCACGAAAGCGTCGGCGCCGGTGTCGACCGCCATGTCGCGTACGATTTTCCTCAGACCTTCATCCTTGGCGTGATCGCGATGCAGGAACTTCGGCGTCAGCGTTTCGACCACGTCGGCGAGTTTCCCGGCCTGCGCCATGGCGATGAATTTTTCCCGGCCCGCTTTCTGCTCCGGCAGATCGGGACGCGCCGATGTATCGAGCAGCGCCAGCTTGGCGATCCGTTCCGGCGCCAGACGCATCATGGCGAAGGCGATGTAGCCGCCCATCGATAGGCCGGCGAGCGCAAATTGCGGCGGCGCGTCGGCAAGAATGCGCGCAGCGATCGCTTCCATGGTGTTGTCGCGACGGTGGTCGGCCACCGCGACCTGCCCGTGCGGCCAAAGCGCCGCGACCTGAGAGGCATAAAGGCGCGCGCTGCACAGCAGTCCGGGCACCAGAATCAGCGGTAAAGATTGCACCGTTATGACCCTCCAATGACGAAAAACCCTAAGAATTAAGCTAGTTATTGCACTGTTGTAGCATTGACTTTCACCCTTTCGGGCCTATGTTCCAGCCAACCGGTGCGAACGTAGATTCGACCGTCTCCCGCGCATTGCAACTGGTTTTCATGTCCGGCGCGGACCCAGGACGGTTCCCGCTTTGAGGTTATATGTCCTTTTCCCATCTTGGCTTATCAGACAAAGTTATCGCCGCCATTGACTCGGCTGGCTACAAGACCCCGACCCCGATCCAAGACCAAGCCATCCCGCACGTACTCGCCCGGCGAGACGTGCTCGGCATCGCTCAGACCGGCACCGGCAAGACCGCCGCCTTCGTGTTGCCGATGCTCACCATGCTCGAAAAAGGCCGCGCGCGCGCGCGCATGCCGCGCACGCTCATTCTGGAGCCGACGCGCGAACTCGCCGCGCAGGTCGTCGAGCAGTTCGAAAAATACGGCAAGAACCACAAGCTCAACGTCGCGCTGATCATCGGCGGCGTGTCGTTCGGCGATCAAGACGCCAAGCTGGTGCGCGGCGTCGATGTGCTGATTGCAACGCCGGGCCGCCTGCTCGACCATTCCGAACGCGGCCGCCTGTTGCTGTCCGGCGTGGAACTGCTGGTGATCGACGAAGCCGACCGCATGCTCGACATGGGTTTTATCCCCGACATCGAGCGCATCGGCAAACTGGTGCCGTTCACGCGTCAGACGCTGTTCTTCACGGCGACCATGCCGCCGGAAATCCAGCGCATCGCCGACAATTTCTTGCACAATCCGGTGCGCGTGGAAGTGTCCAAGCCGGCGACTGCCGCCACGACGATCACCCAATTGCAGGTCGCAACCGGCCGCGATCCGGACGACAAGCGCGAGACGCTGCGTCAGTTGCTGCGCTCGGCCGAAAATTTCAAGAACGCCATCATCTTCTGCAACCGCAAGCGCGAAGTAGCCCTGCTGCACAAGTCATTGTTACGCCACAAGTTCAACGCGGTCGCCTTGCACGGCGATCTGGATCAGTCGGCGCGCACTGCCGCGCTCGATG
Organism: Hyphomicrobiales bacterium; assembly: GCA_031389105.1. Classification (GTDB taxonomy): domain Bacteria; phylum Pseudomonadota; class Alphaproteobacteria; order Rhizobiales; family Xanthobacteraceae; genus Pseudolabrys. The sequence continues at coordinate 11,474 of JANMSH010000345.1, forward strand.
CGTTCCGCAGCGGTGAAGCCAAGCTGCTGATCGCATCCGACGTCGCCGCCCGCGGCCTCGATATTCCGGCGGTCAGCCACGTGTTCAATTTCGACGTGCCGCACCACCCCGACGATTACATCCACCGCATCGGCCGCACCGGCCGCGCCGGTCTCAGCGGCACCGCCATCACGCTGGTGGCTCCGCTCGACACCAAGTCGGTAGCGGCGATCGAACGGCTTACCGGACAGCCGATCCCGCCAATGGCCGGAGAACCTGCCGTTGCCCGCGAGAGCCGGCCGGCGCAGGACGAACATAAACCCGCCGAACACCGCCAAGGCGGACGCGGCGAAGGCGGACGCGGCGAACGCCATCGTGGCGGACGCAACCATCACGACCGGCCGCCGCAGCGCCAGGAAGCGCAGCCCGAGCGGCAGGCCGAACTCCCGCCGCCACAGCGCCAGCCGCAAGTGGCTTCGAACAAACCGCCCGCCCGCGCCATCAAACCACAACCTCAGCCTCAGCCCGATCACGCCGGCGATTCCGACGGCAGCCACTTGCCGGCTTTCCTGCTACGTCCGGTCACGGTCAAAGCGGGTTAAATACTAGTTTTAGTTGTATTTCTGCGCACGAGGCCGGACAGAAATTCCGCTTTGATCAGTTCCATCTTTACCACCGATTCACCTCCCTCGAATACCGTCCTACCGGGGACGCGGTGCGGCCAACCCGGCTGCGCGCTTGAAAGCCTACAGGCAGAATGCCTCAAGGGGGTTTTCCGATGACGGGGCACGCCGACGAGCACGAACGCACCATGGCGTTCTGTGAGATCGCGCTCGGCCAAATGAAGGCGTTGCGCCAGGCGGCAACGCCGCGCAATTACGAGATCTGGTACGCCTACGCCACCGGCTATCAGCCCTCGCTCAATCAGAAAATCAACGAGACGCTGCAGCAGAGCGGCGGGCTGTCCGAGACCGATCTCGAACAGATCTACGAAACATATTTGTCGCCGACCCGGCTGACCGAGCGAATCGACAAAGTCGGCAGCCAGGTGATGGGTGAAATCGAGCAGGTCATGGCGATGATCGACGCCGCCGCCGGCTCCGCCAACAGTTACACCGAGAGCCTTGCCGACATGACCGAGAAGCTCGGCAATTCGAAGGACCGCGAGGGCCTACGCACCATCGTCGAAAGTCTGGTGCAGACCGCCAAGGAAATGGAAGCGTCCAACCAGAAACTGGAAGAGCGTCTCAACGCCTCCAAACAGGAAATCGACCAGCTTCAGGAAAATCTCGAGGTCGTGCGCACCGAGAGCCTGACCGACCCCCTCACCCAGCTCGCCAACCGCAAATTCTTTGACACCACCATCGAACAAGCCATCGAGGACGCGCGCGCCAAGAACGAGCCGCTGTCGCTGCTGATGACCGACATCGACCATTTCAAGAATTTCAACGACAGCTTCGGCCACCTCACCGGCGACCAGGTTCTGCGTCTCGTAGCGATGTCGGTGAAGCAGAACGTCAAGGGCCAGGACACCGCGGCGCGCTACGGCGGCGAGGAATTCGCCATCGTACTGCCGAACACGGTGCTGCGCTCGGCGATCACGGTCGCCGATCACATCCGCCGCGCGGTGATGACCAAGGAACTGATGAAGCGCTCGACTGGCGAGCATCTCGGCCGCGTCACGATCTCGATCGGCGTCGCGACCTGGCGCAAGAGCGACACGGTGGCGAGCCTGATCGAGCGCACCGACATTTGCCTCTATGCCGCCAAGCGCCACGGCCGAAACCGCGTGATGTGCGAGACCGATCCGGAAGTCACGGCCACTGCCACGCAGGTGGCTTAAGCTTTAGCGGCGTTTCTTTTTACTTTTTCCGGGCTTTGCCGCAGCGTTCTTGCGCGCTATCGAGAGCGCGCGCTGCGCCCATTGCGCAAGTTCGGCCGGATCGTCGTAAAGCCGATCCGGGATCCGCCAGTACGACATAGTCGCCCGTTTGCCGTCTTTGGTATCGTACTGGAACGGCGCACAGCCCTCGCCTTCGAAGGCCGGGATCGTGACCGCATCGACTTTGAGAAATATCTGGCCGTCCGAGACCAGACCGAACATCACATCGTGACTATAAAGCCCAGCGCCGCCGAACATGCGGCGGACTTGCACGGGGCCAAACTCCGTAAACAAATCGCTGATGGTTTCGGCGTCCACCGGGCGCGCCGGAGGCGACTAGTGCGTGCCCGGAGCGACGTCCGCGGCATCATCCTTCGCCGGCGTGAGTTGCACCGATTCACCGCAGCCGCAGGCCGATGTCTGATTGGGATTATTAAAAACAAACTGCGCCGATAGCTTCTCGGTCTTGTAGTCCATCTCGGTGCCGAGCAGGAACAGCACGGCTTTCGGATCGACCAATATCTTGACGCCCTTGTCCTCGACCACTTCGTCGAAGGGCTTCAACGCGTCGGCATATTCCATGGTGTATTCCATGCCGGCGCAGCCGCCGTTCTTCACGCCGACGCGCACGCCCACCACCGGCGTGGTCGCCCGCGCCATCACATCCTTGATGCGCAGCGCGGCGGCATCCGTCAGCCGCATCACCTGGGGTCGGGGTCGTGCAGTGGCCAAATTGGTCATAGTGCCGTCCTCTGTCGCTCTATCTAAGCTCTAATCCGCTAAAAAGAAGTCACCACATATTGAGCACGAGTCGGGCCTCGTCGGACATCCGGCTCGGATCCCACGGCGGGTCCCAGACCACTTCCACCTTGGTTTCCTTGACGCCTGGCACGCTGGAGACCGCATTTTCGATCATGATCGGCAATTCCTGTGCCGACGGGCAGTTCGGCGAGGTCAGCGACATGTCGATTTTCACCGACCGGTCGTCGCCGATATCGATCTTGTAGATCAGCCCCAGCTCGTAGACGTCGGCCGGGATTTCAGGATCAAACACGGTCTTGATGCCAGCGATGATGTCGTCCGTCAGTCGGTTGAGCTCGTCCTGCGGCAGCGCCGACGCGCCGGTGACGGCGGCGTTCTGCGGCGGCTTGTCGATGGCCACCTCAGACGCCGGTGTTCCGGCAGGGATATCTTTGGTCATGTCATCGCTCATGCGAAAAATGCCCTCATGCAAAGAATTGCTGCGCCTTGACCAGGGAAGCGGCCAGTATATCGACTTCCTCCTTGGTATTATACATCGCGAATGACGCCCGGCAGGTTGCCGTCACGCCGAAACGCGTCAGCAGCGGCATCGTGCAATGGGTTCCGGCGCGTACCGCGACGCCCGAGCGGTCGACGATGGTCGCGACATCGTGCGGATGCGCGCCCTTGATTTCGAACGACACGATCGGGCCTTTGTCCTTGGCCTTGCCGATGATACGCAGCGAATTGATCGCGCCCAGTCTCTCGTGAGCGTATTTGGTCAGCGCGTTCTCGTGAGCGCGGATGCGCGCTTTGCCGACGGAGTTTACGTAATCTATCGCAGCGCCAAGCCCGATCGCCTGCACGATCGCCGGCGTGCCTGCTTCGAAACGATGCGGCGGCTCGCCATAGGTGACGCGATCCTCGAACACGTCGCGGATCATCTCACCGCCGCCGTTATAGGGCTGCATCGCCGCCAGCAGATCGTATTTGCCGTACAGCACGCCAATCCCGGTCGGGCCGTAGAGCTTGTGGCCGGTCATCACATAGAAGTCGGCGTCGAGGTCTTGGACATCAACATCAAGGTGCACCGCGCCCTGCGCGCCATCGACCAGCACCGGAATGCCGCGCGCATGCGCCAGCTTGATGACTTCTTTTACCGGCACCGCGGTGCCGAGCGCGTTCGACATCTGCGTGATCGCCACCATCTTGGTGCGCGGCGACAGCAGCTTCTCGAATTCGTCGATCAGGAAGTTGCCTTCGTCGTCGACCGGCGCCCATTTGATCACCGCGCCCTGGCGTTCGCGCAGGAAATGCCACGGCACGATGTTGGAATGGTGCTCCATGATCGAGAGCACGATCTCGTCGCCCGGCTTGATACGCGGCGCGGCGAAGCTCGCGGCCACCAGGTTGATCGCCTCGGTGGCATTGCGCGTGAAGATGATCTCTTCCTTGCGCCCGGCGCCGAGGAAGCGCTGCACGCTTTCGCGCGCGCCTTCGTAGGCTTCGGTCGCCTCGTTGGCGAGGAAATGCAGGCCGCGGTGCACGTTGGCGTATTGCTCGGTATAGGCCTTGTGCATGCGATCGAGCACTTGGCGAGGCTTCTGCGCCGAGGCGGCGTTATCGAGATAGACCAGCGGCTTGCCATAAACCTGCATCGCCAGCGCCGGAAAATCCGCGCGAATTTTGGCGATGTCGTAAGAACCGTTGCTAACCGCCGGGTGCGTGCTCATCCGCGCGCTCCCAGCCAGCGCAACGCCGAAAACTTTAGTGCGTCTCGAATACCCTCGTGTGCGATCTCGTCGATAGTCTCGTCGATGAAGGCTTCGATCAGCAGCGCCTCGGCTTCCTTCTCGTGGATGCCGCGCGACATCAGATAAAACTTTAAGCCGGGGTCCAGCGCGCCGGCGGTGGCGCCATGGCCGCACACAACGTCGTCGGCAAAGATTTCCAATTCGGGCTTGTTGTCGGCCTCTGCTTCATCGGACAGCAGCAGCGCGCGCGTCATCATCTTGGAATTGGTCTTCTGCGCGTGCGGCTCGACAATGATCTTGCCCTGGAACACGCCATGACTCTGGCCGTCGAGCACTGTCTTGAACTGCTCGCGGCTGTTGCAGTGCGCGGCCGCGTGCGCGATCACCAGCGTATTGTCGACGTGCTGCTTGTTCTTGAGCAGGCTGGCGCCGCCGATGAAAACGTCGGTGCCCTCGCCGTTGAAACGCGCAAACGTCTGATTGCGCACCACGGCGCCGCCGATGGTGAAGGCGAAATCGTTGTAGACCGCCTTGGCGCCGACGGTGACGCCGAGCGTCGAGATGCGCAGCGCGGCATTTCCGTCATAGCCGATCTTGATGTGGTCGACGCGCGCGCCGTCGCCGATCAACATTTCGAGCGCCGAGTTGACCTGATAGTCGATGCCGTCGGGACCCGAGAATGACTCCACCAGCGTGATATGCGCGCCCGGCTCCACGATCATAACCGAGCGTGGATACATCGATGCTGCGGCGTCGCCGGAGAAAACGTGCGCGATATGAATCGGCTTGGCGGCCGCAGCCCCACGCTTGACGCGGATGCCGACGCCGCCGCTCATGAATGCTGTGTTGAGCACCGCCGCAGTATCGTTGCTGCCGGGTACCTGGCCCGGCCGATATGTCAAATCCTCGGCCAGAAACTCGAACAGTTCGAGCATCGTGATGCCCGGATCGTTAGCCTTGGCATCGCTCCACTCCGGCGCATAGCGGCCGTTCACAATGGTCGCGAGCGTGGCGTCGATGCCCGGCAGAATGGATGAAAGATCGGCGGGTTTCCTGATGTCGGCTGGGCCAGCCAAGGGCTTAGCATCGCGCATCAGCGCGCGCAGGTCGGTGTATTTCCATTCCTCGACGCGGCGATGCGGCAATCCCGTTGCTTCGAAGCGCTTGAACGCATCCTCGCGCAGCGCCGCGACTGCGCCTTTGCCGGGCAACGTGGCGCGCGCGGCGGCGAAGGCTGTCGCCAACCCCTGCTCCGCCTGAGTCTTGATGGCGCGAATTTCCGCGTTCATCGCTTACGCCGCCTCGCCGGCAAATTGCGCATAGCCTTTGGCTTCGAGCTCAAGCGCGAGCTCCTTGCCGCCGGTCTTGACCACCCGGCCCTTGGCCAGCACGTGCACCACATCTGGCACGATGAATTCCAGCAGGCGCTGATAGTGCGTGATGACGATCATCGAGCGATCGGGCGAGCGCAGCCGGTTGACGCCTTCGGCCACGGTTTTGAGCGCATCGATGTCGAGGCCGGAGTCGGTCTCGTCGAGCACCGCAAGAAGCGGCTGCAGGATCGCCATTTGCAGAATCTCGTTGCGCTTCTTCTCGCCGCCGGAAAAACCGACATTGACCGCGCGACGCAGCATTTCCTGGCTGACGCCGAGGTTCGCTGAGGTTTCGCGCACCAGCTTGATGAAATCGGGCGTGGAAAATTCCGGCTCGCCGCGCGTCTTGCGCTGCGCGTTGAGCGCGGTGCGCAGGAACGTCATGGTGGCGACGCCCGGCACTTCGACCGGATACTGGAACGCCAGGAACACGCCTTTGGCGGCGCGCACATCCGGCGGCATATCGAGAATACTTTCTCCGTTGAGCAGAATCTCGCCCTCGGTGACGTGGTAGTTGTCCTTGCCGGCCAACACATAAGCGAGGGTCGACTTGCCGGAGCCGTTCGGCCCCATGATGGCCGCGACCTGGCCCTTCTCGACCGTCAACGTCAGGCCGTTGAGGATTTTCTTATCCTCGACCTCGACATGCAGATTTTTGACTTCAAGCAACGCCATTTGAGTTAGCCCACACTTCCTTCAAGCGAAATTGAAATGAGTTTTTGCGCCTCGACCGCGAATTCCATCGGCAACTGCTGCAGCACGTCCTTGACGAAGCCGTTGACCACGAGCGCGGTAGCTTCTTCCGCCGACATGCCGCGCTGGCGGCAATAAAACAGCATGTCCTCGGAGATTTTCGAGGTCGACGCCTCGTGCTCGAACACGGCGGAGGAATTCTTCGCCTCGATATACGGCACGGTATGCGCGCCGCACTGATTACCGATCAGCAGACTGTCGCAGTTGGTGAAGTTGCGCGCGTTGGTCGCCTTGCGATGCGCCGTGACCAGCCCGCGATAGGTGTTGTTCGACTTCCCCGCCGAGATGCCCTTGGAGATGATGCGGCTGGTGGTGTTCTTGCCCAGATGAATCATCTTGGTGCCGCTGTCGACCTGCTGGCGGCCGTTCGAAATCGCGATCGAATAGAATTCGCCGCGCGAACCATCGCCGCGCAGGATGCAGCTCGGATATTTCCAGGTGATGGCCGAACCGGTTTCGACCTGGGTCCAGGAGATTTTCGAGTTCTTGCCGCGGCAATCGCCACGCTTGGTGACGAAGTTGAAGATGCCGCCTTTGCCGTCGGCGTCGCCCGGATACCAGTTCTGCACCGTCGAGTACTTGATCTCGGCGTCGTCATGCGTGACCAGTTCGACCACGGCGGCGTGCAACTGGTTCTCGTCGCGCATCGGCGCGGTGCAGCCTTCGAGATAGCTGACGTAAGAGCCTTTGTCGGCGATGATCAGCGTGCGCTCGAACTGGCCGGTGTTGGCCTCGTTGATGCGGAAGTAGGTCGACAATTCCATTGGGCAACGCACGCCCGGTGGAATGTAGACGAACGAACCATCGGAGAACACGGCTGAGTTCAACGTCGCAAAGAAGTTATCGGTGACCGGCACCACGGAGCCGAGATACTTCTTCACCAGATCGGGATGTTCCTGGATTGCTTCCGACATCGGCATGAAGATCACGCCGGCGCGCTTGAGCTCTTCCTTAAAGGTGGTGGCAACCGACACGCTGTCGAACACGGCGTCGACCGCGACGCGGCGCTCGCCTTCCGGACGCACGACACCGGCCAGCATCTCCTGCTCACGCAGCGGAATGCCGAGCTTCTTGTAGGTTTCCAGAATTTGCGGATCGACTTCGTCGAGCGAAGCCAGCACGTTCTTCTTCGGCGCCGAATAATAATAGGCGTTCTGGTAATCGATCTTGGGATAGTCGACGCGCGCCCAGGTCGGCTCGCGCATGGTCAGCCAGCGGCGAAAGGCTTCCAGACGCCACTCAAGCATCCACGCCGGCTCGTTCTTCTTGGCCGAGATGTAGCGAACGGTGTCTTCGGAAAGCCCGATCGGGGCCTTCTCGGATTCGATATCGGTGACGAACCCGTATTTGTATTGGTCAACGTCAATTCGGCGGACCTGTTCTACGGTCTCTTGGACGGCCGGCATTCTTCCCTCCGTGCGGTTTCAAGGACCGCGGGTTGGATTAGTCGGTTATGGTCGGTTCGCTTATCGCGTTGCGATCATTCCTTTTAGCTGCTGCTTGTTTGCGCATGATCTTATCCGAAAACCGATACCCACTTTTCGGGATCATGCGTTCAGGCGGCATTGGCATGGCTCTTAAGTAGTGACGAAATCACGGTATTCCAAGCATTTAGCAGCAGTTCGATGTCGGCTTGCGTGGTGCTCCAGCCGAGGCTGATGCGCAGCGCGCCGCGGGTGAGATCGGCGTCCACGCCCATCGCCGCCAGCACATGCGAAGCCTGCACCCGGCCGGACGAACAGGCTGAACCGGACGACAGTGCTACGCCGTTGAGATCAAACGCGATTATGGCTGTCTCGGCCTTGATGCCAGGAATCGCAACCAGCGTAGTATTGGGTAGCCGCGCAGCATTTTGGCCGAAAATCACCGCTTCAGGCGTTGCCGCCTTGATGCCGGCTTCGAGCCTGTCGCGCAGCGAAGCCATGCGTACAGCTTCCGCCTGCCTTGCGCCGCCCGCAGCGGCACAGGCCGCGCCAAATCCGGCAATCCCGGCGACGTTTTCGGTGCCGCCACGCAACGAGCGCTCCTGCCCGCCGCCGCGGATCAGCGGTTCGGCAATATGGATGTCGGCAAATACGGTACTTTGGCGGATCAGCGCGCCGACGCCCTGCGGCCCGCCGAGCTTATGCGCCGAGATGCTGAGCATGTCCGCGCCCAGCGCTGCCATTTGGCAATCGATGCGCCCTGCGCCCTGCACGGCGTCAACATGAAGAATTCCGTTCGCCGCATGGACGACAGCGGCAATCTCCGCGATCGGCTGGATGATCCCGTTCTCGTTGTTCGCGAGCATGACCGACACCAGCGGGCGTTCGGCCTTCGCGAGGCGCACGGCCAGCACGGCCAGATCGACAATACCGTCGCCGGTGACAGGCAATTCCTCGACGGCGTCGGTCGGGAAACGGCCGCCACTACGCACCGACGGGTGCTCGATCGCCGACACGTACAGCCGATCACGGTGCTCCTTGCGGCCGCCGATTTCCAGCGCTGGCGTCAGGGCCAGCATGTTGGCTTCGGTCGCGCCGGAGGTAAAGGTGACGTTCTTGGCCTCCGCATCAACCAAAGCTGCGACTTGGGCGCGAGCGTGCTCGACCAGGCGGCGGGCGGCGCGGCCCTCGCCATGGACCGAAGAGGCATTGCCGGTCAGGCCCAGCGCCGCCACCATGGCATCGCGCGCCTCTTCCCGAAGCGGAGCGGTCGCATTCCAGTCGAAATAAGCCCTAGGAACCATCAAATTCGTCCGTATCGGAGTACCATCAGCCCGCCCATATGACCAAAAAGCTTGCTTTTCGCCCTGGGGGTCGTGTTAGAAACCCGCATTCGCTTGCCAATCAATGGGCAACTTATAGCTCTTGTTGCGGCGGTGAACAGCGGAATTCCTATTATTAGAATAATTCTAAACTAGTGCCTTGGCGTCACATCCGCCGGGCGCCGAACACAGCCCGCCGCCGCGATTATTGCGCGCGGCTAGGGCGTAACGACCGGGTCGAGGTTAAGAGCATGCCTGAAGTCATTTTCACGGGTCCCGCCGGACGCATCGAGGGCCGCTATCACCCCGCGCGGCAGAAGAACGCGCCGATCGCGATCATCCTGCATCCGCATCCGCAATTCGGCGGCACGATGAACCACCCGATCATTTATCAGATGTACTACGCCTTCGTGCACCGCGGCTTCTCGGCGCTGCGCTTCAACTTCCGTGGCGTTGGCCGCAGCCAGGGTTCTTTCGACCACGGCACCGGCGAATTGTCGGACGCAGCAGCCGCACTCGACTGGGCGCAGACCATCAATCCCGAAGCCAAAAGCTGCTGGATCGCCGGCTTCTCGTTCGGCGCCTGGATCGGCATGCAATTGCTGATGCGCCGTCCCGAAATCGAAGGCTTCATCTCGATCTGCCCGCCCGCCAACCTCTACGACTTCTCGTTCCTGGCGCCCTGCCCGTCCTCCGGCCTGATCATTCACGGCGACAAGGATGCGGTCGTGCCAGCGAAAGACGTCAACACGCTGGTGGAAAAGCTCAAGACGCAGAAGGGCATCGTGATCGAGCAGAAGGTTGTGCCCGGCGCCAACCACTTCTTCGATGGTAAAGTAGACACGCTGCTCACGTCGATCGCCGGCTATCTCGACAAGCGGCTCAAGACCGAACGCAAGCCGGCGGCTTAGCTTAAGGCCGCGCCACCACGCCACCCACCATCGGCTGCGCTACGCCGGTGGTCTGGGGAAACGTGATCGGCAAGCCATTGAGCGTGCGCACCGCTAAGTAAGCGAAAGCCTGCGCTTCGATTGATTGCGACGACCAGCCGACCGCATCGGCGGTTTCGACCGTTGCCGGCATTAGCCGTTCCGCCAACATCCGCATCAATGTCGGATTGCGCGCGCCGCCGCCGGCGACGATCCAGGCCTTCGGCGGCGACGGCAAATGCCTGACAATTTGCGCAACCGAGGCAGCGGTCAGCGCCGACAACGTCGCCGCGCCGTTTTCGACGGTGAAATCCGGCAGGCCGATATTGGCAAACGCAAAAGCATTGCGGTCGAGCGACTTCGGGCACGGCAGACCGAAGAAGGCATGCGCCAGCACATTCTCGACGAATTTCTCGTCAGCCTTGCCGCGCGAGGCCTGATCGCCATCGCGGTCGAGCGGACTGCCGGTTCGCGCCCGCATGAAATCGTCGATCAGCGCGTTGCCCGGGCCGGTATCGCAGGCGACCGGATCGCCGCCATTGACGAAGGTGACGTTGGCGACGCCGCCGACATTCAACACCGCAATGGGATGCGGGTGCGAGAGATCGCGCGCCAGCGCCTGATGGAAGATCGGGACCAGCGGCGCGCCCTGCCCGCCGGCGGCGACGTCGGCGGCGCGGAAATCATAGGCCACGGCCATGCCGAGACGCTTCGCCAGCTTTACGCCGTCGCCTATCTGCACGGTCAGCCGCGCAGCCGGCCGGTGCAGCACGGTCTGGCCGTGAAAACCGACAATCGACACCACCGCTTTGTCGATGTGCTCGGCGGTCAGAAATTCCTCGACGGCCTCGGCGTGGACACGGGTGACGAAATCGTCGGCCTCGACCAGCACGCCCGGCCGCGACCAGCGATCCTTCAATCGGACGCCCTCTTCCAGAGCCGCGCGCAGCAGCGCCCGTTCGTCGTCCGAATAAGCCCGGTAGCCGGTCGGCCCGAGGCCCGCGATGCGCTCGCCGTCGGTCTCGATCAGCGCCACGTCAACGCCGTCGAGCGACGTCCCGCTCATCAACCCGATGGCCCGAATAACGCCCAACCCCGACCCCTTTTCCTTTACGCCGGACCTGTTACACCACCCGCGACCGGACTGCGGCAAGAGACTAATCCTGAGCCCACGCCATGAGCGCCTATAAATCCGACTTCCTTAAGATTCTTGCCGAGCGCGGCTTTATCCACCAGGTGTCGGAACCCGATGTCCTGGACGCCCGCGCCAAGGACGGCACGCTCACCGCCTATATCGGCTTCGACTGCACCGCGGCCTCGTTGCATGTCGGCTCGCTGCTGCCGATCATGATGCTCTATTGGCTTCAGCAGACCGGGCACCGGCCGATCGCGCTGATGGGTGGCGGCACCACGCGGGTCGGCGATCCGTCCGGCAAAGACGAGAGCCGGCGCATCCTCACCGACGAGATGATCGAGCAGAACCTCACCGGCATCCGCGCGATCTTTTCGAAATTCTTGAAATTCGAAGGTGCCGGCGGCAATGCCGTGATGGCGAACAATGCCGACTGGCTGAACACGCTCAACTACATCGATTTCCTGCGCGACGTCGGCAAGCATTTCTCCGTCAACCGCATGCTGTCGTTCGACTCGGTGAAGATGCGGCTCGACCGCCAGCAGGAACTGTCGTTCCTCGAATTCAATTACATGGTGCTGCAGGCCTACGACTTCGTCGAGCTGCACAAGCGCTATGGTTGCTCGTTGCAGATGGGCGGCTCCGATCAATGGGGCAACATCATTAACGGTATCGACCTCGGCCGCCGCATGGCGAACGCGCAACTGTTTGCGCTGACCGCGCCGCTTATCACCACCTCATCGGGCGCCAAGATGGGCAAAACCGCCGCAGGTGCCATCTGGCTCGACGCCAATCTACTGAGCCCCTACGACTACTGGCAATACTGGCGCAACACCGAGGATGGCGACGTCGTGCGCTTCCTCAAGCTGTTCACGATTTTGCCGCTCGACGAGATTACAAAGCTCGCCACGCTGCAAGGCCAAGACATCAACGAAGCCAAGAAAGTGCTGGCGACCGAAGCGACCGCTTTGGTGCATGGCCGCGCCGCCGCTGATCAGGCTGGCGATACGTCGCGCAAGACGTTCGAGGAAGGTTCGTTCGCCGGTTCGCTGCCGACCGTGGAAATCGCGCGCACCGATCTCGACAAAGGCATTGGCGTACTCACGGCCTTTGCGGAGAAAACCGGGCTGGTGAGTTCGAACGGCGACGCGCGGCGTCAGGTCAAGGCCGGCGGCCTCAAGGTCAATGACGCCACAGTCGTAGACGAGAAGATGATGCTGACGGCGAAGGATCTCACGGCCGATGGCGTCATCAAGCTCTCGCTCGGTAAGAAGAAGCACGTGTTGTTGAAGGCGGTGTGATTTTCTTTATCCCTCCCCCGCAGGGAGGGATGAGCAGAGTCACCGCGTCGGCGGAATAAAGTTGCGATCGAACGTTCCGGGCGACGGAATGAACTTGCGCAGCAGGCCGGGCGCGATGGCAGACACTGGATTGATCGAGATGCGTGGCGCGCTCGGCGGCCCGGTCGCCTCGAACGTAATGCCGAGCAGCCCTTCATTGCTGCCGCCCCCGAGGAAAAGCCCGACGATCGGGATCTGCCCGAACATGTTGTTAAGTCCGTAGAACGGCACAAAGGTGCCGCGCAAATGGACTTCGTCGCGCAGGTAATCGATCTGCCCTTCGATGGTGGCGCCGACCACCGGGCCGCGCACGACGCCATCGCGGATCGCCATGCGGCCGGGAAAGCGCGTGAAGTCGGCGCGCGTTTCTGAAAATTCCACGCCGCCTTTGGCGACGCCGGGCGCGCCCGATACCACACGCTCGAGCGCCGGTTCGCCGCGCACGGAAAAACTACGAATAAAGAGATGGCCGATCTGCGGCGCATCATCCTGGCTCGGCGGATCCATCGCCACCCACATCTGGCCGCCGAACATGCGCGGATACGTATCGGTAAACCGGAACAGAGATCCGGCGTCGTCAGTCTCGAAATAGATCACCTGGTGGTTATCGCGCGCGCGCAGCCGCAGATCGCCCATGAGCGGCGTATCGCGTCCGATCTTGGCGTTGAAGGCAAATGACCGGATGCGGCCACCGCGGCGTCCCAGCCGCAGGTCGAGGCCGCGCAGCGTTTCGCCGTGGTGGCCGGCCACCGTGCCGATCTTGATGTCGAGATCGAGGTCGGTCTGCTTCTGCTTTGTCTTGTCCGCGGCACCCGCCAACGCGGTTTTCACGAAAAGGCGTCCGTCATAGACGTCGCCGCGCATCGTCACGCGCAACACGTTGTTGTCGCCGCGGTCGGCCTTGAGCGTGACCCTGTCGCCATCGGACAGACCGAACACCGGAAAATTTGCCGAGATCAGTTCGCTATTGTTGTCGATTTCGACCGAGCCCTTCACGCCGATGCCGGAGCCTTCGATGCTCAGATCGTCGAGCCGCACAGATTTGGCAGTCTTGGTCAGCGTATAGGTCGCGCGTGCCGGCTTACCGGCAGGCTTTACCCAGCCCGGCAGCAGATTTTCGATCTTCACGGGCGTGAGATCAGCCTCCACGCTCAACCGCTCGTCCGGAGTATTATCGCCGACACGACCGGTCACCTTAACCGGGATAGACCCGCTCACCGCGCTGCCGAGATCCATGCCGAGCCTGCGGCGTGCCGCCTCGTCGATGGTCGCCTGCATCCGCAATTCGGCGTCGACGTCGCCCTTCTGCTTGCGCAAATCGATATTGGCGGGCGTGCCGTTGATCTTGACGTCGCCTTTGATCTGATAGCCGTCGGTCGATGCCGTCACGCGTAGCGCCGCCGCTTCGACCTTCTGGCCGAGCAGCATCTTGTCGACCGCGAAATTCGTCAGATCGGCGGTGATGGCGTAAGTCGCAGCGTTCTTCGGCATGACTTTTTGCAATGCCACGTTGACGGTGACCTGCGCCGCGATCGTGCCGCGGCTCGACGCCGGATCGATCGTGATGCCGACGTCCTTGCGCAAGGCGTCGCTGGAGAGCAGCGCGGCGACGGCGGGCATGGTGCCGTCGATGCGGAAACTGGCGCGCGTTGGCGCAGGGTTGGGATGGGTGTCGGGCACCGAAAAGACGCCATTAGCGACATTGAGCTTGCGCCCAGGCGCGACTTCGATGGTGCCTCGGCCAAGATTGATGGTGGCGCTGCGGCCGGTAATACGTACCGTGAGATCGGCGTCGCGGATCGCGGGCAGATTATCGATCGGGCGAACTGTCGTGCCGGTGGTCTCGATGTTGATCGACATCCCATCTTCCGGCGTCGGCGGGCCGCCGTTCTTGAAGTTCGGCAACGGCGCATTGCCGGCCGCCACCACACGCTCGACGATGCCGCCGTTGATGTGATCTTCGACCCATGACCGCACGTCGGCGGCGATGAATGCCGGCCACAGCCGCTTCATCACCGCCATCGGCATGCGCGTGCCGGCAACGCCGAACGCCAGATGCGGTGCGGTGCCGGAATAATCCAGGCTGCCGGTGACCGCGACGCCGACATTGTGCGACGGCCGCGTATCGATGCGGCTGAAGTCGCCTTGCTCGAGAACGAGGCGCTTGCGCACAAGATCGATGCGCGCACGCACCGCCATGCGGTTGAGCGCGATGCCGCCATCATCGGACGAATTGGCGGCGCCGAGAATGACCGGGTCGATCACCTCATCGCCGCGCATGACGTTGAGCAGCCAGCCGCCGCCCTGCTCGCCGGGCGGTTCGACCGTCGCGCGCATGGTGAATTGATTGCCGCCCGATTTAATCTGGAACGGAACGATCAGACTGCGCCGCCCCGCATCCCAGTTGAACCGGAAATCGGCGTGGTCGATGGCGAAGCGAACATCCGGTTCGTCGCGGTCGACGATGGTGCCGGACTGGACAACCAACTGGCCCTGCACCACGTGCGGCGTGCCGTCGGGCAGTATGTCGGCGCGGATGCTGGCCGACAGTGGCAGATCGGCATCGATGTTGGCGGTCTCGTGAAGCCGCAGCGCCAGCAGAATATCGCTGGCCGCGAGGTTGCGGGCTTCGATGCCGATCGCGCGTATGCCGTCGGATAGCGGCCGCATTGCCGCGGTGAGCACCCAGGGCCGCGCGGGATTGTCGGATTCAACCCGGAAGATCACGCCGCCTTGCGCCGGCCGCGTCAGGCTGGCGTTTATCTGGTCGAACGTCCACCGCTTGCCGTTGCGCCGGTCGTCGACGGCCAGGTTGCCGTTCTTGAGGCCGAGTTCACGCAGTTCATGGCCATCGAATCCGGTGACGCCGGAGCCTTGGATCCACGCCATCAGGCCTGCCATGTCTTCGAGTTCGGAACGCAAGGTGGGCTGGGGCGCTGCGGCATCGACCGGCTGCGGCGGACGCGCCGGGTTCAACGTCGGCGATGCCGTCGCGATCGGGCGATTGTCGGCGCCCGCGAACACCGTTACACGGCCGTCGGTTTCGATGCGTACCGCCATTTGCGCGCCGACCAAATTGAGACTCTGCGCGCGCACTTGGCCGCTGAACAGGCTCATGCCGGAAATTCCGACTTCCGCCTTGGGCGCGCTTGCGACCACACTGCCGTCGGCATCGCGCACCACGATGTCGCGCAGGCGCAGCGACGTGCGGCCTTTGTCGTCGCGCTCGATCTGCGTACCGTCGACCTCGACGGTGTGCTTGTCGCTGAAGTTTTCCGCGATCGCCGCCTTCAACCAGGGTGTCGCCACCTCCAGGTCGATCGGGCCGTTGGACAGGCGCCACCACAGGCTGAGAAACGCGACGGTCGCCAGCGCGATGCCGGCCGTCGTGGTCCAGAACGTGCGCCGCACATAACGATGACCAAGAAACCGCACTGTGCCGCGGCGCGCGGCGCTCCAGCGCTTGCGGCCGGCGCCATGCCGCGCGTGACCTGCGGCATGCGCTGGCTTGGCTTTATGGCTGTGGTGCTTGCCCGTCATACCGCTGGAATCATGCCTTTAAGCGTCCCGCCCCGATATTTTGGCTACGCGTGAACTTGCGCCCGACTTGCGGCCATCATGCACGGAAGCGACCCCTCGCCCCCATGCGGCGCATTTGCATTTGGCGCATCGCTACGGAACCCGTTGCGCCCATCCGACGCAAATGGCATTGCCGACATTGACCGTTCGAAAACGACGAAAGGAAGGCATATGGCCCGCGAATTGCTCCGAGAATTGGCAGAGGGCGACAAGGCTCCGGCATTCACCCTGGACCGCGATGGCGGGACGAGTGTGTCCCTCAAAGATTTTAAAAATCGCAACCTGGTCCTCTATTTCTATCCCAAGGCCGACACGCCGGGCTGCACCAAAGAATCCATCGCCTTCTCCAAGCACCGCGCCGCCTTCGCCAAGGCCGGTACCGACATACTGGGCGTCTCGGCCGATGCAGTTGCCAAGCAGGACAAGTTCAAGGCCAAGCACAAGTTGACGATCGCGCTCGGCTCTGACGAGTCGAAGGAGATGCTGCAAGCCTATGGCGCTTGGGGCGAGAAATCGATGTATGGCCTCAAATTCGTTGGCGTCATCCGCAAAACCTTTCTGATCGGGCCTGACGGCCGTATCCTCCGCATCTGGCCGAAGGTGCGCGTACCGGGCCATGTCGAACAGGTGCTCGAAGCCGTCCAAGCCCTGTAATCCCATGCTTTTACAGCGGAATTATACGCTCGCCGGCGGCGAATTACGGGTTTTTTAACCATATGCGTTTGATATCGGCGCGCTGGTCCAAGGCCGCTCGCGCCCGCGACCGAACTGGCGCGGAGCGTTTATGTCGCATACGGCTCATTCCCACTACGAGTATGGCGGCCGGGCCACCCCTGCCCGCGCCCAGTCGGCAGCCACCGTATCGCAGCACCTGCATCGATCTCGCGGCAGCGACTACACGCTGGTTCACGGCGGACGCCAGGTCCGCATCGGGCCGGTCGCGTTCTGGATCGTGGTCGGCACATTGGTCGTGATGGGCGTGTGGTCGATTGCCACCGGCAGCTATTTCGCCTTTAGCAACGACGTGCTGACTCGCCTGATCGGCCGCCAGGCCGAACTGCAATTCGCCTATGAGGACCGCATCGCCGAACTGCGATCGCAGGTCGACCGTATCACCAGCCGGCAGCTGCTCGACCAGGAACAGTTCGAGCAGAAGCTTTCGGGCCTGATGCAGCGCCAGGCGACGCTGGAGCAGCGCACCTCGGCGCTTTCGGCCGACCCGATGGCGACCGGCTCGATCAAGCCCGTGCGCCTGGCGCCGCCGGCCGAAGCGCCGCCCAAACCGGTCAAAGTCCGTCCGATCAGCGATACCGTGATCTTCGTCGCGCCGCCCGATCGCGAAGCGCGGCTGCAATCGCGCGAAATGCCCAGCACGGCCACGCGCTTTGCCGGCGCCAGCAACAGCGGCGGGCTCGACGGCATTCTGGCGCGGGTATCGTTTGCGCTCGACAAGGTCGAACGCCGGCAGACCGCGACGCTCACCGACATGGAAGAGCAGATCGACACCAAAGCGCGGCGCATGCGCAGCGTGCTCGCCGATCTCGGCGTCGAGGTCGGCAAGGGCGCGCCCGGCGTGGGCGGCCCTTTCGTGCCGGTCAAGGCGCCGAGTTCAGGCGCCAGCGCCTTCGAGCGCCAGCTCTATCGCATCAATGTCGGCCGGGCGCAGGTCAGCCAGTTTTCCCACACGTTGATCACCGTACCGGTGCGCAAGCCGATCCTCGGCGACGTCGACATGAGCTCGCCGTTCGGCATGCGCATGGACCCGTTCATGCGCGGCCCGGCGATCCACTCCGGCATCGATCTGCGCGGCGACAAAGGCGATCCGGTGCGCGTCACCGCCAACGGCACGGTCGTCACCGCCGGCTGGAACGGCGGCTACGGCAACATGATCGAAGTCGACCACGGCAACGGAATTTCGACGCGTTACGGGCATCTGTCCAAGATCGACGTCAAAGTGGGGCAGCATGTGCGTATCGGCCAGACTATAGGCGAGATCGGCTCGACCGGCCGCTCGACCGGCCCGCATCTGCATTACGAAACGCGCATCGATGGCGACGCGGTCGACCCGCAGAAATTCCTGCGCGCGGGATTGCGATTAGGCAGCGGCGTGCTGGGGAATAATATTTAGGATTACTCCACGTCCTCGACGCTCTCCGGCCCGCCGCCGAACGCCTTCTGCGCCAACGCGGCCTGCATGAACGGGTCGAGATCGCCGTCGAGCACGCCGCCGGTGTCGGAGGTCGACAGCCCAGTGCGCAGATCCTTCACCATCTGATACGGCTGCAACACGTAAGAGCGGATCTGGTGGCCCCAGCCGATGTCGGTTTTGGCGGCCTGATCGAGAACCGCCTTGTCTTCGCGCTTCTTCATCTCGGCTTCGAATAATTTGGCGCGCAGCATGTCCCACGCCATGGCGCGATTGCGATGCTGCGAGCGGTCTTGCTGGCACTTCACGACGGTATTGGTCGGAATATGCGTGAGCCGCACCGCCGACTCGGTCTTGTTGACGTGCTGGCCGCCGGCGCCGCCTGAGCGCATCACGTCGGTACGCACGTCGTTTTCATTGATGTCGATCTTGATGCGGTCGTCGACCACCGGAAATACCACGACGCTGGCGAACGACGTATGCCGCCGCGCATTGGAATCGAATGGCGAGATACGCACCAGCCGGTGCACGCCGTTCTCGTTCTTCAGCCAGCCATAGGCGTTATGGCCTTTGATCTGCACGGTCGCCGACTTGATGCCGGCGCCCTCGCCTTCGCTTTCCTCGATCCAATCGACCTTGTAGCCGTGCTGCTCGGCCCAGCGCACATACATGCGCGCCAGCATGCCCGCCCAATCCTGGCTCTCGGTGCCGCCGGCGCCGGCGTGAACTTCAAGATAACAGTCATTGGCGTCCGCTTCGCCCGACAGCAGCGCTTCGAGCTCGCGCCGTGCTACTTCCGCCCTCAATTGCTTGAGCGCGGTTTCGGCATCGGTGATGGTCTTCTCGTCTTCTTCGGACTCGCCCAGTTCGATCAGCATCAACTGATCGTCGAGGTCGCGCTCGATGCGGCCGATGGCGTTGAGCTGATCGTCCAACGCATCGCGCTCGCGCATGGTGCGCTGCGCCTT
>JANMSH010000424.1:0-16839 GCA_031389105.1 Hyphomicrobiales bacterium
GATTTTCACGCCTTTAGCATCAGGACCAACGGCGACCACTTCGCCGACGTTCTCGTGGCCCATGGTCAGCGGCAGCTTAATGCCGCGCTGCAGGAGATCGAGCTTCTTGCCCTGCCCGAGTTCGTAGAAACCGTCCCAGATATGGATGTCGCTGTGGCAGACGCCGGCGGCGATGACCTTGAGCAGCACCTGCGTGCCAGTAGGAGTCGGCGTCGGACCTTCGACCATCTGCAACGGCTCGCCGCAACGGCAGACCTGGAAACTACGCATGACACTCTCCCCGGGACATTGTTTTTATTCAGCGGCCGGGAGCATAGCAGGTCGAAAGAATAAAGGTCACCACCAGAGCGCTGCGCCTTCACTGGTCTTAGTCTGGGTGTCGTCCACCGTCGCGGGCTTGGCCAGCGAGCGGTCGAGCGCCGCCAGCACCCGCCGCTTGACGAAATCATACGCCGCCGACTGCCGGTCGCGCGGACGTGACAGCTCGGACACGATCTCCTCGTAGATGCGGCCTGGCTGCGGCCGCATCACCATAATACGGTCGGCCAGCACGACGGCTTCATCGACGTCATGCGTGACCATAATCAATGTCGGCCGCAGATCGGCCCACAGATCGAGCAGATGGTCTTGCAGATCGACGCGGGTGAAAGCATCCAGCGCCGAGAACGGCTCGTCGAGCAATAGCACTTCGGGCTGCGGCACCAGCGCGCGCGCGATGGCGACGCGTTGCGCCTGCCCGCCCGACAATTCGCGCGGCCACATCTTGGCTTTGTCGGATAAGCCCACGCGCACCAGCGCTGCAGCGGTCAGCCCGTTGCGCTCGCGCCTCGGCCGATGCTCGATCCCGAAGCCGACATTGTCGGCAACGGTGAGCCACGGCAGCAGCCGCGGCTCCTGGAAGATCATGCCTATCTTTTCATGCGGCTGCGTGATCGGCTCGCCATCGAGCAGCACGCGACCCTGGCTCGGCGTGTCGAGGCCGCTGATGGCGCGCAACAAAGTAGACTTGCCGCAGCCGGAGCCGCCGACAATAGCGACGATCTCGCCCGGGCCGACATCGAGCGTAATGCCATCGAGCGCACGCACGCCGTTCGGATAAGTTTTGCTGACGCGGTCGAGGGTGAGCATGTCAGTCCTGCACCGTTTCGGTTCGCACGCGGTCTTCCCAGCGCAGGAACGGCGTAGTGATGCCGACGATCAACCAGTCGGTCAGCTTGCCGATCACCGCGAAGGCGACGATGGCGGCAACGATCTGCGCCGGCTTGCCGAGTTGCTGGCCGTCGACCAGCAGAAATCCAAGTCCTTCGGAGGCGCCCATAAATTCCGCCGCGACCACGAACATCCAGCCGAGCCCAAGCCCTGAGCGCAACGCGATCACATAAGACGGCAGCACCGCCGGCAACAGAATGCGGCGAACCATCGTCAGGCCCGACAGACGAAACAGGCGGCCGACTTCGACGATCTTGCGGTCGACCGATTGCACGCCGCTTACCACGCCGAGATAGACCGGGAAGAAAACACCAACGGCAATGAGAACCACCTTCGACGTCTCGAAAATGCCGAGCCAGAGAATGAACAATGGAATCCAGGCAATCGACGGAATGGCGCGCAAAGCTTGCAGCGTTGGATCAAGAAGCCGGAACATGAAGGCCGAGTAGCCGGTCAGCGCGCCGAGGATGGTGCCGTACACGACGCCAAGGCCAAAGCCGGCGGCGACGCGGGCCAGCGTCGCCAGCGCATGGCGCTGCAATTCGCCGGCGGCGGCAAGTTCGGCGAAAGTCGCGTAGATCACCGACGGCGGCGGCATTAGGCGGCCGTTGGACAGGCCCGCGCGCACCGCCAATTCCCAGCCGGCCGCGAGCACGACCGGCAACAGCAGCCCGAGCATTGACCGGATAAAACGGACAAGCCCCGATTTTCGCTGTTTTGGCTCAGCCGTTGCCGGCCCGGCGGTCGCGGTCATTTGCACAAGAGACATAAGCGGCCCGCGAAAGGCAACCCCGGACTGCGCGACAAAGCGCAGCCCGGGGGCCAACCTCATTCGGTTAGTTCGTCACGACGTATTGGTCGGCGATCAGGTCGTCGACCACCTTCTTCACGTCCACGTCGGGCTTGAGCACACCAGCCTTCTGCAAGGCGATACCGGCTTGCAGGATCGAGTCGCGCTGCTCCGGCCCGATCTTGTTGAAGGTGATGGTGGTGCGCTCCTTGAGCTGCCGGTCGGCGATCGCGTCGGACAGCTTGGTCGCCGCCTGGAACGCTTTCTTTTCCTCGGCATAGTTGGCGAGCGAGTATTTGCGCGCCTCCTCATAGACCGCGATCACGCGCTTCACGAGATCCGGATGATCCTTGAGGAATTCCTCGCGGACATTGAGGATGCCCCAGGTGTTGGCGGCCTTGTTGCGGTAGAACAGCCGCGCGCCGTCGTCGATCTCGGCCTGCGCCATCATCGGGTCGAGACCTGCCCAGGCGTCGACGTCACCGCGGATCAGCGCGGTCTTGCCGTCGGCATGCTGCAGAAGCACCGGCGTGATGTCCTTCTCGGTCAGGCCGACGCTTTGCAGCGCGCGGACCAGGAAGATGTGCGGATCGGTACCGCGCGTCACCGCGACGCGCTTGCCCTTGAGATCCTCGATCTTGCTGATCTTGCTGTCTTTGGTCGTGACCAGCGCGGTCCATTCCGGCTGCGAGTAAACGTAGATCGACTTGATCGGATTGCCGTTGATCTTGGCAACCAGCGCGGCCGAGCCCGCCGTCGAACCGAAATCGATCGAGCCGGCGTTGAGGAATTCCAGCGCCTTGTTGGAGCCGAGCGCCTGTACCCAGCGAATCTTGATGTTGTCCTTGGCAAACTCCTTCTCGAGCAGGCCCTTGTCCTTGAGCACCATCGAAACCGGATTATAGGTCGCCCAGTCGATATTGATCGTGGCCGGCTTGTCGGCCGCCAGCAGCGTCGAAGTCGGCAGCAAGCCAACCGCGAGGGCGGACGCAAACAGCGACCGGCGTGAGAACAGCATCATAAAAATCTCCCCATTACGCGCCGTGACGCGGGCCAAAACAGATTGGCGCTAATTTCATTCTATAAAGGCCGCATATCCGACCGTCAAAAGCATAATACTAGTTAAATTGCGCTATAATCAGTAGTATTATTCTCAAACAGGCCCTAGGCACACCGCAGTGATTTTGTTCACCGGCTGGCGGTGACATAGCCCCCTTGCTCCGCTATTCCGAATCCCGTCATGGCCTCCCTCGCCCTCGATCCCCCCCAACGCACGCGCACCGAAACTTCGCGGCCGCCGGTCGAGTTGATAGACAGCAAGGCCATCGCCGCCGACCTGGAAGAACTCGCCAATAAACATGCCGGCAACGAACGCGAACTGCGTGCCGAACTGGCCAAGCGGCTGAAAGCCGCGCTGGCCGAAGGCCGCACCAAGGCCGAACAACTGCTGCTTAAGGACCGCCAGGGCCGCCGCTGCGCCGAGCGGCTGTGCCGGATGGAAGATGAAGTCATCCGCATCCTCTACGAGTTCGTGAAGAAGCATATTTATCCGTCGCAGAATCCATCCGAGTCCGAGCGCATGGCGGTGATCGCCACCGGCGGCTATGGCCGCGGCTTGCAGGCGCCCGGCTCCGACATCGATCTCTTGTTCCTGCTGCCTTACAAGCAGACCGCCTGGGGTGAGTCGGTCGCCGAAGCGGTTCTCTATTGCTTGTGGGACACCGGGCTGAAAGTCGGCCACGCCACGCGCTCGGTCGACGAATGCATCCGTCAGGCCAAGGCGGACATGACGATCCGCACCGCCATTCTCGAAGCACGCTTTCTGCTGGGCGACCGCAAGCTGTTCGATGAACTGGTGACGCGCTTCGACAACAACGTGGTACGCACCACCGCGTCGCAATTCGTTGCCGCCAAGCTTGCCGAGCGCGAGGAGCGCATCCGACGCTCAGGGCAATCGCGTTATCTGGTCGAGCCCAACGTCAAAGACGGCAAAGGCGGGCTGCGCGATCTACACACGCTGTTCTGGATCGCGAAATACGTCTACCGCGTGCGCGAGCCGGATGAGCTGATCAAGCGCGGCGTTTTCGACAAGGAAGAATACCTGTTGTTCCGCCGCTGCGAGGATTTCCTCTGGGCGGTGCGCTGTCACATGCACTTTGTCACCGGCCGCGCCGAAGAGCGGCTTGGCTTCGACATCCAGCGCGAGATCGCGCAGCGGCTCGGCTACACCGAACATCCCGGGCAGCAAGATGTCGAACGCTTCATGAAGCACTACTTCCTGATCGCCAAGGATGTCGGCGACCTGACCGCCATCGTCTGCGCCGATCTGGAAGACAGCCAGGCCAAGACCGTGCCGGTATTGAGCCGCATGATGGCCAAGCTGCGGCCGGTCAAGCGCAAGAAGATCGCCGGCACCGAGGATTTCATTGCCGACAATAACCGCATCACGCTGGCGCAAGCCAACGTGTTCAAGCGCGACCCGCTCAATCTGATCCGAATTTTCGATCTGGCGCAGAAGAACAATCTCGCGTTCCACCCCGACGCCATGCGCGCGATGACGCGCTCGCTTCATCTGATCGACGCCGAACTGCGCGACGACAAGGAAGCCAACCGGTTGTTCCGCGAAATCATCGTCTCCAAGAACGACCCGGAGACCGTACTACGGCGTATGAACGAAGCCGGCGTGCTCGGCCGCTTCGTGCCGGCCTTCGGCAAGATCGTCGCGATGATGCAGTTCAATATGTATCATCACTATACCGTCGACGAGCATCTGCTGCGCTGCATCGGCATCCTTGCCGACATCGAAGGCGGCACCGACAAAGACACGCCGTTGGCGCACGAACTGTTTCAGAAGCTGCTGCCTGGCAATCGTACCGTGCTCTATATCACACTGTTCCTGCACGACATAGCCAAGGGACGGCTGGAGGATCATTCGATCGCCGGTGCGCGCGTGGCGCGGCGGCTGTGCCCACGGCTCGGACTTTCAGCCGCCGACACCGAGACGGTCGCCTGGCTGATCGAAAATCATCTGGTGATGTCGAGCGTGGCGCAGTCACGCGATCTGTCCGACCGCAAGACCATCGAGAATTTCGCAGCCGTGGTGCAGTCGGCCGAACGGCTGAAGCTGTTGACGATTCTCACCACCGCCGACATCCGCGCGGTCGGTCCCGGCGTCTGGAACGGCTGGAAGGCGCAACTGCTGCGCACACTGTATTACGAAACCGAGCCGGTGCTGACCGGCGGCTTCTCCGAGGTCAACCGCGCGCAGCGCGTTGCCGCAGCCCAAGCCGAATTCCGCCAGACGCTTAAGCACTGGCCGGCCGACCGGCTCGACGCTTATGTCGCGCGCCTCTATCCGGCCTATTGGCTCAAAGTCGATCTCCAGCACAAGGTCGAGCACGCGCATTTCGTGCGCGCTGCCGAAGATGCGGGAAAATCGCTCGCCACCACCGTCGGCTTCGGCTCCAGTGCGGTAACCGAGTTGACCGTGCTGGCGCCCGACCATCCGTGGCTGCTATCGATCATCGCCGGCGCCTGCGCCATGGCCGGCGCCAACATCGTCGATGCGCAGATCTACACCACCACCGACGGGCTGGCACTCGACACCATTTCGCTGTCGCGCGAATTTGATCGTGACGAGGACGAGCAGCGCCGCGCCAACCGCATCGCCGATTCAATCGAGAAGGCGTTGCGCGGCGAATTGCGGCTACCCGATACGCTGGCCAAGCGCGCGGCGCCGAAGGGCCGCATCCGGGCGTTCTCGCTCGAGCCGTCGGTCACCATCAATAACCAGTGGTCGCACCGCTACACCATGGTGGAAGTCACTGGGCTGGACCGTACCGGCCTGCTTTATGAAATGACTACCACGCTGTCCAGGCTCAATCTCAACATCGCCTCCGCGCATGTCGCGACCTTCGGCGAGCGCGTCGTCGACGTGTTTTACATCACCGACCTGATGGGCGCGCAGGTCACTTCACCGACCCGCCAGGCGGCGATCAAGCGTGCGATGATCCCGCTGTTCGCCAGCGAAACCTCCGGCAAGGCTAAATGAACTCCTCCCCCGTTGCGATCATCGGTCTTGGTTTGATGGGCGAGGTCTACGCCCAGCGCCTGCTCAATGCCGGCATTGCCGTCAGCGGCTTCGATATCGATCCGGCGCGTCGCGCGCGGCTCAAGGAGATCGGCGGAGAGCCGGCCGAGACCATCGCCGATCTGGTCAATCCTGCCGGATCGAAGGCTGCGCGCTGCGTCATCGTCGCGGTGTTCAGCACGGCGCAAGTCGAGGACGTGATCGAGAACCATCTGCTGCCGGCGCTTGGCGAAGGCTCCAACAAGATCGTGATGTGCATGGCGACCTGCGATCCCGATCAGGTGGCGGCGCTGGCCTCCCGCGTCACTCCCCGTGGTATTCGTTACCTCGACGTGCCGGTGTCCGGCACCAGTGAGCAGGTCCGCCAAGGCGACGGCGTCGCGCTGATCGGCGGCGATCCGGCGACCGCTGCCGAAGTCGCCGATATCTTCGATGCGCTGTTCGTGCGGCGCTTTCACGTAGGCAAAATCGGCGACGGCGGCCGCGCCAAGCTCGCGGTCAACCTCATCCTCGGCCTCAACCGGCTGGCGCTGGCGGAGGGCCTGGTGTTCGCCGAACGGCTCGGGCTCGATCCGGCCGCCTTCCTCGAGATCGCGAAAGGCTCCGCCTCCTATTCCCAAGTGATGGAGACCAAGGGGCACAAAATGGTGCGCGGCGATTTTTCGCCGGAAGGCCGCGTCAAACAGACACTGAAAGATGCCCATATCATGCTGGACCAAGCCAAAGCGGTCGGGCAGACGCTATCGGTGCTTCAAATTCATGCGGATGTGCTTGAAGCCTGCGCCAAAGCAGGCGAAGCTGAGTTGGATAACAGCGCCATCATAAAAGAGGTTCGCCGCCGGGGTGTGAAACCTTAAAGCGGCAACCAACGCATGATCCCGAATTGTGGGTTCGGACAAGGTCAGGCGCAAACAGTTTTGGGAGGAAAATCATGAATAAGCGCATCTTTGCGTTCGCTACCGCTGTGTCGTTCGCCTTCGCTCTGGCAACGCCTGCCACCGCGCAGGAATGGCCGCAGCAGTCAATTAAGATCATCGTTTCGTTCGGACCGGGCGGCGGCACCGACATCATCGCCCGCATCCTGGCGGAGCACATGCAGACCAAGCTCGGCAAGCCAGTCGTGGCTGAGAACAAGCCGGGCGCTGGCGGCATCCTCGGCAACGAGCTCGTCGCCAATGCTCCGCCGGACGGTTACACGCTGGGCATCATGACCGCGGGTCAGATCATCGCCTCGGTCACCCGCAAGACCATGCGATACGACACGCTCACCGCCTTCGCGCCGATAGGCCAGATCGCGACAGCGAGCCTGATGATGGTGACGCGGCCGGATTTCCCCGCCAACAACATCAAGGAACTGATCGCCGCCGCCAAAGCGCAACCGGGCAAGATCGTTTTCGCCAGCCCCGGCTTCGGCGCCACGCAGCATTTCGCCGGCGAGATGTTCAAGCAGGCCGCCGGCATCGAAATGCTTCATGTGCCGTTCAAAACTACGCCTGAGGCGATGAACGCCGTAATGGGCAAGCACGCCGACGTCCTGTTCGACACGGTTTCGGCCGTGATCGGTCAGGTGCAGTCAGGCCAGCTCAAGGCCATCGCCGTCACCGGCAAGGACCGCTTCCCGGCAGTGCCGAACGTCCCGGCCGCGATCGAGTCGGGCATGACTCCGGGCTACGACGTGACCACCTGGTACGGCATGTTTGCACCCAAAGACACGCCGCCGGCGGTCATCGCCAAGCTCAACAAGGTGCTCAACGAGACCTTGGCCGATCCGGAAGTGGCCAAGCGCATGGAGAAGGTTGGTGTGGTGGTCAAGACTTCGACCCCGCAGCAGTGGGGCGACTTCATGGCCGGCGAATACAAGCGCTTCGACAAAGTCCGCGAAGCAGCGGGAATCCCGCAGCAGTAGCCCTATAATCCCTCCCCCTTTCCAGGGGGAGGGATTCAGGCGCGCTCCACCTTCACCGGCTTGCCCTCGCCCATCGAGCGGATGATCGCCTCAAAGGCGCCGACGACGTCAAGCATGTCATCGGTGGTGACCGCGAATGGCTTGCCAGTCTCGACGCTTTCGGCAAACGACTCCAGCAGCGCGCCGAGCGAATCCACGGCCGGATAAACCTTCGTCTCCGGCTGTTGCCCGACCAGCGCGGTGGTCAGCACCGTCTCGTCGCGCGCCTCGGCCCAGCCTTTGGTGCCGAATACCATAACGCGCCAATAGGCGGGCGCGGCGCGCACGGTGGCCAGCACACCGGTGGCGCCGCTTTCGAATTGCACCAGCGCCGTCGCGGCGTCGCGCGGGTCCGGCGGCGGCTTCTGCCGGAACAGCTTGGCATCGATCGACGCGATCGGCCCGGCAAGATTGACCAGCGCGTCGATCACATGGAGGCCCGCGCCGGTCATGCCGCCGCCGGGCGATTCACTCGGGTCGTCGCGCCAGCCGCCGAGCACGCGGGTCGAGTGCTCGTTTGTGAAATTGGCTTCGATGTGCATCACATCGCCGATCACACCATCAGCCACCACGCGCTTGAGTTCGCGCATCGACGAAAAACAACGCTTGTTGTTGCCGAGGCCGAACACCACGCCGGCCTTTTGCGTCGCTGCGACCGCCTTGGTCGCTTCAGCGCGCGTCAGCGCCAGCGGCTTCTCGCTCCACACCGGCTTGCCCAAAGCCGCCACGGCGGAAATCTGCTCGACGTGCAGCGAATGCGGCGTCGCCAAAAACACCGCCTGCACGCGCGGATCGGCGATGGCCTCGTTGAAATCGCTCGACAGCTCGAAGCCTTTGGCCGCGGCGAAGTCGCGAACCAGCTCCGGCTCCTTGCTGACGCCGCGGATGAAACGCAGGCGTTTGCTCTTGCCCTGCGCGGATTCGACGATGTTCTTGCCCCAGCGGCCGAGGCCGATCACGGCAGCGTTGATCATGTAATTTTGCTTCAGGCTGGCGGGTGAAAAGATGTCGTGGTCTATTTAGAACACGCAGACCTGTCAGCGCAATCGGGGAAAAAGGAAACGAGCCATGGACGACAAACAGTACGAGCGCGGCCTGAAACTGCGCACCGAGATGTTCGGCGTCGAGGCGGTTGAAAAGCGCATGAACGCATTCGGCGAGTTCGGCAAGCCGCTGCAGCACATTATCAATGCCTATGCCTACGGCGACGTCTGGAGCCGCTCGGCCTTGCCGCCGGCAACCAAATCGCTCGCCATGATCGCCATGATGGCGGCGGCTGGCCATGCCAACGAACTGCGCGTGCATCTCAAGGGCGCGGTGAAGAACGGCTGCACGGCTGAACAGGTTCAAGAGGTGCTGTTGCTGCTGACATTGTATTGCGGCATCCCGGCCGCCAACGAAGCCCACCGCATCGCCACCGAGGTGCTGCGCGAGGAAGGAAAGATTTAGCGCGTGTCATTCCGGCGCGCGCTGAAAGCGCGAACCCGGAATCCAGAGCTACGTATGACGCTGGATTCCGGGTCCATCGCTTCGCAATGTCCCGGAATGACGTAGGCTTAATGCCCGGTCGCCAGCGCCGCCAGTTTACCGGCCTCGCCCGGCAGGCTGTTGCCGCGCCAGACCACGTGCAGGTCGGGACGCAGCAGCAATAGGTCATAGCCGTAAAGTTCGCGGGGACGCGCGTCCACGATATCGAGCGCGGTGAAGCGCGCCCCATAACTAGCGAAAGCGCGCGCCAGCGGCGCGGAGTTTACCGAACTGCCGCCAAGCCGCAACAGCGTATAGCCGTCGCCGATCTTGTCGTGCAGCGCGGTGCCCTCGTCCAGCCAGACATGCGGCAGGCGCGCGCCGGGCCAAGCGGTCGGCACATAGGTCATGAACTCATGCGCCGGGCCCTCGCCCTCCTCGGCTGCGATCACAGGCGAGCCGGCGTAACGGTAACCCAGTTCGGCGCCGATCATCTCGTTGCTCTTGCGCTGCTCGACTTCGGCGACGCGAACGAGATTGGCGCGGGTCTCGGCGCCTTCCGGCGTTTGGTCGCGGAGATTCGGCCGGTACATCGCGCGCCACGCGCGACGGCCGCGCGAAGCGTGACGCGACGCCTCGACATTGCGTGCGCCGATCTGGCGGCGTTCGATCTCGTAACTCTCCAGCAATTTAGGGCCGCCCCAACCTTGCAGGGTGGCGGCGAGCTTCCACGACAGATCGCAGGCGTCGCCGACGCCACTGTTCATGCCGAGCCCGCCGGTCGGGATCACCAGATGCACGGCGTCGCCTGCGAGGAAAATGCGGCCGTCATTGTATTTGTCCGCCAGCAGCAGATTCTGCCGCCACTGCCCGACCGACAGCATCTCGTATTGCACCGGCATGGCGACGGTCTTTTCGAACATGGTCGCCATGTCGGCGTCGGTGTCGACCACCGAATGCAGCGTGAAATGCCTGGTGGAATCCTGAACGATCAGAAACGTCGCCTGGCCGTCGGCGACGTGATAGTGCCGCCCCTTGCCGATCCGAATGCGGTCGAACAGGTCGTCGCATTTAAAGAGCGCCTGACGGAACTGCATCAGGTTGGCGTCGCCCTGCAATCTGATGCCAAGCTGGCGACGCACCAGGCTCGAGCCGCCGTCGCAGCCAACGAGATAATCCGCGCTGATGTTCTCGATGCTGCTGCCACTTTTCACGCGCGCGCTCACGCCGGAGCCATCCTGCTCGACGCTCATGAACTCGCAACCGTAGCGCACGTCGACATTCGGCATGCTATCCGCCACCGCCTTGAGCAGCGGCTCCAGCGTGTATTGGGAGATGAGCTGATAGGGCTCGAGCGGCAGTGTGCCGTCATTGGTCGCGGCGATCTGGGCCTGCGCTTGCGCCACCGACGGATAGAGCAGATGCAGCAGCGGCGGCTCCACCAGAGAAGTGACGATGAACACGTCCATCGGCACGTCGCGCGGAAATCCGGCGTCGCGGATTTTCTGCGCCAGCCCCATGCGCCGGTAGATTTCCATGGTGCGGGCGTTGCACCGCTCCATCTTCGGCAGGAACTGCGGCGCGGCCTTCTGCTCCAGCAGAATGCAACGCACGCCGCGACGGCCGAGATCGATGGCGAGCGTCAGGCCGACCGGTCCGGCGCCGACGATGATGACTTGCGTGTCCAAAGAAGCGATTCCAGGCGAAGCAATGGCCGCGCAAACCTAGCACGCCGGCGCACCCCGCAAAGCGCTGGATTCGCGAGGCAATTTCCCCTTAACGGCCTCTTAAACTGGCCCTCGTAGCGTGACCTTGGGGACCGGCGCGTGCGTGCTGCCGCCGGCGTTTAGCAGGTCGCGTAATGGCGTCGGGCCGGGGAAAATCGAGTGCGCGCCGCGAGCCGGTGTTCGACAACAGCCCCGATTTGCGCGTGAGCGCCGCCGAGCGCAGCGCGCCCGAACCCGACAGACCCACTCCAAAACCGCGGCCCCGCCGCAAGAAAAAGTCCACACGCGGTAGCGGCGGCGGCAAACGCCGGTCGCTG
The DNA here is from genome assembly GCA_031389105.1 of Hyphomicrobiales bacterium. Classification (GTDB taxonomy): domain Bacteria; phylum Pseudomonadota; class Alphaproteobacteria; order Rhizobiales; family Xanthobacteraceae; genus Pseudolabrys. Next base: position 11,546 of record JANMSH010000424.1, read on the forward strand.
ATCGGACGCATGACCTATTGGACGCTCGTTACCGGCCTTTGGGTAGTCATCGGCGGCGTCGGCGCCGTACTCTATGTCGGCGCTCATCTGCCGCCGATCCAGTCGCTGGAAATCCCGAAGCGCCCGCCGTCGATCCGGATCAACGATATCAACGGCCGCGCGCTGGCGCGCCGCGGCGATCTCGCCGGCGAGATCCTGACGTTGAAGGAAATGCCGGCCTATCTGCCGAAGGCTTTCATCGCCATCGAGGACCGGCGCTTCTATGAGCATTACGGCGTCGACCCCTTGGGCATCGGTCGCGCCGTAGTTGCCAACATTATGCATCGCGGTGTCGCCCAGGGCGGCTCGACGCTGACGCAGCAACTGGCGAAAAATCTGTTTCTGACCCAAGAGCGTACCGTTACCCGCAAGCTGCAAGAGGCACTGCTGGCGATCTGGTTGGAGCGCAAATTCTCCAAGACCCAGATTCTCGAATTGTATCTCAACCGCGTCTATTTCGGCTCCGGCTCCTACGGCATCGAGCAGGCATCGCTGCGCTACTTCGGCAAGTCCGCGCGCAATATCAACGTCTCCGAAGCCGCGATGCTCGCGGGCCTGGTGAAGTCGCCGACACGGCTGGCGCCGAACCGCAATTTCGACGCCGCCGAGAAGCGCGCGAAGATGGTGATCGCGGCGATGGCCGAACTCGGTTTCATCACACCGTCGAACGAGAAGGTCGCGCTCGCCAAGCCGCCGCGCATCGTGGCGCAGGCCGGCAACGGTGCGGTCAATTACGTCGCCGACTGGATCATGGACACTCTCAACGATGTGCTCGGCCACATCGACGAAGACATTGTGGTTCAGACCACGATCGATTCCGCCTTGCAGGCCAGCGCGGAACGGTCGCTGGTCGATGAACTGACGATCAAGGGTGAAAAAGGCGGCGTCAGCCAGGGCGCGCTGGTGGCAATGACGCCCGACGGCGCCGTGCGCGCCATGGTCGGCGGCCGCAACTATGCCGAAAGCCAGTTCAACCGCGCGGTCGCGGCCAAGCGCCAGCCCGGTTCGGCCTTCAAGGCCTTCGTCTACCTGACCGCCATCGAACACGGGCTGACGCCCGACACCATGCGCCTGGACGCGCCGATCAAAATCAAAGGCTGGCAGCCGGAGAACTACACCCACGAATATTTCGGGCCGGTGACGTTGACCCGAGCGCTGGCGATGTCGCTCAATACCGTGTCGGTGCGCCTCACCACGGAATTCTCGCCAATGTCGGTGATCCGCACCGCGCATCGCCTTGGCATTGCGTCGAAGCTCGAACCCAACGCGTCGATTGCGCTGGGCACGTCGGAAGTCTCGATGCTGGAAATGGTCGGGGCCTTCGCGCCCTTCGCCAATGGCGGCTACGCCACCGTGCCGCACGTCATCGAACGCGTCGCCGCCGCCAACGGCAAAGTTCTGTATTCCCGCCGCGAGCAGCAGCTCGGCCGCATCATCGAGGCTCGCCACATCGGCATGATGAACCAGATGATGCAGGAGACGCTGACCATCGGCACCGCGCAAAAGGCGGCGCTGCCGGGCTGGCCGGCCGCCGGCAAGACCGGCACGTCGCAGGATTTCCGTGACGCCTGGTTCGTCGGCTACACCGGCCATCTGGTCACTGGCGTCTGGCTCGGCAATGACGACAACTCACCGACCAAGAAAGTCACCGGCGGCGGCCTGCCGGTGGATATCTGGAGCCGCTTCATGCGCGACGCGCATCAGGGCTTGCCGGTCGCCGGCCTGCCCGGCCCGGCAAGCGGCGGCTTATTTTCGGGCCTGTTCGGCAATTCGCAAGCGACGGCGCCGGCGCAGAGGCAGCCGTCCGCCGCCGCGCCCGTTCCGCCCGCAAGCGTCGGACAAACCGCCGCGCGCTCGACCGACGGCAACGGCACCATCGACGGCTGGCTGATCAACAATCTATTCGGACGCCGCAACTAGAGTTTGGCGTACCGGGTACGCAGTCTGTGCGTCGCCAGCCAGATCGCGAAGGTCGCGCAGCCCATCGCCGCCACCGTTGCCGCCAGCGGCCAGGCGGTCGGCCCCAACATCCATCCGACGAACGCGCCGCATAGCGCCGCTGCGGTTTGCTGAATGAAGCCGAGCAACGACGACGCCACACCGGCGCGATCCGGAAACGGCGACATGGCTCCGGCAATCGATTGCGGCAGCACCATGCCGAGCCCGGCGAGATAGACCGACACCGGCAGCACCAGCAGGTACGGCGATTGCAAGCCGAACGCGACCGTCGCCACCATGCCGAGTCCGCCGATGGCGAGCGTCGCTGCGCCGACGCCGAGCGTCCCGTCAATGCCAATCCGCATCACCAGCCGCGCCGAGAGCGTCGCGCCGGCCATGTAGCCGATAGAGCCGACGGCAAAGGCGACACCGAAGTTGAACGGGTTCAGGCCGTACAGATTTTGCAACACGAAGGACGCGCCAGAGATCCAAGCGAACAGACCGGCGTAAGCCGTGGTCGCGAGCGCGAGATAAGCGAGATAGGCCGGATGCCGCGCGACCACGCGGTAGGCCGCCAACATGCTCTTGGGCGACACGCGCTCGGCGGCGCGCTGGCGCAGGGTTTCTTGCATGAACAACCAAACGACGGCAATCCCGATCAATCCGGCGACCACCAGCGTGATGAAGATCGACCGCCAGCCGAAAGCGCTTTGCAACACGCCGCCGGCGACCGGCGCCAGCACGGGCGCCAATCCCATCACCGAACCGATGACAGATAATTCGCGGCCGGCCTGCGCGCCTGTGAAAAGATCGCGCACCATGGCGCGCGCCAGCACGATGCCGCCGGCGCCGCCAAGGCCTTGGACGAAACGTGCCACGATCAGCATTTCAATCGATGTCGATACCGTGCAGGCCAGGCTGGCCACGCAATAGAGCACGAGCGCCACGATCAGCACCGGCTTGCGGCCGTGGCGGTCGGAGATCGGTCCGTAGAAAATCTGGCCGACGGCGAAACCGATCAGATAGGTCGACAGCGTGAGCTGGACTTGCGCCGTCGTGGCGTCGAGCTGGCGCGCGATGTCCGGCAGCGACGGCAGATACATGTCGGTGGTAAGCGGCCCGATCGCGCTCAACGCCGCCAGCAACGCCGTGAGTGCGAAAGTGCCGGAGCGCAGCATCCTGGGATGGTTCCAGTTCGCGAAGTCGTCAGACGATGACGCCAAAGCGTTCTGAACGAAGCGCGGCCGCCTGTCACCCGGTATTTCGCTGTGGAACTGCTACCCCCGCATCCCATAACGATGTAGCGCGGTGCCATGAATATCGAGCCAGGCCTTGGCGCGATCCATGTGCGGACAGATGCGCGCGACCTGCCGCCAGAACGCGCGGGAATGGTTCATCTCGATCAAATGAGCAGCTTCGTGAGCGGCGAGATAGTCGAGCACGAAAGGCGGCGCCAAAATCAGCCGCCATGAATATGACAGCACGCCGGTGGTCGAACACGAACCCCAGCGGCTCGACTGGTCGCGGATCGACACGCGTTTGATGGTAACGCCGAGCGCGTCGGCGGCCGCGCGGCTCGCGGTTTCCAGATCGGCTTTGGCCTCGCGCTTGAGATAATCGCGCACCCGGCGCGCGACATGCGGCTCGGCGCCCGCGACGCAGAGCAAAGGCTCGCCGGTCTCGCTGGTTTCGGTCCAGACCGTGCCGCGCGCGCCGGAGCGATGCACGATGCGATGATCGAGACCGCGCAGCGGCAGCAATGCGCCGCTGGTGAAGGGAGCCGCCTGCGGCAATTTTTGCAGCCGCGCCGCGATCCAGGCGCCGTGCTTCTGCGCAAACTCAGTGGCCTGCTTGACGCTGCCGCGCGGCGGCATCGAGACGACGACTTCACGCGTGGTGGAATGAATGCGCAGCGTGTAGCGCCGGGCACGCGGATGACGGCGCAGGCGGACCGCGAAAATTTCGCGCTCGAACACGACGGTGATGGTCACCGGTTCGCTGGTGCGGCGAAAGAACAAAGCGCGCAGCGGAATGGACATCGTCACCCAGGATTCTGGCCAGAATCGGCCCAGGCCGGCAGTGTGCAGGCCCGATCGAGGCGACGTCAATGCGCGGCGGAAGCGGCCTTTTTCGGCGTGGGCGCTGCGCCATTGGCTTTGCGGCGCGTACCGTTGTTCGACAACACGAAATCGGAAATGCGCGGGGCGATTTCCGAGCGGAAGCGCGAACCGTTGAACACGCCATAATGCCCCACCGCCGGCTGCAGATAATGCGCCTTCATTTCGGCCGGGATATTGCCGCAGAGCCGATGCGCCGCCTCGGTCTGGCCGACGCCGGAAATGTCGTCGTTCTCGCCTTCCACCGTCAGCAGCGCCACGCGCGTGATCGTGCCCGGATCGATCATGCGGCCGCGATGGGTCATCTCGCCTTTCGGCAACAGATGACGGATGAACACGGTATCGACGGTCTGCAGATAGAACTCGGCCGACAGGTCCATGACCGCGAGATATTCGTCGTAGAATTCCCTGTGCTTCTGCGCCGAATCGCCATCGGCCTTCACGAGATTCCTGAACAGCTCGCGATGCGCCTCGAGATGGCGGTCGAGATTCATCGACATGAAGCCTGAGAGCTGGAGGAAGCCCGGATAGACGTCGCGCATGAAGCCGGCGTTCGGGAACGGCACCTTGGTGATGACGTGGCTGCGGAACCAGTCGAGGCCGCGCTCCATCGCGAGCTTGTTGACGCCGTTCGGATTGATCCGCGTGTCGATCGGTCCGCCCATCAGCGTCATGGAATGCGGCACGTAGGGGTCTTTGTCGGCTTCCATCAGCGCGACCGCGGCGAGCACCGGCACCGAAGGCTGGCACACCGCGATCATATGACAGTCGCCGCCGAGGAAGTGCGACATCGAGATAAGATAGTCGATGTAGTCGTCGAGATCGAAGCGGCCTTCGGCGACGGGCACCGAGCGCGCGTTGCGCCAGGCGGTGATGTAGACATCGTGATTGGGCAGAAAGGCTTCGACCGTGCCGCGCAGCAGCGTGGCGTAGTGACCCGACATCGGCGCGACGATCAGCAATTTCGGTTGCGGCCGGCGCGGCACGCGCGTGAAGGCGCGCTCGAAATGCAGCAGGCGGCAAAACGGCCGTTCCCACACCGTCTTGATATGAACCGGTACGCGCTCGCCGCCGACCGTGGTGTCCTCGATCTGCCATTCCGGGCGGCCGTAGCGCCGCGTCGCGCGCTCGAATAGTTCGGCGCCGGCCGCCATCGACTTGCCGTAGGTCGTGTGCGCGAGCGGATTGGCCGGGTTCTTG
>JANMSH010000439.1:0-1730 GCA_031389105.1 Hyphomicrobiales bacterium
ACTCATCATTTTCCCCGAAGGCACGCGGCGGCCGGCCGGTGCCGAGCCGCGTTACAAATACGGCGTGGCCCATCTTTACGCGGCGGAAGGCGTGGCGTGCGTGCCCATTGCGTTAAATTCGGGATTGTTCTGGCCGCGCCGCTCGATTTTGCGACATCCGGGAACGGTGCTGGTGGAAATCCTCGATCCGATCCCACCGGGCCTCGACAAGGATGTGTTCTTCAAGCGCTTGCAGGACGACATTGAGGCTGCGACGGCGAGGCTGATTGCGGAGTCGAAAGCGAAGGGCGAGGGGGTATCGCTGCTTTAGAGCCGAACTCGGTGCGAACGGAGTTTACTTCTTCTTCGGTTCTTCGAGCGCCTGCAGCCGCGTCCGTGCGTTGTCCTGCGCCCATTGTGCGATGCGATTGATGCTCGGCACGGCGAGCGCCGCGTTATAGGCGACGCGGGCTTTGTCGAGCTCTTTCTTCTTCTCGTAGATCAGTCCGCGGCTGTAATGCGCGGCGGCATAAGTCGGATCGATGCGGGTCGCGTGATCGTAGTCGGTCAGCGCGCGGTCGAGATCGCCTTTCTGCTGATAAACGTCGGCGCGGTAGTCGTAGCCTTCGACGTTGTTCGGCTCCATGTCGATCGAAATGCCGTAATCGGCCAGAGCCGCGTCGAGTTCGCCGATTTTCTGCTTCCAGCTGCCGCGCGCACGGTAGATCGAGGCCAGCGCCTTATCGGTGTAGCGCCGCGAGATGATCATGCGCGTGCAGGCGTTGCGGCCTTGCTCGAATTTCTTTTTGTCTTTGTAGTTCTCGTTGCCAATCGAGAAGCAGGTGTCGTGTGTTTTGTCGGCCCAAGATGGTGTCGCGACGGCCATGCCGAGCAATACAGTCGCGGCAAGCGGCAGCAGACGGCGCATGTGATCCCCCCGGAAAGCGGAACGCCGCCAATGATAGGTCAACCGGCTTTCAGCGTCGAGGCCGCGTTAGTTCGACACTGGCTCGTGGCTGCCTTTGAGGCGTTCGCCCAAAGTGTGCAGATCGGCGTCGTTGACGCCCAGCGTCTCAAGTTCTTTCACCGCCGCCAGCACGTATTCGCGGCACGGGCCGGAGCGGCCATGGCCCTGGCGGACGTAGTGCAGTTGCTCGGTCAAAGTGAGCCGCCCGGCATATTGCCGGTGGCCGCGATCCACCATGTAGCAGAGTGCGCGGACGCTTTGTTGCGGATCGTGGTCAAGCCAGACCCGCCGCCAGGACTCGCGATAGACCATTGTGACCTGCTCGCGCTCCCGCAGATAGTCGATGGTTGCCGTCCGCTTGGTCTTGGCGACGCGATAGGCGATGCCTCGGCAATTACCGCCGCGGTCGAGGCCGAGCACCAGGCCGGGCCGTTCCGGCGTGCCGCGATGGACGAAGGAATAGACGCACAGCGCCCGGTGGGCGCCGACCAGGCGGGCATTGCGCCGTTCCAGGAACGTAAAGCCCGGCCGCCACATCAGCGACCCGTAGCCGAAGACCCACAGGTCCTCGCTGGCTTTGTCGGTTTTGGAGGTCATCGGATTTTAAAAAACTGCCGCGTCATTGTCGGGCCTTGGCGAAGAGCGCTCGCGTATCAGGCCGATTGCCGGTAAGCAACTGGTTCGATTCCCGATGGCCGCCGGCCTAGAAACGCCTCATTCCGTAGGTCTTAAACTCTCGATGGACAGCTCCTATTCCCCGCGGCGCCGCACCGGGCGCTATGTA
>JANMSH010000009.1:0-2966 GCA_031389105.1 Hyphomicrobiales bacterium
TCCGGCTGCATGGCCATGCCGCGGGCAATGGCGACGCGCTGTTTCATGCCACCGGACAGCATGTGGGGGTAGCTGTTGGCGAACTCGCTGAGCCGCACCTTTTCGATGTAGCTCAGCGCGACGTCGCGCGCTTCGTTGTGCTTCAGCCGCTTGGCGACTTTAAGCGGAAACATCACGTTCTGCAGCACGGTGCGCCAGGGCAGCAGTTGGTCGAATTCCTGGAACACCATCATGCGGTCCGGACCCGGTGCCGTCACTTTGCGGTCCCGGATCCGGATTTCGCCTTCGACCGGCGCGATATAGCCGCCGACCGCTTTGAGCAGCGTCGATTTTCCGCAGCCCGAGGGCCCGAGCAACACGTAGCGATCACCCTCGTTGACCGTGAAGCTCACCCGATGCGTCGCCGTGACCAGCGATTGCGGCGTTTTGTACCGCGTCGTCACACGGTCGACCTGGAGCAACGCGGACATGATGAGACTCACTGCACTGTTACGAACGACCGGCTGCGGAATTACGCCTTAGCTTCCGGGCGTCTGTTGCGCTTCGGGGAAAAACATTTCCTGCCAGGTCGCCGGCGCCGTTTTGATGATGCCGGCCTTGGCCATGAAATTGGCGAAAGGCATCACGTTCTGCGGCGTCAGCGTGAAGGTCGAAGCGGGATTCTTGATCAAGGCAACCGTTTCTTCGACGGTCAGCTTGTCCTTGGAGTGGTCGAGATAGACCTTCGCCATGCCGGCCGCGTCTTTCTTGGTCAGTTCCTGCGCTTCCTGCAACGCATCGACGAAGGCCTTGTAGGTTTTCGGGTTGTCCGCCTTAAACTTCTCGGTGGTGTAGGCGATCATGTAGGTCGCCGGGGCGCCGAGGATGTCCTGCGCGGACGAAATCTTGCGGATGTGTTTGTTGCGCAGTTCCATTTCCTGGAACGGCGGCGCCGTGAAGTGATTGTTGATTTCGCCAGCCTGGGAAATCATCGCCGCCGCAGCGTCGCCATGCGGGATCTGCACCGTCAGCTTGTTGATACGGTCTGGCCCGGTCGGCCCCCAGAGCTTCTCCGCCGCCATCTGCAGCAGGATGGCGTGCACGGAAACCTTGAGCGTCGTCACCGCGATGCGGTCATTTTCGCCGAGATCCTCGATCTTGTTGACCTTCGGATTGCGCGTCAGCAATTCGAGCGGCAGCGCCGACACGGCGCCGATGCCGCGCGTGGCGAGCGGCGTGCCCTTGGCCTTGGCCCACAGCGTGATGAACACGGTGGAGCCGCCGCTGACGATGTCGAGGCTGCCCGACAGCAGACCCTCGTTCATCGGATTGCCGCCCGGGAACTGGCGCCAGGTCACCTTCGTCGCGCCGAGACCCGCCTTGGCGAGATGCTTCTCCAGCAACTGCTTCTGCTGCACGATCACCATCGGCAGCGTGCCGATGCCGAATTGCGTCGCCATGCGCAGATCGGAAACTTCGGCGCGGGACGCCGAAGTCATCAGCGGCGACAGCAGCACGGCGGCAGCCACAGCGGCGGCGTGAATTCCAATCTTCATCGTTTCCTCCATTTTTGTTCGGACGGCGCCCACCGGGGCGTCTTGTCCGCGTGCGGAGGCTTGACGCCTCTCTCTTTCGATTTGCTAACGTCTCGTCGTTCAGGCGGCCGCGGCGCGCAGATCCTGCCGCAGCATCTGCATCAGTTCACGTACCGAGCCGAGATTTTCCAGGTTCGTCACATTCGCGATGATGCGGTCGGCGGCCGACGCGGAAATCCTGCCCTTCGCGTAGGTCCGCAGCTTGGTCTCGATCTGCGCCGGCGTCAGCCGGTTTTCGAACGAGCCGCGCGGGAATACGCAACGCTTTGCGATCTTGGTTCCGTCGGCGAGTTCGAATTCGACCGTCGCCTGTACGTCCTTGAGGCTCTCGTCGGGCTGGATGTCGATCAGTTCAGCAGCAGCCTTGCGGATCGCCGGATCGTCGTAGCGCTCGGGCGTGAACTGGTCCAGCGTCAGCACGTGATCCTGGATGATGATCGCCGCCGTGTAATGCGCGGAGATCAGCGCATCGAACTTGGCTTTGTACTTCGACAGCTTGCCGTGAAGATTGAACACGGTCGGCGCCAGGCGAATTTTGGCGCTCTTGATGTCTTTCAGCTTGAACGGCCTTTCTTCGATCGCATCGAACAACGCGGTGTTCATGCCCTGGATCGACGACGCCGATGGCCACGCCCGCAGCGCTATCTGGTCGAGCTCCCAGCGCTTGCCGAGATCCTTGGTCACTTCTTCCGGCTTGCCGCCGTTGGAGAAGGTATTGAACAGACCGCCGTCTTTGTGCGTGAGGAATTCGCGGGTGGCGAGGAAATCCTGCTCGGCCAACAGTGCCGCCATAAGACCTGAAAGGGCGCCACGGCACTGATGGAATTTCACCGTCGGCGTGCCCCAAGCGGCGAAGGTGCCGCCCGCCTGGCTTCCAGCAAGGCCAAAGGCGCGCGCCATGGCCTCAGGCGAAAGGCCGATCAGACGTCCGGTTGCGGCGGCGGCGCCGAACGGGCCGAACACGCCCGGCCCGTGATAGCCGCGGGCACGCACGGCGGGATAGTCCGATGCGACGCCAATGCGCGTGGTAACTTCAAAGCCGGCCGCCAGCGCCACCAGCAGATCGCGGCCCGACGCATTGTCACGCTCGGCGATGAGCAACGCAGGCGGCACAACTTCCGGCGTCACGTGGGTCAATGTCGAGCGATGGATGTCGCACATCGTCACGGCGGTGATGAGATAGCCGTTGAGCAATGTCGCGCCGGCCAGCGACAGCTTGTCGCCGCCGATCACCGAACTCTCGGACGAGGCCGCAATGGCGCCGGCAAAACGCGACACCTGTCCGGTTTCTTCGCCGGCATGACCGGCCAGCGCGCAAGCCAACGTATCGAGCAAGACGTCCTTGGAATATTCGCGCACCGGCGCGGGGATATCGTCGTAGCTCAGCGTTGC
>JANMSH010000020.1:0-3471 GCA_031389105.1 Hyphomicrobiales bacterium
GAACATGTCGGCGGGGCGGCGGCCGGTGAAATAGCGCGCGACAATATCCGGCGTCAGCGCGAAACCGGCGCGGATGAACTCCTGCGAAACAACAGCCGTTGACAGCGCCTCGCTATCGACGAGCACGCCGTTGCAATCGAAGATGACCACGCGTCCCCCGATGCGTTGCCGGTATTTACCGGCAGCTCACGAAAATTTCTGGCGAATCACTGACGCAACAAATACGCGCCGAAAATTGGCGAATCAGTAATGGGAGAATACGGCGCGGCTGGAGGTACGCAAAGACCACGCAGCCCTCCTATGCGGTTTTGCACATCGCCGGACCGAATAGCGGGGACAACACGGACAAGGCGTGTGACGGGGCTGGCTTTGGGAGGAGGGACGTGCCCTTCGGGAACCTGGCCGGGGCGCAACGGTCCCGGCTCTAAAAAACGCCGATTAGTTCAGCTTTTTGCGGACGTCGTCGATGCCCTTGGCGATCAGTTCGCCGGCCAACTGGCCCTTGGTTTCCTGGGTTAGGATCTTCTCGGCCGCGGCGATGGCGGCATCGGCAGCGGCGGCGCGGACGTCGGCGGTGGCCTGCGCCTCGGCCTGGGCTATCTTGGTCTCAGCCATCTTGGTGCGCCGGGCGATGAACTCTTCGATTTTGGCCTCGGCCTCGATCGCCAGCCGCTCGGCCTCGGCCTTGGCGCCGGCGATGATGCCCTGGGCCTCGGCTTCGGCTTCCTGGCGCTTGCGCTGATATTCGGCCAGCAACTGGGCGGCGTCTTCCTTGAGCTTACGCGCTTCGTCGAGCTCGGCCTTGATGCGGTCGGCGCGCTCGTCGAGCGACTTGGCCACCATCTTGTGCACGCCGAGATAGCCCAACCCGGCGATGAACAGCACGAACGCGACCGCGACCCAGAAACTGGGATCGTTCAGCAATGTGAAGATGGTGTTCACGATGCCTGGCCTCAGCTCTTGAGCGCGTCGGTAATGGCGGCATCAACGGCGGCATCGGCAGGCGCCTTGCCGATCAACCGCTCGACGATCGCCTTGGTGGCGTCGGCGGCGATGCCCCGGACATTCGCCATGGCCGCCTGCTTGGTCGTGGCGATGGCCTTCTCGGCGTCGGCCAGCTTGGCGTTGAGTTCACCCTCGAGCTTCTTGCGGGTGACTTCGGCCGCCGCCGCCTGCGTATCGCGGGTTTCGTTGGCGATGGCCTGCGCGCGGGCGCGGGCGTCGGCCAGCGCCTTTTCGTAGGCCGCGATCGCCGCGTCCGACTCCGCCTTGAGCGAAGCGGCGGCGGCGAGGTCGTCTTCGATCCGCTTCTGACGGTTTTCGATGATGCCGCCGACCCGCGGCAGCGCCACCTTCGCCATCAGCACGTAGAGCACGACGAAGGCGATGACGAGCCAAAACAGTTGCGACGCGAACGTGGCCGGGTTGAAGGGCGGAAAAGCGCCCTTCTGGCCCGACGGTTGTTCCGTGTGCGAATTGGTCGCCATGCGACGAAGTCCTGGTGGCTTACAGCGCGAACAGGAGCAGGAGCGCGATCAGCAGCGAGAAGATGCCGAGCGCTTCGGTCACGGCAAACCCGAAGATCAGGTTGCCGAACTGGCCCTGCGCGGCCGACGGATTGCGGAGCGCGGCGGCAAGGTAGTTGCCGAAAATCACGCCGACGCCGACGCCGGCGCCGCCCATGCCGATGCAGGCAATGCCCGCGCCGATGTACTTAGCTGCTACTGGATCCATAACGAACTCCTTTGCTTGAACGGTCGGGCCTTAGTGGCCCGGATGGATAGCATCGTTGAGATAGATGCAGGTGAGGATGGCGAAGACGTAAGCTTGCAGGAAGGCGACCAGCAATTCGAGCGCGGTCAGCGCGACCACCAGCGCCAGCGGCAGCGCCGCCCCGGCAATGCCGAAAACGCCCAAGCCGCCGAGCAGAACGATGAAGCTCGCGAACACCTTGAGCGTGATGTGGCCGGCCAGCATGTTGGCGAACAGACGCACCGAGTGCGAGATCGGGCGCGACAGGAACGACAGCACCTCGATGAACACGATCAGCGGCAGGATGTAGATCGGAATGCCCTTGGGCACGAACAGATTGAAGAAGTGCAGGCCGTTCTTCCAGAAGCCGTAGACCAGCACCGTCAGGAACACCGATATCGACAGAGTCGCCGTGACGATGATGTGGGTGGTGACCGTGAAGGTATAGGGGATCAGCCCGATCAGGTTCACCGCCAGGATGAACGTGAACAGCGTGAACACGTAGGGGAAGAACTTCATGCCTTCGCTGCCGGCCGAACTGCGTAGCGTATTGGCGACGAATTCGTAGGTCAGCTCCGCGGCCGATTGCAGTCGCCCGGGAACCAAAGCGCGCTTGGCGGTGCCGCCGACCAGAAACACGGTGATGAGCACCACCGCCGCGGCCATGTAGGCCGCCGAATTGGTGAAGGCGATCTGGGTGGCGCCGATCTTGACGACCGGGAAGAGGTCGACGATCTGGAATTGTTGGATTGGATCGGTAGCCATAATTTGGTCGCGCGCTCTAGTCGGTCAGATTATTATTACGAACGACGCCTGCCGCCCGCATCACATTCAGTACGCCGGCGGCGAAGCCGAGCAGCAGAAACACAATCATCCCCCACGGCGAGATCCCGAGCCAGCGGTCCAGCAGCCAGCCGATCATCGCACCCACCAGCACACCCGCTACCAGTTCGGTGGAAAGCCTGAAACCGCGGGCCATCGCCGAGTGATCGGTGGTCTGACGAGGTCCGGTGACATCTTCGGATGGCCGGCTCGTGGTCTTGAGCCGGTCGCCGAGACGCTGGAGCCTCGCGGAGAGAGCGGCCTCGTCGTCCGGCGGTTCTTTGCCTTCGCCCTTGGTGCCGCGCGTGTCAGCCATGTTCCGACCCGCGAGGTTTCAAAGGCTCCGCTTGGTACCGCCACCCTAAAAGCCGCGCGGACCATACTGATCGGGTATTCCTGAGTCAAGGAACTGAGGATGGGGTGTAAGTGTTTGATCTAAGGGACTAAACATGGATTTCCAGCCTGTCTATGAATAGCCTTCGCGTGCACTGCGGCATGTCGTCAACAGGGCATGCGGGCAGCCCGGTTCGGGACCGCAATCAGCGTGATAGGCTTTGGCGTCCGAAGCGCCGGAACGGGGAGAACGTCGATATGCGCCAGACAAGTTTAGCCATCGCTTTGGTGCTCGCATGCGCCATTTGTCCGGCCATGGCCGAGGTCGCCGGACAAACATCGGACTCCGCAGAGCGCCCGGCATCGGCGCAGCCGTTCGAATCGACGCCGCCGAACCCGGCGAGCCGCTACGCCTTCAATCGCGTCAATGACGGCTTTCTGCGGCTCGACAACGCCAACGGGCAAGTCGCGTTCTGCAATCAGACCAGCGCCGGCTGGGCCTGTCAGGCGGTGCCGGAAGATCGCGCCGCGCTCGACAAGGAAATAGCGCGGCTGCAGGACGAG
>JANMSH010000053.1:0-1808 GCA_031389105.1 Hyphomicrobiales bacterium
CAAGATGTCGGCGCTCAAGATGGGCAACGGCCTCGACGACGGCATCAATGTCGGGCCGCTGGTCAACAAAGAAGGCCGCGACAAGGTGATCGAACTGGTCGACGACGCGGTCGCCAAAGGCGCCAAGGTGCTGACCGGCGGCAAGTCGCCGGAGGGCCCGGGCTACTTTTATCCCGCGACCGTGCTCACCAACGTTTCCGATGACGCCAAGATGCTGAACGAGGAAATCTTCGGACCGGTGGCGGCGATCCAGACCTTCAAGACGCAGGACGAGGCGATCAAGCGCGCCAATGATACCCAATACGGTCTGGTGGCCTATCTCTACACCAAGGATCTGTCGCGCGGCATGCGCGTCTCGGAGAAGCTCGACTTCGGCATGATTGGCCTCAACCGAGGTCTGGTTTCCGATCCGGCGGCGCCGTTCGGCGGCACCAAGCAGTCCGGCCTCGGGCGCGAAGGCGCGCAAGAGGGCATGAAGGAATTCCAAGAGACGCAATACGTGTCGGTGATTTGGTAATCGCCGGACGCTGAAAGGGAATCGCGTGGACGTTCTGATGCCGCAACTCGGCGAAACTGTCGCCGAGGGTAAGATCGTGAAATGGTTCAAGGCCGCCGGCGACGCGGTGAAGCCGGGCGAGAACCTGTTCGAGATCGAAACCGACAAGACCTCGATGGAAGTGCCGGCGACGAGCGCCGGTACGCTGGCGGCGATCAATTTCGGTGTTGGCGAGACGGCAAAGGTCGGCGCTGTGGTGGCGCAGATCCTTGCGCCCGGTGAGACGGCTTCGGCCGCGCCGGCAAAACCGGTTGCTGCAAGCGTGCCGCAATCGGCCACTGCTCCGCGTCCCACCGTACAAGCGGCAGCCGCACCGGTCGCATCCGCCCCGATCAAGATGGACCCGTGGCAGGAAGTGCGTTCGCCTCCGCGCAATTTCGGCCCCGCCAAATTGGCGAGCGGCACATACGTTACGCCGCTGGCGCGCCGTCTGGCGTCCGAACGCGGCATTGATTTGTCCCGCATTTTCGGCTCTGGCCCGCACGGCCGGGTCGTCGCTAGCGACATCGAGAACGCCGTAGCCGCCGTTACTACCGTAGCTCCCGGCGCCAGCGCCGCGCAGGACGCTAAACAAATCTTGGCGCTCTATGACGGCATCGCTTACGAGGAAGTGCCGCTCGACGGCATGCGCGCGACCATCGCCAAGCGGCTGATCGAAGCCAAGCAGACCATTCCGCATTTCTATCTCACCGGCGATATCGAGATCGGCCGGCTGATGGCGATGCGCGAGGAAGCCAACGCCGCCGCGCCCAAAGACAAAGACAGCAACCCGGCCTTCAAGCTGTCGCTCAACGACTTCATCATCAAGGCCTGGGCGGCGGCCTTGCTACGCATTCCCGCCGCCAACGCGGTGTGGGCGCAGGATCGTATTCTTCGCTTCAAGAATGTGGACATCGGCATTGCAGTGGCGCTCGACGGCGGCCTCATCACGCCGGTGATCCACAACGCCGAGACCAAATCGCTGACTGCGATCTCGGCGGAAATCCGCGACCTCGCCGAGCGCGCGCGCGCCAAGAAGCTCAAACCTAACGAATATCAAGGCGGCTCCAGCGCCATTTCCAACCTCGGCATGTATGGCGTGCGCGAATTCGCCGCCATCATCAATCCGCCGCACGCCACCATTTTGGCCGTCGGCGCATCGCGCCGCGCCCCGGTCGAGGCAGAGGACGGCAGCGTGAAGTTCGTGAGCCAGATGACCGTCACAGTGTCATGCGACCATCGCGTGGTCGATGGCGCGCTGGGTGCCGAACTG
>JANMSH010000077.1:0-3881 GCA_031389105.1 Hyphomicrobiales bacterium
ACGACGCGCATGGATTCGGCCAGCAGCGTATCGAGATCAAGGTCTTCGAAGTCGAGGCGGATGCGGCCGGCCTCGATCTTCGACATGTCGAGAATGTCGTTGATGACTTCCAGCAGGTACTGACCGCTGTCGCGGATGTCGCTGCAATATTCATTATACTTCTCGGCGCCGAGCGGACCGAACATCCCCGATTCCATGATCTCCGAGAAACCGATGATGGCGTTGAGCGGCGTCCGCAGCTCGAGGCTCATATTGGCGAGGAATTTAGACTTGGCCTGGTTGGCTTCCTCGGCGCGGTCCTTCTCCTCGGCGTATTTCTCGGCCAATTCGGCCAGCCGCTGCTGCGAGGCGCGCAAATCGGAAATGGTCGCAATCTGGCGCTTTTCACTGTCGACCAGTTTCTCTTCGTGGGTCTTGAGCGCGGTAATATCGGTGCCGACCGACACGTAGCCGCCGTCTTTGGTGCGCCGCTCGCTGATGTGGAGCCAGCGGCCATCCTCAAGCTGCGCTTCGAAAGTGCGCGCGCCGGGCACGGTTGGTCCGCCGGTGATGACCTTGTTACGCACGACGGGCTGGCTGCCGGCCTCAACGATCGACTCGTAGGACGCGCCGACCAGGATCGCCTCGTCAGCCAGGTTATGCAGTTCCTGAAAATTCGAATTGCACAGCACGAGCCGGTTGTCGGCATCCCACAGCACGAAGGCTTCCGGAATGGTCTCGATAGCGTCGCGTAGGCGCATGTCGGCGGCGACGGTCTTTTCGACAAGGCTTTTCTGTTCGGTGATGTCGACCGCGATGCCGATCAGATGCAGGCCTGGCTCGCCGCGTTGGCGAACTAGTTCGCAGCGGGCGCGCAGCCAGACCCAATGGCCGTCGGCATGCCGCATGCGGAAGGCGTGATCGATAGCGGTCATCTTGGCTTCGGCGAGTTCGGTCGCAAGGTCGTAGAGTTGGACGTCGTCGGGATGCACCAGCGCGCTGACGTCGCCGAAAGGCATCAGGTTGTCTTTCGCCTTCAGTCCCAGGATGTCGAACATTGACTGCGACCAGAAGATGCGGCCGCGCGCGAGATCCCAATCCCACAGGCCGCAGCGGCCACGGTTCAGCGCGGTATCGATGCGGCTGCGAACGGTTTCGTAGATCACGTCCGCTTCCCGCGCGCGCGTCGCCTGCCAATGGAAGGCAAAGCCGAGGATCAGCACCACAAAGCCGGTGGTGGCCGACAGTGTGATGGTCAGCGTCGTGACCGAGCGCCACGACGCCAGCGCTATATCGCGCGATTGCACCACAGCGAGCTGTCCGAACGGCGCTTTCAGCATGCGCACGGTGGCGAGTGCGCGGCTGTCGTCGGGCAAGGAGATTTCAAGCACGCCGGCGCCGGCGCCGAAGGTCGTGAGCGGCTGGGTGGGGCCGAGCAGATCGATCAGCCGGCGTCCGATGATGCCGTCGGTGGCGGGTGTCGCCGCCGTGACCACGCCGTCCGCATTGGTCAGCAGGAATTGGCGTCCGATGCCGGTGGCCCCGGCCGGCAACGCGCGGGCGAGAACCTCTTGCGGACGCTCTACCGCGTCGGTCGGCTGCTTGAGCGGCTGCTGCAGACGCTCGGCACCAAGATCGGCGAAGGCGTCGAGCGAGACTGCCATGGTGTTGAGCGTCTGGCGGCGCTGGTCGAGCACCTGCACGCCGGCGCCCACGCAGATGGTGACGAGGAATGCGATGATGAGGACGGGGACCGCACGCCGGAGCAAAGGCTCTGCCGTCAGCAGCCGCCGATACGCCGGTTTGGCGATCGACTGCGCGAGGCCTTTGATGGAATCCGGGTGTGCAGACGCACTCGCCAAATTGGCGCGCGCCATGAAGGCCTCCGTTCGGTAAATCCCCTACCCAAGTATCGGAAGGATGTGCCGCATCGCTTGCTACATCGCCTGCCGAATCACTCATAGGATTTGAATCGATGGACGGCTATTTGTCGAGAGTCCGAAGAGTCAATTGTTGAAAATTCGTTACCCACACAAAACGGAAAGGGTCCGAAGGTAAAGCCGTGGACGGTAAAACCGCTGGAATGGGCGCCGCGCGACTTAGACGGGCTTACGCGAGGGCGCGTTCGACGATATCGGACAGGTCGCGCGACAGGCCGGGCGTGTCCTTGATCCGCGTCAGCACGGCCTCCGCCTTGGCGCGGCGGCCTTCCTCGAACGTGCGCCAGGTGCGAAACGCCGTGGCCATGCGCGCTGCAAGCTGCGGGTTCTTCGGGTCCAATGACAAAATCGTGTCGGCAACGAAGTCGTAGCCCTGGCCATCGGCGCGGTTGAATTGGGTCGGATTGGCTTGCGCGAAAGCGCCGATAACTGAGCGCACACGGTTGGGATTGGCGAAGGAGAAGGCGGGGTGCTCGGTAAGGCCGCGCACCTTTGCCAAGGTATCCGGTTGCGCGATCATGGCCTGGAGCGAGAACCACTTGTCGATGACCAGCGCGTCGTCGGCAAAGCGAGTGTAGAAATCCGCGAGGACGCGTTCGCGCTCCGGCATGTCGTGCTGCGACAGCGTCGCCAGCGCCGCCATGCGGTCTGTCATGTTGTCAGCGGTATCGTAATGCCGCATTGCGCGGGCGGTGGCGTCTGGCTTGCCGGAAGCGGCCAGCAGATCGAGCGCGACATTGCGCAAGGCGCGCTGCCCTGCATCCTTCGCTTCGGGTGAATAGGGGCCGGCCACCGCCATCCGGTCGTAGGCAACAGTGAGCGCCGCACCGAGGCTGTCGCCGATCGCGGCGCGCAACGCCAATCGCGCGCGGAAGATAGCGTCGGGATCGATGTCGCGGCCGATTTCGCGCGCGATGTCGCCTTCGCCGGGCGGCACCAGCGCCAGCGCGACAAAAGCCGGCGCCAGCGATGCATCTTCGAGAATAGCCTTCAGCGCCGCCATCAATTTTTCATCTGTGCGCGGCGGCTGATCGGCGCGCAGCGCTGCGACATTGTCGATCAGCAGCCGCGTCGAAATCGTCTGCAGCGCCTGCCAGCGATTGAACGGATCGCTGTCGTGGGCGGCGAGGAAGGCAAGATCGGCGGCGTCGAGATCGGTGACGAGTTTGATCGGCGCGGAGAAGCCGCGATTGATCGATGGCACCGGGCGCTTCGCGACGCCGGTGAACTCGAAGCTGTGCGTTGGTTCGGTCAACTCCAGCACGCCGCGCTCGACTTTGCCGCCGCCGGCAAGTTTCAGCGGTAGATCGCGGCCGTCTTTGCCAACCAGCCCAACGCGGAGTGGGATCGTCATCGGCAGCTTAGTCGGCTGGTTCGGCGTCGGCGCCAGGCTCTGGCTGCATTCCAGCGTGTAGGCCTTGCGCGCGGCATCGTAGCGGCCGCTCACCTTTACCTCCGGCGTGCCGGCCTGGCTGTACCACAGCATCAGCTGCGTCATGTCGCGGTCGCTCGCGTCGGCGAAGCACTGGATGAATTGCTCGACGGTGGCGGCTTCACCATCATGGCGCTCAAAATAGAGATCCGTGCCCGCGCGGAATTTCTCAGGCCCGATCAAAGTGTGCACCATGCGCACGACTTCTGAGCCTTTCTCGTAGATCGTCGTCGTGTAGAAATTGTTGATTTCTTTATATAATTCCGGTCGTACCGGATGCGCCAAAGGCCCCGCATCCTCGACGAACTGGGTGGCCCGCAGGTTGCGCACGTCGGCAATGCGTTTCACCGGCCGCGAACGCATGTCGGAGGAAAATTCCTGATCGCGGAAAACCGTGAAGCCTTCTTTCAAGCACAGCTGAAACCAGTCGCGACAGGTGATGCGGTTGCCGGTCCAGTTGTGGAAATATTCGTGCGCGATCACCGCCTCGATCTGCGCAAAGTCGCCGTCGGTGGCGGTCTCAGGCGTCG
>JANMSH010000116.1:0-27177 GCA_031389105.1 Hyphomicrobiales bacterium
CCGCTGCCGGAGGACATCGAAGTCACCGGCCCGCTGATGGCGAGCTTCTGGGTATCGAGCGAAACCGAGGATATGGATCTGTTCCTGACGCTGCGTAACTTCGCAGCCGACGGCACCGAGATTTTGGAAACCGGCCAGCAAGGCGCGCCGGTGCCGGTGGCCAAAGGCTGGTTGCGCGTCTCGCACCGCGAACTCGATCCCACGCTGACGCTGCCCTACCGGCCCTATCACAAGCATCAGCGCAGGCTTTATCTAAAGCCCGGCGAGATCGTGCAGGTGCAGGTGGAAATCTGGCCGACGTCGATGGTGTTCAGAAAAGGCAACCGCATCCAGCTCGACGTGCAGCCGCGCGACGGCGCCGGCAGCGCCGGCTATCTGCATTATCACGCCGACTACAACACCGGCATGAACACGGTTTATGCCGGCGGCAAGTACGAATCCTATTTGCTGCTGCCGGTGATTCCGGGGAAGTAAACCGTCACCCTGAGGTGGCCGCCGCCGATCTCGGGTTTACCCGAGATCGGCAAATATAATGCTCAAGTCGGCTAAAGCCGACTTGAGTGGCGGCCCTCGAAGGGCGACGGCCCGGCTGTGGCCGCTCATCCTTCGAGGCTCGCCATAAGCGCGTTTACGCGCGTCTTCGCCGCGCTATGGCTCGCACCTCAGGATGACGGAGTCATCGCATCACACTCCGTTGATCCCACCCTTCCCGCTCGCGCCCCGAATCCCTATCTTGGACTCCAACTGTTCGGGGCTTCCATGAACAACGCCAATCTCGTCTTCACGCCGGCGGTGCAACAGGCGCAAGCCGAACGCGGCTCGGCCCAGGCCTATGCGCAACGCGTCGCCGAAGGTTTTCCGGACAAGGTGACGCCAGAGCTGGCCGCCTTCATTGCCGAGCAGGACACCGCGTTTCTCGCCACCGCCAACGCGCAAGGCGCGCCCTATATCCAGCATCGCGGCGGACCGAAAGGCTTCATCAAAGTCATCGACGAGCACGCACTCGGTTTCGCGGACTATCGCGGCAACCGGCAATACATCACGCTCGCCAACTTGAGCGAGAACGACCGCGCCTATCTGTTTCTGATCGATCCGGCGCGCCGCCAGCGCATCAAATTGTGGGGCCGCGCCCGCGTGATTGAAAACGACCTTGCGTTGGTGGAACGTCTGTTCGACAAAGGCTACAAGGCACGTCCCGAACGCGCCATTCTGTTCACCATCGAGGCCTGGGACGTGAATTGCTCCGCGCACATCGTGACGCGCTTTACCGAAGCCGAAATCGGCGAGGCTTTGGCCACCGTGCAGGCCAAGATCGCCGAGTTGGAAGCTGAGAACGCCAGGCTGCGCGCGCTGGTCGCGGAACGGCAGCCATGAACCACGACGCCTATTCCGACGCTTACATTCGCGGCATTCTCAACACGGTGAAGACCATCGCCATGGTCGGCATCTCGCCGAAGGAAAACCGGCCGAGCTATTTCGCCTTCAAATATCTGATGGAGCGCGGCTACCGCATGATCCCGGTCAATCCGGGCCAGGCCGGCAAGGACATCCTTGGGCAGAAGGTCTACAGCAAACTGTCGGAAATCCCCGAGCCGGTCGACATGGTCGACATTTTTCGCGCCTCGCAATTCGTCATGCCCGTCGTTGAAGAGGCGCTCGCACTTACGCCGAAGCCGCGGGTGATCTGGCTGCAACTCAGCGTGCGCAATGACGAGGCGGCGGCGCTCGCCGAAGCCAACGGCATGAAGGTGGTGATGGACCGCTGCCCGAAGATCGAATACGGCCGGCTGTCCAGCGAGATTTCCTGGATGGGCATCAATTCGCGCACGTTGTCCTCCAAGAAGGCCCAGAATTTCGGCGGCGGTGTGCAACGCATGCGTATCGGGCGGCAGATGGGCGACGACGACGGCAAAGGCTAGCGCACTGACTTGCCTCGGAAAGAAATTCCATGGCGCGCCTGGCTATGGGCCGGATATTCCCCATGCACGCATTTTAATTCTGCCGCCTTGACGGCGCGCCCGCCCCGCTTCTTATATCGCACTCTTTTATCCGCGGTGGCCGTGATGGCCCGCGGGCGACAACAGGATTGGCAGCCATGGCCGAGGCCGAACACACTCCGGGATTTAACACGCTGGCGATCCATGCCGGCGCCAAGCCCGATCCGACCACCGGCGCGCGGGCGACGCCGATCTATCAGACCACGTCGTTCGTGTTCGACGACGTCGATCACGCGGCTTCGCTGTTCGGCCTGCAGGCCTTCGGCAACATTTACACCCGCATCGGCAATCCGACCAACGCGGTTCTGGAAGAGCGCGTCGCCGCGCTCGAAGGCGGCACGGCGGGCTTGGCGGTCGCGTCCGGCCACGCCGCGCAGATGATCGTGATGCACAATCTGATGACGCCGGGCGACGAGTTCATCGCCTCCAAGAAGCTGTACGGCGGCTCGATCAACCAGTTCAACCACGCCTACAGGAATTTCGGCTGGAACGTGGTGTGGGCCGATCCCGACGACATCGGCTCGTTCGAGAAGGCAGTGTCGGGCAAGACCAAGGCAATCTTCATCGAGTCCATCGCCAATCCGGGCGGCGTCATCACCGACATCGAGGCGGTGTCGAAGATTGCGCGAAAAGCCGGCGTGCCGCTGATCGTCGACAACACGCTGGCGACGCCGTATTTGTGCAAGCCTTTTGAATTCGGTGCCGACATCGTGGTGCATTCGCTCACCAAATTCCTCGGCGGTCACGGCAATTCGATCGGCGGCATGATCGTCGATGGCGGCACGTTCAACTGGTCGCGCGAGGGCCGCTATCCGATGCTTTCGGAGCCGCGGCCGGAATATTCCGGCATCGTGCTGCATGAGACCTTCGGCAACTTCGCCTTCGCCATCGCCTGCCGCGTGCTGGGCTTGCGCGATTTGGGCCCGGCGCTGTCGCCGTTCAATGCCTTCTTGATCTTGACCGGCATCGAAACGCTGCCGCTGCGCATGCAGCGTCATTCGGAAAACGCGCTCGCGGTCGCCGAGTGGCTGTCGAAGCGTCCGGAAGTCGCCTGGGTCAGCTATCCGGGGCTCGCCGGCGATAAGTACCACTCGCTGGCCAAAAAATACGTACCGAAAGGCTGCGGCGCGGTGTTCACTGTCGGGCTCAAGGGCGGCTACGACGCCGGCGTAAAGCTTGTGTCCAATGTGCAACTGTTCTCGCACCTCGCCAATATCGGCGATACCCGCTCGCTGATCATTCACCCCGCCTCCACCACGCACCGGCAATTGTCGGACGCGCAGAAGGTACAGGCCGGCGCCGGGCCCGACGTGGTGCGGCTGTCGATCGGGCTGGAAGATGCCGCCGACATCATCGCCGACCTCGAACTGGGATTGACCGGCAAATAAGCAATACAAAGTGAGCAATACAAAGTGAGCGCGACAAAACTCGTTCTGGGCACCGCCACGCCGGGCGGCGGCTTTCCACTGTATGGCGAGGCCTTCGCCGCGACCGTCAACGAGACCGATCCGTCGCTGCACATCGAGCCGCGCAACACCAAGGGCT
Organism: Hyphomicrobiales bacterium; assembly: GCA_031389105.1. Taxonomy (GTDB): domain Bacteria; phylum Pseudomonadota; class Alphaproteobacteria; order Rhizobiales; family Xanthobacteraceae; genus Pseudolabrys. The sequence goes on from JANMSH010000116.1 coordinate 3,543, forward strand.
CGACGGAGAACATTCCGCTCTTGGAAGCGGGCCAGCTCGACATCGCGCAGGTGACGGGCGAGCCGGCTTACGAAGCGTTCGAGGGCATCGGCCGGCCGAAAACTGAACTGAAAATTGTCGCAGCAATGTATTCCACAGCCGGGATGTTCATCGTGCGCGGCGACAGTCCGGCGCGTTCGATCGACGATCTCAAAGGCAAGCCGGTCGCGTTCGGCACCAAGGGCTCGGGGCTGACGATCCTGTCGCGCTATGTGCTCGAAGGCCTCGGCCTTGATCAGCACAAGGACTTCCAGCCGATCTTCCTCGACAAGGCCGGTGACGGCCCCACGATGGTGACCGACGGCCGCGCCGCAGCGCTGTGGGGCGGCGGCGTCGGCTGGCCGGGATTTGCGACGCTGGCGCAGGCCGGCGGGCGTTTCATTCCGCCGAAGGCCGACGAGATCGCCCGCGTGCGCGCCAGGCACAGCTTCCTCAAGGCCACGACGCTCCCCGCCAATAGCTACGCCGGGCAGACCGCGCCGATCCCGTCGGTCGGGTCGTGGAGTTATGTGCTCGCATCACCTTCCCTGCCCGACGACATCGCCTATGCATTGGCGCGAGCTTTGGACAAAGGCCATGCCGCCTTCACCAAGCGGCTCGACCAGGCGGCGGAGACCACACCGCAGAACACCGCAGCCGCCGCGCCAAGCGCGGCGCTGATCCATCCGGGCGTGCGCAAATATCTGAAAGAGATCGGACTCTAGTTTTTCTTCAGCGTCTTGCCGACGTAATCGCGGATGAAGCCGAGCGTCGCCGGCGCCATCCAGATGCCGGTGACGGCCTTGTCGGTTGCCTCGCCGCTTTGCGCGAGACGCTCGACGACCGGCTGGCGAATTTGTTTTTTGGTCTGCGCGAAGGCCGGCGGCGACAGTGCCGCGAACGACTGCGCAAGTGCGAGCGCGTGAGTCATCAACTCGCCCGGCTCGACCATTTCGTCAACCCAACCCTTCTGCAAGGCGACATCGGTCGTATAGGTCGCGGCGCCGAGCGTGAATTCTGGCACGTAACGCGGCGGCACGGCGAAGCGCACTATCTCGAAGGCCAGCGCCGGAAACGGCACGCCGACCTGCAGTTCGGTGACGCCAATCCGTCCGCCGTCGCGCGCCATGACGCGGCGATCGGCGCAGGACGCCAGCACCGCGCCGCCGGCAATGGCGTGGCCGTTGATCGCGGCCACCACGGGCTTGGGATGAAAGAACACCGCGTCGTAAAGCCGGTGCAGTGACGGCAGAAATTTTGCGATGTAATCGGGGCCACCCTCGCTCAATCGCTTGAGATCGACCCCGGCGGAAAACATCTTGCCCTGCCCGGTCAGCACTATCGCCTTGGCGACGCGCAACTCGCCAAATTTCATCGCCAGCGCGTCGCAGAACTCGATGTCGAGCGCATTGGCCTTGCCGTGCGCCATGGTGACGATCGCGATGCCGCCTTCGGTCCTGACGTCAAACATGGCCCCGCCTCGACAGCCCTTCCGCGTGGACGACCGCAACCGACAGCACCAGCACCGCCATCAACAAATGCGACAGCGCCAGGTGCAGCGGCGCATGATGCAGCAGCGTGACGATGCCGAGCGCTGCCTGCAACGTGACGGTGATCGCCAGCAGCGCGGCGCCGGCCACGCCATAGTTGGCGGCCCACGCGCTCCGCAGGTGGAAAATCGCCAGCAGCCAGATCGCATAAGCGACCATGCGATGATTGAACTGAACGGTGAGCGTATTCTCGAACAGATTGCGCCACCATGGCGTCTCGAACCACAGCCTCGCTGCATCCGGAATGAAGGCGCCGTCGATCAGCGGCCAGGTGTTGTAGCTTAGCCCCGCGTCGAGGCCCGCGACCAGCGCGCCGAGATAAATCTGCACAATGATCAGCAGCACAATCGCCAGCGACATCCAGCGCAACCGCAGCGGACCCGCGGTCAACCTATAGGTCTTGACGAGTTGCTGCGCCGTCCACAGCACCGCGGCATAGATCGCGACGGCGAGCGTCAGATGAAACGCCAGCCGGTATTGCGACACACTGACGCGTGCGCTGCCGGCAAGCCCCGACGACACCATCCACCAACCCACGGCGCCGAGCCCTGCGCCCGCTCCGAAGATGATCCACAGCCGAGTCTTCAGCCGCGGTGGAATCCAGCCGTGCCACAGGAAAAACAGGAACGGCAGCAGGAACACCGCGCCGGTCAGGCGCGCGAACAGACGGTGCGACCATTCCCACCAATAGATGGTCTTGAACTGGTCGAGGCTCATGCCGCTGTTACGTTCGCGGTATTGCGGGATCGCCTGGTATTTCGTGAATTCCGACTGCCACTCGGTCTGCGACATCGGCGGCAACACGCCGGTCACCGGCTTCCACTCCACGATCGAGAGCCCTGACTCAGTCAACCGTGTCGCGCCGCCGACCACCAGCGTCAGGAAAATCGCCGACGCCACCGCGAACAGCCAGAGCCGCACCGCGCGAAGTTGAAATGGCGTCACTGAGGATTGTTCAGACATGAATTGGCCGCTTGCAGGAGATGGCGCGGACCATATAGTCACGGCCTGCGCGCCGCAATTGACCTGGCGCATGATCCCGAAAAGTGGGAACCGGTTTTCGGACAAGATCATGCGCCTTAAGAAAGCAGACCACCCATGACCATGCGCACCCGCAAACTGATTGGCGCCTTCGGGCTCCTGACGCTGGTCATGGTCTGGGCGCTGGTCGCCATGGCGCTGGCGCAGTCGATCCTGACTGACATCAATGGCCTGGTCGCCGCGATTTATTATGTCTTCGCGGGGCTTGGCTGGGTGCTGCCGGCCATGCCGCTGATCAGTTGGATGTCGAAGCCGGATGCGCCGAGGGCGTAAGACCCTTCGCCGCCATCCTTCGAGGCTCGCGTGCTACGCACGCTTCGCGCCTCAGGATGACGTCAAGCCGCGTTCACCCGGCGGAAGCGATTGAGCAAAGCCGTACCGGCGCCCGACATCAGTACCTTCACATAACGCTGCTGCTGGAATTCGCCATTGACCGAAATGCGCGGCAGCGCGGTCAGATGCTCGCGATGCACCCGAAACAGCACACCGGGCCGCGTGGTGGTCGCGGTCTTGAAGCCGAGCTCGGCGGCGATGCGGAATTCGCGCGGACCCGCCGAGGTCGGATCGCCGACCGGATAAGCCAAATGTTGCGGCCGCTTGCCGAGCGCGGCTTCCAGCACCGAACGGCTCATTTCCATTTCGGCGCGCGCGCCCTCTTCGCTCGGCATCTTCTTGAGCATCATGTGATTGACGGTATGCGCGCCAATCGTCACCAGCGGGTCGGCTGCCATTTCCGCAAGCTCCTGCCAGTCCATACACAGGTCGCGGCAGAAGGCGGCAATGTCGACGCGGTACGTCGCGCACAGATCGCGCACGAACTTGCGCAACTCGTCTTCGGTTTTCATGCTGCGGACGTAGCCATAGACCGCGTCATACAGCTCGCGCTTTTCGCTCACGCTGCCACATTCGAAGAACTGGTCCTTGCCGTTGATGACCATGCCGATGCGGCTGTTCTGCGCGACCACCGCCTCGAGCGCCAGCCACCACATTTCGCCGAGCCGATCGGGAAAGCTGGTCGGAATATAAAGCGTGAACGGCAGGTCGTATTTCTTCAAAAGCGGATAGGCATATTCCTTCACGTCCTTGTAGCCGTCGTCAAAGGTGATGCAGACGAAGCGGCGTTTGAAGTCGCCGCTGATAAACCGCTGGTGCATCTCGTCGAGCGAGATGACATCGACACGCGCGCGCGCCAGCCGCCGCAACAGCTTATCCAAAAAATTTGGGGTGATCTCCAGCAGCCGGTTGGGCTGGAACGCATCCGGCCGCCGCGGCCGCACGTGGTGCATCGTCAGGATGCTGCCGACGCCGCCGACCAGCGGGCGCATGAAATGATGCATACCGCTGAAATACAGTGTTTCCAGGCCGGTCCGGATGATCGCTTTGTTCATCTGCGCCAAGGTAACCCGCCCCCAGTGACGTTTGATTAATAATCCGAGCTATTTACTGGGAAATGTTTGCGAACCCGTAACCGCGGGTGCCTAAAGTTCCCCTAGCGCCTCAATATTGGCGCTCCAAGAAACGGCCATGAACGTCGTAGCCCTCCGCTCTTTGACGCCCGATCACCGGGCTTTGCCCGCTATCGACGCGCGCATTGCGCGGGTCGAAATTTTCGGCGACATGGCCGCGGCAGAACCGCATTGGCGGGCGTTGGGGCGGGCCAACACCCTCGCCACCCCCTATCAGGGCTACGACTTTCTCAAGTTCTGGCAGCACCATGCCGGAGCGCCCTCCGGGATCACGCCCTTCATCGTCATCGCCTTCAATGGCGTGGGCGCGCCGCTGTTCCTGTGGCCGTTCGGCCGGCAAACGGTCGGCGGCATGCGGGTGGTGGAATTTCTCGGCGGCAAGCACGCCAATTTCAACATGGCGCTGTGGCAGCGCGACGCCGCCGCCACCATCGGCGTCGACGACCTGCGCGCGGTGCTCTCGAGCCTCGCCAAGCAGGCCGATATCCTCAGGCTGACCAATCAGCCGCTGACCTGGGAAGGCACCACAAATCCGTTCGCGCTGCTGCCGCAGCAGCGCTCCGCCAATTTCGGCTTCAGCGGCGCGCTGGGGCCGGATTTCGACGCACTGTTCGCCGCCCGCACCAATGCGGTGGCGCGCAAGAAGATGCGCAAGAAGGAGCGCGCGCTTGCCGGCTACGGCGATGTGCGTTTCGAACGAGTCCACGGCGCCCATGACGTGCGCCGAGTGCTCGATGCTTTCTTCAAGCAGAAGAGCGCGCGCATGCGGGCGCTGGGTACTCCGGATGTTTTCGCAGCGCCCGGCGTGCGCCGCTTCATCGAAGCGGCGGCGACCGAGCAGGCACCCGGTTTCCATCCTCCGATCGAGCTTTACGCGCTGTCCGTCAACGACATCATCGTGGCGACGATGGGCGGCATTGTCGGCGGCGGACGGTTCTGCGCCATGTTCAATTCGATCGCGCAGGGTCACTACGCGATCGAGAGCCCGGGAGAGCAATTGATCATCAACCTGGTGCGCAATTGCTGCCAGCGCGAGCTCGATACCTTCGATCTCGGCATCGGTGAAGCGCAATACAAGAACTTGTTCTGCAACGATGCCGAACCGCTGTTCGACAGTCATCTGCCGCTCAGCCCGGCCGGGCACCTGATGGCAGCCGCATTCGCGGCGGGCGGCCGGATCAAGCGCGCCATCAAGCAACGGCCCGCGTTATGGGCTGTGGTGCGTGCGACACGGCGCCTGCGCGCGCACTTCGCCGCCAAGCCCTAATCTGGTTTCGCTGTTTAAGCGGCGGCGGTCTGGCTGGCTCCCGCCAGCAGTGTCACATCGGCAAAGCCCGCCATCATCAGCCGTTCACGGGCAGCGCGCGTGGCCGGATTTGCCGGATCGGCCGCGACCAGAACCGCGCGCTGGGCCAGCGGCGCAAAGCGCTCAACCGCCACATCGGCCGCGGAGCCGACATCGATCACGACGTGGTTGTAGCTGCGCACCAGCGCCTCGATCACGGTCGCCAGCATCGGCGATGCCGCGAGCGCCGCGGCGTCATTGCCAACGTCGCCGGTCGCGACCAGGTGCACGTTCGAGAATTGATCGCGCGTGATGATATCGCCGAACGAGGCCGCGCCGCGGATCAGATCGGCGATGCCGGGCGCGTTCGGATCGGTTGAAATCACCGACAGATTGGGTGCGCCGAAGGCCAGATCGACCAGCGCGACATTGGCTTCTTTGGCCAAGGCGCGAGCCAGTGAAATCGCGGCATAGGTGGTGCCGGCATTGCGCATGGCGCCAACCACAGTAACGCGACGGCCGGAATCGCCGGCCTGGCGCAAAGTTTGCGCGATCTGATCGATGGTGCTGACCGGCATTGGCATCAGCGCGGGAGCCGTCGCCGCTGCGGCAAAACCGGCGGGTGCGAAATTCTGCTGCCGTGGTGGCATTTGCGGCATGGAAGGCGGTACCAATGGCGGCGACGCCATCATTGGCGACATGCGCGGCATCGGTTGCTGCTCGAACGCCGGCGCGCTGTAGCCGCCGGGTCCGTAGCCATAGGCGTAAGCCGCCGCCGCAGGTGTCGGCGCCAGCAGCGCGCCGGTAACCGTAAAGCCCGCCGCCAGCGCAAAGGCTGCGAAGGCCGCGATCAGCACCGTCGGCATTTTCTTCGGGTAAGTTGGCTTGATGGCCGGCGTTGCGCGCGAAATGATGCGCGCTTCCGGCGGCGCGGCGTTGATGTTGTCGCGCGCCGAGGCTTCGCGATATTTCGCCAGATAAGATTCCAGCAGGTCGCGCTGTGTCTTGGCTTCGCGTTCGAGCGCGCGCAACTGGACATCCTGCTCGTTGTTCTGCGAGGCGAGTTTTTTGACGGTATCGAGACTGCCGGTGAGAGATTCCAGCCGGTTGCCGGCGACCGCGGCGTCGTTGTCGAGCTGGCGCGCCAGGCGCTCGCCTTCGGTTTTGACCTGACGGTCGAGTTCGCCGATCTGAGCGCGCAATTCCTTGATGCGCGGATGCTGATCCATCAGCGTCGAGGATTGTTCGGCCAACTGCGAACGCAGCGCGACGCGCTGCTCGACGAGGCGGCGCATCGATTCCGAATTGGTGATGTCGGACGACTCCACCGGCCGGCCCGAGCGCACCTGGTCGCGCAATTGCCGCGCGCGCGCCTCAAGGTCCGCCTTCTGGCCGCGGGCCACCGCAATCTGCGAGTTGATTTCGGTGAGCTGCTGGTTGGGCAGCGAGGTGTTGTTCGAACCGACGAACAAATTGGACTTGACGCGGTATTCTTCGACCTTGGCTTCGGCCTCGGCCACTTTCTCGCGCATCTTGTCGATTTCGACGGCGAGCCAGCTGCCGGCGGCGCGGGTCTGAGTCTGTTTGGCCGACTGCTGCAGGCTGAGATAGGTCTCCGCGATGGTATTGGCGACGCGCGCGGCAAGCTCCGGACTGGCCGAGCTGAAATCGACCACGATCACGCGCGACTTCTCGATCGCATAGACGCTGAGCCGCTCGTAATAAGATTGCAACGTGCGCTCGTCGCGGCTCAGCGACGTCGGGTCGCGGCCGATGCCGACCAGGCCGAGCAGAGTCGAGGCGATACCGCCGCCCGAATCGAATTCAGGAATGTCGTCGAGTTTTTCTTTCTTGATGACGTCGGCAGCAAGATCGCGCGACAGTGCGACTTGAATCTGGCTGGTCACCGCTTCGGGATCGAGATTGGTGCGGTCGGGCGCGTTCTTGTCGGCCTCGGCGCGCATGAAAACGTTCTCGCGCACTTCGAGCAGCAGCCGCGATTCGGAGCGGTAGCGCGGTGTGATTGCGTTGACGACGACGAAAGCGACCGCCGCGGACAGCAGCGTGAAGCCGAGAATCTTGGTCTTCTTGAACCACAGAAGACGGCCTAAACCGCGTATATCGGGCTCGCCGGTCATGGCGAATGGCGCCACGACGACGGGAGCCGGCGCGACGGCGGCTTTCGATTTTCGGCTGAAAAACATCCCTACTCCAAACGCACGGCTGTGGCAGCAGCATGATCTCAAACGATTATGGTTTCGACCGCGTTAACCCGGGCCAAATTTCACGCAAAGTCAGGTTTTGTTAACCATCAAGACCGCCTAATCGCTGCCATCATTCCCGGTGGTTTTGACCGATGCCTCCCTTGAATATCCTGCACGTGTTTCGCACGCCGGTCGGCGGCCTGTTCCGTCACGTGCTCGACTTGAGCCGCGCCCAGGCTGAACGCGGCCACCGGGTCGGTATCATCGCCGACAGCAGCACCGGCGGCGCCCGCGCCGACGACGCACTGCGCGAACTGGCGCCACAACTTGCGCTCGGCATCACGCGGCTGTCGATGCGGCGCAATCCCCATCCCGCCGACCTGAGCGCGCTGTTTCAAGTGATGCGCATCATCGCGCAATCGAACGCCGACGTGATCCACGGCCACGGCGCTAAAGGCGGCCTCTATGGCCGTCTGGCCATGCCGGGCAAGCGCGCGCTGCGCGTTTACACTCCGCACGGCGGCAGCCTGCATTACAGCAGCGATACGCTCGGCGGCTGGATCAATCTAACGGCCGAACGGCTGCTGATGCTGCGTACCGACCTGTTTTTGTTCGAAAGCATCTTCAGTTCCGAGGAATTCCGCCGCAAAATCGGCGATCCCGGCGACCGCATGCGCGTGGTCTGCAATGGCGTGTCGCGCGACGAGTTCGAACCGGTGGCACTCGCGCCGGACGCGACGGATTTGATCTACATCGGCGAACTGCGCGACATCAAAGGCGTCGACATCCTGATCGACGCAATAGGCATCCTGCACAAGCAGGGCCGACCCGTTTCCGCGACGCTGGTCGGGCACGGCCCCGATGGCGAGGCCCTGAAAGCGCAGACCGAACGGCTCGGCGTCGGCCACGCCGTCCGCATCCTGCCCGCAATGCCGGCGCGCGAGGCGCAATCGCTCGGGCGCCTCATGGTCATGTGCTCGCGCGCGGAATCCCTGCCCTATGTGGTGCTGGAGGCCGCTGCCTCCGCCAAACCGATGATCTCGACCAAGGTCGGCGGCATCCCGGAAATTTACGGACCGCTAACCAACACGCTGATTCCGAAGGAAGACCCTGCAGCGCTGGCCGCATCCATCGCGCGCAACCTCGATAACCCCGCCGAGGCCGCCGAGACCGCCAAAAAGGTCAGCGCGCGGGTCGCGGCGTCGTTTTCGCTCGACGCCATGGTCGAGGGCGTGCTGGCCGGCTACCAAGCGGGCCTTGCCCGCATTTCGGCCAAGGGCCGATAGGGCGGACTTTAGCGCCTGCCGATAAGCAATTTTTGACCTTCTTGGCGCTAGATAGCCCTTCAATTTAAGGGGACAAAGTCCGCCTTCGCACGCTGTCGCGCGCGGGCGAGATTTGCATTCAATCATGACCGATATCGACACCCGCGCTGCCTTGGACGCCTCCGGCGCCGCCGCCGTCATCGACCGGCTGAAGGCAGGCGCTTTGCCGCCCCGTACGTTGTCGCCCGAAGCGCTGGCGGTCACCGACAAATTCGTGGAGCGTCCGGTATCCCCGATCGTGCTGGCCGGCGCCGTGCGCATGGCGGAATTCGCGCTGATCGTGATCGTCGGCATGGCGATCTTTGCGGTCTATCTGCCGTCTGGCGAAGGGCTGTATCTGCGCTATCAGATCGCGACGCTCGGTATCGCCGCGCTGGCGATGTTGGCGTTCCAGACCGCCGATATTTATCAGGTGCACGCCTTCCGCGGTTACGAAAAGCAGTACATGCGGCTCGCCTCGGCGTGGTCGGTCGTATTCATGATCGCGATCGGCGCGTCGTTTTTCGCCAAGGCCGGCGAGATGTATTCGCGCGTCTGGCTCGGCTCGTTCTACATCGCGGGGCTCGCAACGCTCATTTTGTCGCGCAACATGCTGTTCTTTCTGGTGCGCCGCTGGACGCGTGAAGGCCGCCTCACCCGCCGCACCGTCATCGTCGGCGGCGGCGATCCAGGCGCGCGCGTGATCGAAGAACTGCGCAAGCAGAAAGACTCCGGCGTCGAGATCGTCGGTCTGTTCGACGACCGCGGCGACAGCCGCAGCGGCGTGGCATGCGCGGGCGAGCGCAAGCTCGGCACCGTCGATGACCTGGTCGAGTTCGGCCGCCGCACGCGCGTCGATCTGGTGATTTTTTCGCTGCCGATTTCGGCCGAGGGTCGCATCCTGCAGATGCTGAAGAAGCTGTGGGTACTGCCGGTCGATATTCGGCTTGCCGCGCACACCAACAAGCTCCAGTTCCGCCCGCGTTCCTATTCCTACATCGGCAAGGTGCCGGTGATCGACGTGTTCGACCGGCCTATCGCCGATTGGGACGTCGTGATGAAGTGGCTGTTCGATAAAATCATCGGCGGATTGTTGCTGATCGCCGTGATGCCGATCCTTGTCATCACCGCGATTGCCATCAAGCTCGACAGCCGCGGCCCAATCTTCTTCAAGCAAAAGCGCTACGGCTTCAACAACGACCTGATCGAGGTCTATAAATTCCGCTCGATGCACACCGACATGGCGGACGCCATGGGTAACAAGCTCGCCACCAAGAACGATCCGCGCGTCACCAAGGTCGGCCGCTTCATCCGTAAAACCAGCATCGACGAACTGCCGCAACTCATCAACGTGGTGTTCAAGGGTAACCTGTCGCTGGTCGGCCCTCGGCCGCACCCGGTCAACGCCAAGGCCGAGGCGCGACTCTACGCCGACGCGGTCGACGGCTATTTCGCGCGCCACCGCGTCAAGCCCGGCATCACCGGCTGGGCGCAGATCAATGGATGGCGCGGCGAGACCGACACGCATGAGAAAATCCAGCGCCGCGTCGAGCACGATCTCTATTACATCGAGAACTGGTCGGTGCTGCACGACCTCTACATCGTGGCGCGCACGCCGTTCGCGCTGCTCAACACCGAGAACGCGTATTGATCACCGCCGGCGATATGGCCCCCCATATGGCCGGCGCCGGCGTACGGCCTGCCGTACCGTTTGCTCTGGCGCCGGTGACGCCGTTTCGCGAGCGCCTGCTGCTGGTGGTTTTGTATCTTGCCGTGTTGGCGAGTTCGATCGCCTTCGTCGAACCGTCGCCGCATGACGGCCTGATGGCCGTTCTGGCGATGTGCTGCCTGATCTCCGGCGTTCGCTTCGATCGCAATTTCATCCTGCTGTTCGGGTTGCTTCTGGTCTGGAACGTCGCTGGCACTATCGCGCTGATCAACTCGGTCGGCGAGGTCAAAGCGATCCAGGGCACCGTGACCGCCGCCTATCTGGCAATCTGCGCTATTTTGTTTGCCTGCGTGTTTGCCGAGAATACGCTGGCGCGAATTTCCGTCGCGCGGGCCGCCTATGTTCTGACCGCGACCATCGCCGCGCTCGCCGGCGTCGCCGGCTATCTCAGCCTGTTTCCCGGCGCCTATGCGATGTTTGCTCCGTTCGGCCGCGCGCTCGGCGGATTCAAGGATCCCAACGTTTTCGGCCCGTTTCTGATCTGGCCGGCGCTGATCGTGATCGAGCGCATGATGACGCGCCGTATCAGGTTCCTCGATCTGGCGGTGCTCGGCTGCCTGCTGTTCGGACTGCTGCTGAGTTTCTCGCGCGGCGCCTGGTTTCACTTCGGGGTGTCGTGCGCGGTGATGCTGGCCATCACGCTGCTGGTCGTGCCCAGCAACGCCTTGCGCATGCGGATCGCCACTTTGACCGCGGTCGGCGTCGCGGCCCTTGCTGGGTTGCTGGTCGTTTTGTTGTCGTTCGATTCGATCGGCGGTTTTTTCTTCGAGCGCGCCCGGCTCATCCAGCAATACGACGTCGGTCAAGGCGGCCGCTTCGGCCTGCAGCTCCGGGCGCTGGCCGACATTCTTGAATTTCCGGCAGGCATGGGGCCAGAGGCATTCGCCCGCATTCATGGGCTGCAGCCGCACAATGTCTATCTGCAAGTCTTCATGGTGTCGGGCTGGATCGGCGGCCTGTCGTACATCTTGATGCTGTTCGCAACGCTGTGGGTGGGCCTGCGCGCGGTCTTTATTCGCACGCCGTGGCAGCCCTATACCATCGTGACCTTCGCGACTTTCCTTGGCGAAGTCGCCGAAGGATTCGTGATCGACACCGACCACTGGCGGCTGTTTTATCTTCTTCTGGGGATGGTCTGGGGATTGGCGGTCGCGAGCTTTAAATACGTGCCCAAAGACACGCCCATGCCACAGCCAAGTTTTCGTTCGTAGCGATTCTGCTTAAGCCGTCGGCCCCGCGCCGGTCCGCAAGGCGCCGGGACGCATCACCGCCGCGGACCGCTGGGCACGTGCCAAGCGATAATTACGCATCGTATGAATGAGCGCGCTGTACCAGCGGTCCGGCAGGATCGTGGCCAGCGCCAAAGCCGCGACGGTCGAGAACGGCGAAATTTCGGTGTGCGCGTTGCGGTTCTGCCAATACAGACGCGCGATATTCGAGATGCGGTACAGATCGCGGTGCTTTTCACGGATGCGCCGCCACAACGCGGCATGCCGCTGCGATGAATGGCCCAACAGCATGCCCTGCGCGCTGACCGTATAGATCAGCAGCGGCTTTGAGATCGTGACGCTCTTAAAGCCGGAGTTGAGCAGCCGAATGTTGAATTCCCAATCTTCATAGCCGTCGCGCATCGACTCATCGTAACCGCCGGCCTTCTGCCAGGCTGTTTTGCGCATCAGCATGCAGTAGCCGGTGACGTTCTTAAACAGCACGTCGAAAGCGTTGACGTAGCGTGTCTCGATCGCCTGCCCGGCGCCGACCTGACGAATATCGGTGGTGACAAAGCCGGCGTCCGGCACGTCCTGCAAGGCGCGCAGGGTTTCCTCGATATGGGTCGGCTCGAGTTGGTCATCGCAATCCAGCGCCAGGACGATGTCGGCGCGCGCTTCGCGAAATCCGGTGTTGCGTGCCGCGGACAAGCCCTTATTTGCCTGATGCACGACGAGGATCGACGGATCGAGCGTCTTAAGCTTCTCGATGGTCGCGGGATCGGTCGATCCGTCGTTGATGATGACGGTCTCGAAATCGCGATAGGTCTGCCGCGCCAGCGAGGCGAGGAGATGATCGAGAAATTTTCCGCCATTGTAGCAAGGCACGACGACACTGACCGTTGGCATCATAACTCTCACCTTAGTTCCGGTGGCGCGCAGCGCCGCCGATAAAGCCTGCAAGGCTCATGGGATTCCGGCGCATCACGCCGATGGAGGCCACGAGATCGAGCCGCAGGCCGACTTTGTGCTTGGCGATAAGGGCGAGCGAACCGGTCCAGAACGCCGTCATCAGTACGAAGGCCGCCCCTGCCCCGATCAGCCCGAACATCGGCACCAGGACCATATTGCCGGCGGCAAAGCCGACGATCGCAATCGAAAACACGATGACGACACTTTTCTGCGCGCCTGCCGAAATCAAAGTCAGCATCGCGGGGCCGAACGCGGCCCGGATGAACTGGCTTACCACCAGCAGCAACAAAATCGGATAGGCGCGCACGAAGTCGGGGCCGAACATCGACAATACGAAATGTCCCAGAACAACGGTGCCGGCAACGGCCAGAAGCGTCGCGATCACCGCCATGACGTTGACGCGCGCAACCGCGACATCGACCGTCGAGGTCTGCTTGCGCGCCAGCGCGTCGGAAATGTCGGGGGCGGCAAGTTCGTGAATGAGCGACACCGCGTATTCGACGATCAGCGCCAGCTTCAGGCAGACGCCGAACACCGCGAGATCGGATTTGGAGACGACGGTGCCGAGCAGCACCAGATTGAGATCGTTGATGAAGGTGCTGAAGGCCGCGAGGATCAACAGCGGCGCGCTGGCGATGCGCCATTGCAGGATCTGGCGGCGATCCGCCGGCACCGAGCCGGTCAGGCTCGGAAAATGCTTCATCAGGCCGTTGAATTGCAACGCAACGATCACGACGGACACGAAGCTGAACACCACCGCGACCATGATGGCCGACGAACTGGCGAAAGCGACCGCGACAAAGCCAATCACGACGATGAAAAGCAACGGCCGCCACAGCAAATTCAGCATGTAGGACAGCGCGAATTCGCGGATAGCGCCGGCCACTGAGGCGTAGATTCTCGACAATGCCAGCGCCGGAATGGCGAGCGCGGCAGCAGCAACGGTGAACCGCGTCGTCACATCGCCGGGAATGATCGCCGCCAGCGCCATCACAAGTGCCATGCCGGCAATGGACACAATGGCCGTGTCCATCTGCGCGCGATTGACGAAGGCGGCCTTGAGCATGTCGTTGCCGCGGGTGCGGTAGCGCGAGATGAAACGCACCGCCACCACCGGATAGCCGAACGCCGCGATCATGGCGACGACATAAGCGATGCTGGTCGCGAAATAGAATATGCCGAGGCCTTCCGGCGCCAGCATCCGCGCCAAAAGTATCTGCGTGCCGAAGCCGGCCAGAAGCCCGATCACCCGCGCCGCCATCAGCATCATCGACGTCGAGAACAGGCCGCCAACCAGGCGCCCGCCCAACGAGAATTTGCTTAAGGTGAGCGCGCGCACGTTCATCGCGGCGATCCCCGCAGAGAGCCCAGCGCCGAGCGGGCCTTGCGGATCACCGGCCAGATCGCCGGATTGCGCTTGATGAAGCGTTTGATCGAGCGCGATACCTGCAACACGATCGACGTCGCCCATCCGGCGGCGGTCACCGGCGACACATAATTGTAGAATTTCGTTTCGACGTCGAACCATTCGCGCTTGTAAGGCTCGTCGCCGATATTGAAGTCGAACGTCTTGAAGCCGCGTTCGGTGAAATACTGCATCAATTCCTGCAGATGGAGCGTCCCCGGGCTGGAACCTTCGTATTCGCCCATCGTGTAACCGGCGAGCACGTAGTCATAGTTGCCGTGCAGAGTCAGTCCGAAGCTGGCGGCAACGATCGTCTTGTCGACGCTGACGCTGCTGACATGCACCAGGCCGTGGCGCCGTGGATCCGTGGCGAGATCGACAAAGAAATCACGATAGCCCGGCCATTCGAACATGTTGGCGACGCCGAGGCTGGCGTAAGAGCTTTTCTTCTGCGCCATCAGCGCGTCGAGGGTACGCTCGATGTCGGCGAGATCGGTAGCGGTCGCGAAGTGTACGTTGCCCATCTTTTCAAGACGGCGCCGCTTCCTGGCGTCGGTCTTGCGCCGCGACGGCGAACGCTTGGCGGCATAGAATTCGTCCCACGTGCCGGTCAGGCGCACTTGATAGGCATCGTTGGCATGCGGCGTCAGGTCCAGCGCCAGCATCGGATTGGGCTGCGCGCCGACCGTCTGCGGAATCTTACCGAGATCGATGAGATCGTGGCGCAGACGCTTGCGCAAAAGCTGTTCGATCTCGCGCCATAGCGAGAGAAACTGTGCGCGGCTGACGCGTTGGGCAAAATCGCGCGCCAGTAGCGGCGCGCTCGTGTTGCTCAAGAATTCGCCAAACCAGGCGACGCGGCGCAAACGGCCGGGCGCCAACGCCAGCGGCAAGATAAACAGAATGGCCTCGTCCTGCCGCCCGATCACAATCGCCGGCTTGATGTCTTCACGCACGCCGATGTGGCGATGCCAGATTGAGAGCCAGTCGAAGGTCTGGAATGCCGTGCAGTCGGCGCCCTGCTCGAAGCCGCGCCATTCCTGCTCAACTTCCGTCAAGTCGTCGTGATACGACAGACGAATACCCGCGGGCAACCCAGCGGCCGAGCGCGCGAACGTGCCGGCACGGTTTGATACGCCGGCATCGACATGCCGGTCGAATGCCGCTTGCGTAGCTTGGGTCATGATCGCCTGTCGGTTCGGACTTCGTTACCGGCAACATATCCAGCGTCGCCGCATGGACCGTGAATACCGACATGAAACTGGAAAAAACTAATGCGTTGGGTGGATAAAGTTTTAACTGCGTGGGCTGCGGAAATTTGGTGAGTGAGTGCAACGATCGATTAATATTAAATTTCCGTAACCGCCCGCTTTCTCCGATTGCCGTAACACCTTGTGAAAGAATTGCGCCTTAATGTCGCAGTATGCGGCAAACCGACATCGTCATCGCCGGAGCCGGCCTCGCCGGCTCCACCGCCGCCGCCATGCTGGCGCGCGCGGGCTACGATGTGCTGCTTGTCGATCCTCATCCAATCTATCCGCCTGATTTTCGTTGCGAAAAACTCGACCAAAGCCAGATCGAACTCCTGAAGAAAACGGGTCTTGCCGACACCGTGCTCGCCGCCGCGACCGCCAACCGCAATCTGTGGGTGGCGCGGTTTGGCCATCTGGTTGACCGCCTCGAAGGCTCGCAGTGCGGAATCCTTTACGATAATTTAGTGAATGCAATTCGTGCCGAAGTACCGGGCGCGAGCTTCATCGTCGCCAAGGTCGCGTCGCTCTCGACCGGCGCCGGACGTCAGACCGTCACGTTGTCCACCGGCGAAGAAATTTCCGCGCGGCTGATCGTGCTCGCCAATGGCCTCAACATCGGCCTGCGCCATAAATTGGGAATCGGGCGCAAGATCACGAGCGAGGCCCATTCGATTTCAATCGGCTTCGATCTCAAGCCGGCCGGCCAGACCGCGTTCGATTTTTCAGCGCTGACTTATTTTCCGGAGCAATCGACGGAGAAGATGGCCTATCTGACGCTGTTTCCGATCGGCGAAACGACCCGCGCCAATCTGTTCGTCTATCGCGACATGCGCGATCCTTGGCTGGCGCAATTTCGCGATGCGCCCAAGCAAACGATGCTGGCGGCCATTCCGAATTTGCAGAATCTGACCGGGCCGTTCGAGGTCGAAGGCTTCGTCAAGATTCGCCCGGTCGATCTCTATATCAGCGAGGGACACCGGCAGGCCGGCATCGTGCTGATCGGCGACGCCTTCGCGACGTCGTGTCCGGCCGCGGGCACCGGCGCCGGCAAGGCGCTGATGGATGTCGAGCGGCTCTGCAACGTGCACGTCCCGGAGTGGTTCGCCACGCCGGGCATGGGCGTCGAGAAGATCGCGACGTTCTATAACGATCCGATCAAACAGGCCTACGACGCCTGGTGCGATAAGAAGGCATATGGCCTGCGCTCTTCGTCCATCGGCACCGGCCTGTATTGGACCGCGCAGCGCTGGTCCAAGTTCGTGCTGCATTGGCTCAAGGGCGCGTTGCGCCGGCCCGCCCGTTCGGCGGTCGAGGCACCCGCCCTCGTGCCTGAGCAAAGCCCGGAGGGCGAACAGCCCTACGCGCAGGCACGCACCCGCCACACCGTCTGAAATCAACCTGATTGAGGGATTTGGTCGGGGCGGCGGGATTTGAACCCACGACCTCTTGTCTCCCAGACAAGCGCGCTAACCGGGCTGCGCCACGCCCCGACGGCCGGATACGTACCGGCAAAGCCGGGCCAAGTCACCCCCCCAACCCAACCGTTTATTTCGCCATCGGCTTTCGGTTCAAGTCACACGACACGTCCGGCGCGCTAATTTGCGCCCGTGGCGTCGATCAGCTTGCGACATTCGGCAAGCTCATGCAGCACGGCGTGCAGCTTGCGCACGTCGTCGCGGGCAAGCATCGCACTGGGTGCCTGACGAGCGGCCGGCGGCTCCATTATCGGCGGTTCCGGCTCGGGTGCAGCCTGAGCGTTCTGGATCATGCGATCGTTCGCCTCGATGCGCGGTTCGGGCGCGCTGCGCAATGGCGGCTCTCGGCGGCCGGCGTCCTCATGACGGTCGCCGAGATCGCGGCCGATCAGCGAGGCAAAGCGGCGACGCAACCCGCCGGTTTGTCCGACCGGTTCGGCATCAGCAGCGGCGGCTTCGTCGGCAAGCTCGTCTTCGTCACTCGCGCCATGCGGCGGCTGCGCGGCGCCTTCCAGCCACACCGCCTGCACGAACTTCGAACCTTGCTCGCGCAAAATGCGTTGCACACCGCGGATAGTGTAACCCTCGCCGTACAACAGATGACGGATGCCGCGCAGCAGTTCTACATCGTCGGAGCGGTAATAGCGGCGTCCGCCGCCGCGCTTCATCGGTTTGATTTCGCGGAAGCGACTTTCCCAAAAGCGCAGCACATGCTGCGGCAGATCGAGTTCATCCGCCACTTCACTAATGGTGCGAAACGCGTCCGGCGCCTTGTGATCCAAAGCGGCCTACTCCCGATAAAGTTGAAACGCTGTTACAAAAACCAAAGCCGCGACTTGCGGCTGCGTAAGCTTACGCTTTTTTACTTGCGCATGATCTTGTCCGAAAACCGGTACCCACTTTTCGGGATCACGCGTGTTCGGCTTCGTCGGCGACTTCGTGGCCGTTGATGCGCTGCTTGAGGATCGCCGATGGCTTGAACACCATCACCCGCCGCGGCGAAATCGGAACTTCCTTGCCGGTCTTGGGATTGCGGCCGATCCGCTGGCCTTTTTTACGCACCACGAACGAGCCGAATGACGATAATTTAACGGTTTCGCCGCGCTCGAGGCAGTCGGTAATCTCTTTAAGGACCAACTCCACGAGGGAGGCTGATTCCGTGCGGGATAGGCCTACCTTTTGGTAGACCGCCTCACACAGATCCGCGCGCGTCACTGTCTTGCCGGTCATCGCCCGCCCCGCCTTCGGCGAAGATACTGAATTATCGACGGTATTAGCAAGATCGGGACCGGTCAACCGGGCGATTTAATTTGTGAAGGCCGTCCCGCATGGCCAGCAGAGCGTTAGCGGACATAGCGGGCCGGTCCGGACCGCCTGGGCGGCCCATTATCCGGTACAGCGGCCCTACCAGCGCAGCAGCACCGAACCCCACGTAAAGCCGCCGCCCATCGCCTCGAGCAGAATAAGGTTGCCCCGCTTGATCCGCCGGTCGGCGACCGCGTCGGCGAGAGCCAGCGGGATCGAAGCCGCCGAGGTATTGCCGTGGCGGTCGACCGTCATCACCACCTTTTCCGGCGAAATCCCGAGCTTGTGGGCCGAGCCGTCAATGATGCGCTTATTGGCCTGATGCGGCACAAACCAGTCAATATCGGCGGCGCTGGTGCCGGTGGCTTTGAAGGCGTCGTAGATGACGTCGGTGATCATGGCCACCGCGTGTTTGAACACTTCGCGGCCTTCCATACGCAGATGGCCGACGGTCTGGGTCGAGGACGGCCCGCCGTCGACATAGAGCTTGGCGCGATGCCGGCCGTCCGAGCGCAGATGGGTGGTGAGGATGCCACGGTCGGCCGAGGTGCCGGGCTGCTCCTGTGCCTCCAGCACCAGGGCACCGGCGCCGTCGCCGAACAGCACGCAGGTGGTGCGGTCATTCCAGTCGAGAATGCGGGAGAAGGTCTCCGCCCCGATCACCAACGCGCGCTTGGCGCTGCCGGTCCGCAGCATGGAATCGGCGATCGACAGCGCATAGACGAAACCCGAACAGACCGCCTGCAAATCGAACGCCGCGCCCTTGGTGATGCCGAGCCCGGCCTGCACCGTAACCGCGGTTGCTGGGAAAGTCTGGTCCGGGGTCGAAGTGCCCAGCACGATCAGGTCGATTGAATCCGCTTCGACATGCGCATTCGCCAGCGCCGCGCGCGCCGCATGCAGCGCGAGGTCTGAGGTGAGTTCGCCGGCGGCCGCGATATGACGCTCGCGGATACCGGTGCGTTGCACGATCCAATCGTCGGTGGTCGCCACCGAGCGCGCCAGTTCGTCGTTGCTGAGAATTCGTGCGGGCAGATAACTGCCGCAACCGAGCACGACCGAACGCAATTGGGTCACGAAGCTACTCCGTTCGCCAGTCGTGCCGTCTCGGTCGCTAGCCGGTCGCGCGCCATCGACTGGGCGATCTTGGCTAGCAATTCATAGCGGACCATGTCGTATCCCAGATCGATGGCCGAGGCGAAACCTTCGGCGTCGGCGCCACCATGGCTTTTTATCACGATGCCATTAAGGCCAAGGAACACGCCGCCATTCGACTTCTGCGGGTCCATCTTGTCGCGCAAGGTGCGGAACGCCTGGCGCGCGAGCAGATAGCCCAGCCGAGCCATCAAGGTCCGGTTCATGGCGGAACGCAGATACTGGCCGAACTGACGCGCGGTGCCTTCGGCGGTCTTGAGCGCGATATTGCCGGCAAAGCCTTCGGTGACGACGACGTCGACCACGCCCTTGCCGATATCGTCGCCTTCGACAAAGCCTTGATAGTCGAAATAAGGAAACTCGCCCTCGCGCAACAGGCGGCCGGCCTCGCGCACCTGCTCCAGACCTTTGACCTCTTCGACGCCGATGTTCAGGAGACCGACGGTCGGCTTTTCGATGTCGAACAGCACGCGCGCCATGGCGCTACCCATGGCGGCTAGATTGAGGAGGTGTGTCTCGTCGGCGCCGATTGAAGCGCCGACATCGAGCACGACAGACTCGCCCTTGAGCGTCGGCCAGATCGCCGCGATCGCCGGGCGTTCGATGCCCTGGATCATCTTGAGATTGAAACGCGCCATCGCCATCAGCGCGCCGGTATTGCCGGCCGAGATGACAACATCGGCGTCGCCTTTCTTGACGGCGTCGATGGCGAGCCACATCGACGACTTCCAGCGCCCGTAGCGCAGCGCCTGGCTCGGCTTGTCGTCCATCCGGATCGACACTTCGGTATGGATGAATTTCGCCTTGGCCTTGAGCGCCGGCAGGCGGTCGAGCAGCGGCTCGACCACGCCGCGGTCGCCAAACAGCAGGTACTCGATATCGGGGTGCCGAATGAGCGAAACCTCGGCCCCCGGCAGGAGGACCGACGCGCCATTGTCGCCGCCCATGGCGTCGATCGCAATGCGGACTTTATCGGGCATGTATCGGCCTTGGCGGCGTCAGCGTGCGCGCCGGCAATGGGGTCACCTGGGCTTGATGCACGGGCGCGAACATAGCCGCTGCCACGGCGCAGACAAGCCGCTTTTGGTGAAGTTCCATCGCCCGGCTACCGATCACGGCTTGCCGCCGCCGAGGCGCTTCTTGAGGGCCTCCAGCGCGGCAAAGGGTTTCGGCGCGTCCTCGCCGATGGTCAGAGGGGCAAATTCCACGCCGGCTTTACGGGGATACGGGTCGATTCCCAAAACCAGGAATTCGGTCGCCAATGCACCGAGATCGACGGTACCGCCGGCCAAAGGCTCGGGCGGGTCAAGGTGCGGTTTGAGCTCGATTTCAGCGCCGGCCTGCTTATCGCCTGCATGCGTCGGCGCAAACATCAGGTCGACCGTCTCATCGACGCTGTTTTCGATCGGCTCCAGGGTCACCACGCAGGTCTGGGCGACCTTGGCCCGGACATGGCCTTCGACATGGATCCTGGCGCCCCGCCTAGTCAGATCGAATACTGCCGACAGGCTGGCAAGCTCCTGCACTGTCGACAGTCCCGCGACCAGCGCCAGCACCTGGGCACGGGTCTGCTCGGGCGCATCGATCTCGATGTGCATGCCGCTGGCCGGAATATCGTCCACGGCAACCGGCACGCTCCAAGGCGAAATCGAACGGCTTTCGGCCTTTTCCATCGTGGTCACGCTTCTAATCCGGTGTTCTTCTAGAGATATTGCTCAAGGTATTTTAGCGGGATCGGGAAACCGCATTTCGCCCGCTGCCAACCCCGACGCGCTATGGCCTGCCAGATCCACTACCGCTACCCGCATATAGGCCGCAAGTCGCGCCGCCACAGCCGGTTCCGGCAGCTTGCCGCCGTAAATATTGCGGGCGATCACGTCGGCCAGCGCCTGCCCGTCCGCGTCTGCCAAAGCCGCCTGATAGGCCTGCGCCCGGCCGTAGAACGCCTCGCCCATTTTCTTCATCTCCTTAGGCACCTTGAGGTCGCTTATGCCCATTTCCCGCAGATTGTCGTCCATATCCAGGCAAAACCGGTCGAAAACCCCTTGGCCGAGGTCTTTGAGTGCCGGATCGGCCATCAAGCGGTCGGTCACAATGGCTAGATGCAGCACGATCAGGTCGAAACGGCCGTTAACCGTATCGGCCACCGCATACTCCCGGTAAAAACAGGGCAATCGCGCCTGCGCCACGATCATGCCATACAGGGCGGAAATGGTGTCTGCCTGCGCGCGGGCGCGGAAGCGGGAAAATATCATCGGGCTGGTTTCGGACGTTGATGGGCTCGTTGCCCGGTACGGCAACGCCACTGACGATGCAAGTCCGAATAACACGCCGAATAAAAGGGTTCCGGGTTTGGGGTTCAATATCGCAACGATAACCGCCACCGGCCGCGGCAAAGTTTCGCGCCTCGCGCTGGCACTGGCCTGCACGCTCGCGCTCGGCGCCTGTGGCAATTTCTCCGAGACGCTGCAGCGCGGCTACGTGCTGCCGGAAGGCGCGCTCGAGCAAATCCCGGTCGGCGCTTCACAAGAACAAGTGCTGATCGTACTCGGCACGCCATCGACGGTCGCCACCGTCAACGGCGAAGCGTTCTATTACATCTCGCAGAAGACAGAGCGCGCCGCCGCCTTCATGCCGCACGAGATCGTCGATCAGCGCGTGGTCGCGGTTTATTTCGATAAAGAGCGCCGCGTCGAGCGGCTGGCGAATTATGGACTGCGCGACGGCAAAGTTTTCGACTTCGTGTCGCAGCAGACCGCGACCGGCGGCGTCGAGCTGAGCTATCTGCGCGGCCTGTTCAAGAGCTTCGGTCCCAAGATGCTCACGCAGTAGCGCGGCGCGTCAACGAACAAACGAAAAGGCCCGCGTGATGCGCGGGCCTTTTTTTATTTGCAGCACTAATTTTATTTAGTGCGCCAAAATCGCCAGCAGCAGCAGCGC
Source organism: Hyphomicrobiales bacterium (assembly GCA_031389105.1). Classification (GTDB taxonomy): domain Bacteria; phylum Pseudomonadota; class Alphaproteobacteria; order Rhizobiales; family Xanthobacteraceae; genus Pseudolabrys. The sequence continues at coordinate 25,853 of JANMSH010000116.1, forward strand.
CACGATGTTGGTGATCTTGATCATCGGGTTGACCGCCGGGCCCGCCGTATCCTTGTAGGGATCGCCGACAGTGTCGCCGGTCACCGCGGCTTTGTGGGCTTCCGAGCCCTTGCCGCCGTAATGACCGTCCTCGATGTACTTCTTGGCATTGTCCCAGGCGCCGCCGCCCGAGGTCATCGAGATCGCGACGAACAGACCGGTCACGATCACGCCGAGCAACATCGCACCGAGCGCGGAGAAGCCGGCCGACTTGCCGGCCGCTCCGCCGCCCGCGACCAGGAAGATCACGAAGTAGCAGAAGATCGGCGACAACACCGGCAGCAAAGACGGGATGATCATTTCCTTGATCGCCGCCTTGGTGAGGATGTCGACCGCGCGGCCGTAGTCGGGCTTCTCTTTGCCCTTCATGATGCCGGGATGTTCACGGAATTGCCGGCGCACTTCTTCCACGATCGCGCCGGCGGCCCGGCCGACCGCGGTCATGCCCATGGAGGCGAACAGATACGGCAGCATGCCGCCGAACAGCAGTCCCACCACGACATACGGATTGGTCAGCGAGAAATCGAGGCTGACCCCCGTGAAGTACGGATGCGCCTTGGCATCCTTGGCGAAGAACAGCAGGTCCTGGTTATAGGCCGCGAACAGCACCAGCGCGCCGAGGCCCGCCGAACCGATCGCGTATCCTTTGGTGATCGCTTTGGTGGTGTTGCCGACCGCGTCGAGCGCGTCGGTAAACTTGCGCACCGACTTCGGCAGACCGGCCATTTCGGCAATGCCACCGGCATTGTCGGTGACAGGACCGAAGGCGTCGAGCGCAACCACCATGCCGGCCAGCGCCAGCATCGCGGTAACCGCGATCGCAATGCCGAACAATCCGGCCTGTCCGTAGGACACCAGGATGCCGGCAATGATCACCATCGCCGGGGCCGCGGTCGATTCCAGTGAAATCGCCAAACCCTGGATGACGTTGGTGCCGTGGCCGGTTACCGACGACGCAGCAATCGACTTCACCGGACGGAAGTTGGTGCCGGTATAGTATTCGGTGATCCAGATGATCAGGCCGGTGACGACCAAGCCGACGACGGCGCAGATGAACAGGTTCTGCCCCGTGAAGTTCGCACCCGGGATCGCACCGAAGCCGATCAGGTGATAGGTGACGTACCAGATCGCGCCGAGCGACAGCACCGCCGAAGCGATGAAGCCTTTGTACAGCGCGCCCATGATCGACTCGCTGGCACCGAGACGTACGAAGAACGTGCCGACGATCGAGGTGATGATGCAGGCGCCACCGATAGCGAGCGGATAGACCATCATGTTGACCAGCG
>JANMSH010000183.1:0-50802 GCA_031389105.1 Hyphomicrobiales bacterium
GCTACTTCGTCATCAGGCCGCGGAGATTGCCGACGAAATTGGCGCCGAAGCTGCCTGCGAAGAACGAGACCGTGACCAGCCCAACAAGGCCGCTACCGGCGATTGTCGTTTCCAGCACGGCGACCAGGATGACCGCCGAAATGGCGCCGACGATCTGACCGCACATGGGACAATTCGGCGGCCACGGATTGTCCGGATCGAAACCGCCGCCGCCTCCGGTCCCGCGCGGAAAGCGAAACGGCCAACCAGTCCCACACCAGCCGACGATTGCTGCAATGACGAGGTTCGGAATCATTTCACGCCCCCCTTTGCTGATAAGCGGAACACAGCGAATGTTCCGCAACGCAATTCTAATTTCAACTCAAGGTAGCGTCAAATTTCGTGTTCCCGCACTGCGGCAAGACATTGAGCTTCTGAGCAAATCGGCTTTGCCGAGAAACGAGCGGGGCGAATCGCCAGGCTTGTTCTAGCCCCGGGTTTTGCAATTACTCATCGCCGACCGCCGCCTTGCGCCGGTGCTTGGAGCTTTCCTCCTGCACCTTGTCGAGATCCTGATCGAACACGATGCGGTCTTCGCCGGCCAGCGCGACAAAGCGCTTGCCGCGCGCGCGGCCGACCAAAGTGAGATTGGCCTTGCGCGCCAGCTCGACGCCCCAGGCGGTGAAACCCGAGCGCGAAATCAAAATCGGAATGCCCATTCGCACCGTCTTGATCACCATTTCGGAGGTCAGGCGGCCGGTGGTGTAGAAAATCTTGTCGCTGGGCGACACTTTCTCCTTGAACATCCAGCCGGCAATCTTGTCGACCGCGTTGTGCCTGCCGACGTCTTCCATATAAACGAGGGGTTGATCTTGACGGGCCAGCACGCAGCCATGGATCGCGCCGGCTTCCAGATAGAGCGACGGCGTGGTGTTGATCTTGTGCGTGAGCGCATAGAGCCAGGACGTGCGCAGCTCGGTCTTCGGGAGCGACACACCTTCCAGCGCCTCCATCAGGTCGCCGAACACGGTGCCTTGCGCGCAGCCGGAGGTCTGCACTTTCTTCTTCAACTTCTTTTCGTAATTGGTCTTGCGTTTGGTGCGCACGACGACGACCGCCAACTCCTCGTCGTAATCGACGCCGGTCACCACGTCGTCCGGCAGTAGCATGTTCTGATTGAGCAGATAGCCGACCGCCAGGTAGTCCGGATAATCGCCGATGGTCATGGCGGTGACGATTTCCTGGCCGTTGAGGAAAATCGTCAGCGCGCGCTCGACCGTGACCGAGGTCTCGATCTTCACCCCGGTGTGGTCGATACCGGTGACGCGCTCGGTCAGCCGCGGATCGTGTGGATTCGGCTTGATGATGTAGCTGTCGCTCATGCGCCAAATGTAAGTCTTTACCGGCGTGTAAGCAACGATGTACCGCATGATGGGACAATGTTGCCTGTATTGTGATTTCCGATAGAGCCAGTCAGGATGCGAATAATGACCGCTTAGAAAATCGTACCCGGGAGGAATCAATGCTGCCCAAATCCCTCGTCGCCCTTGGCCTCGCGCTCGTTGCCCATATGACTACGGCACAAGCCCAGGATTGGCCGCAGCGGCCGATCACCATGATCGTTTCGCAGCCGGCCGGCGCCAGCCCGGACGTGATGGCGCGCATGATCGCCGAGCGGATGGGTAAATCGCTCGGCCAGACCGTCATCATCGAGAACAAGCCCGGCGCCGGCTATGTCTTTGGCGCCGCTGCTGCGGCCCGGGCCGCGCCGGATGGCTACACGCTGTTTTTCGCCACCTCGGCGGCGCTCGTCACCAATCCCTTCATGATGAAAAGCCTGCCCTATGATTCCGTGAAGGACTTCGCGCCGATCGCGCTGGTGACGCGCAGCTACCAGCTCATCGTCATCAATCCGGACGTTGCGGCCAAGACGCTGCCTGAATTGATCGCGCTGGAGAAAAAAACGCCCGGGAAATTATCGATGTCGGTCGACGGGCCGCGCAATCTGGCGGGTGTCACAGCCCAGGCGCTAAACAAATTTTCCGGTACGCAGTTTGTGCTGATTCCATCGACCAATCCGAATGCCGGCATCCAGGATGTGATGACTGGCCGCACGCAAGCCGGCGTGTTTTCGATATCGATCGTCGAGCAACTGGTGCGGGCGGGATCGTTGCGCGCAATCGCGGTGGCGTCGACCGGGCGTGCATCGGCTATGCCGGAGGTACCGTCCGCTGCCGAAACGCTGCCGGGCTTCGACTTCCAGGGCTGGTTCATGCTGATGGCGCCGGCAGGCACATCGCCCGACATCGTCAGGAAAGTGAACGCCGCGGTCGATGCCGCCACCAAGGATCCGCAGGTCAAGGAGCTGTCGGGCAAGCTTGGCTTCGATCTTGCGCCCAGCGGCGTTGGCTCGCCGCAGGCCGCAGCCGCGTTCCTCAAGGAGCAACTCGGCGTGTGGGAAAAGACCACCAAAGATTTGGGCATCGAGCTGCAATAGCGACGCTCTTTACTCCCTCCCCCGTTTGCGGGGGAGGGTTGGGGAGGGGAATACACGCGCTCAAGCGCCCCCTCCCGGCGAGCTTTCGCTCGTCGGCCTCCCCCGCAAGCGGGAGAGGTGAAGCAAGAGTGTAAACGTCACGCGCAAGGCGGCAGCGTTAATCGTCCCTTAAACCAATCGCCGCAGTTGTCGGATTCAATTTCGCCACATTTAAACAGCCTTCGGCCTATGGTTTGAGCGCGCAGAACGCGCCTATGGACCGCCGATGAGAACCCGCCTGGTTTCTGCCGTGCTCGCCGCCATCGTGATTGCCGGCGCCGTCGTCTATAAGCCGCCCGTGGAAATCCAGCGCGAACCCGCGCCGATCGATTTTGTCCACCTGAACAATCAAGCGATGTCGGCCTTGCAGACATTGCGCGTTTCGCAAGAGCAGCGCATCGCGCTTCAACAGGTCGACGAAGCGTCGTTCTGACGCGCTATCCGCACGTCGATAGCATCACGCGCCCGCGTCTTTGGCGTTCGGATAGAACAATGGCTCACCGCCGATCTTGTAATCGGCGATCGCCTTCTGGCCTTCGACCGACACAAGCCAGTCGATGAACTGCTGGCCGGGCTCCTTCTTCACCGTCGGATGCTTGGCCGGGTTCACCAGGATCACGCCATACTGGTTGAACAGCCGCTTGTCGCCTTCCACCGCGATAACCAGATCGCCGCGGTTCTTGAACGACAGCCAGGTGCCGCGGTCCGTCAACACATAGGCATTGCCGGCGCTGGCGGTGTTGAGCGCTGCGCCCATGCCCTGGCCGATCGATTTGTACCACGGCCCCTTGTCCGCCTCGATGTCGATACCTGCCGTTTTCCAGAGCGCGAGCTCGGCGCTGTGCGTGCCGGATTTGTCGCCGCGCGAAATGAATGGCGCGCTTTTGTCTTTGATGGTCTTGAGCGCGGCAACGATGTCCTTGCTGCCCTTGATGCCGGCCGGATCGCCCTTCGGTCCGATCAGCACGAAGTCGTTGTACATCACCGGATAGCGCTTCACACCGGCGCCTTCGGCAACGAATTTTTCTTCCTGCGCTTTGGCATGGACGAACACCACGTCGGCGTCGCCGCGGCGGCCGGTGTCAAGCGCCTGGCCGGTGCCTTGCGACACAACTTTCACGTCGATGCCGGTCTTGGCTTTAAACAGCGGCAAGATGTGGCCGAACAGTCCGGAATCCTGCGTCGACGTGGTCGACGATACGACGATGGATTTGTCCTGGGCGACGGCTGGCGTGGCGAACACGAGCGATGCGAGTGCGGCAGCTACGAAGATTGCACGGCAATTGAACATCAGATCCTCCACCTTTGTTTTGTTAAACCAGCAATTCACCTGCGATGAATTTGTGCGCCTCCGCGGTGCGCGGATTGTCGAAGAACTCAGCAACCGGCGTGTGCTCGATGACACGGCCGCGATGCAGCAGCACGATGTCGCCGGCCAGACGTTTGGCCTGACCGAGATCGTGGGTCGACATCACCACCTTGACGCCGCGCGCCGCGACATTTCGCACGATGTCCTCGATTGCCTTGGTGGCATACGGGTCGAGGCTCGCGGTCGGCTCGTCGAGAAACAGAATCGCCGGGTCGCGCGCCAGCGTGCGTGCCAGCGCCAGGCGTTGTTGCTCGCCGCCGGACAGGCGGCGTGCGGGCCGGTCGGCAAGCGCTTGAAGCCCGACCAGCTTGAGCAAGTCATCGACGCGTTCCTGCTGCGCGTCGCGCGGGGCATTCGCCGCCGCCAGCGCGTAAAAAATATTTGCCGCAGCGCTCCGGCGCAGCATCACCGGCCGCTGGAACATGATGGCGCGTTTGTCCGGCGGCGACGCGTCGCGGCCGCCCCAGGTGATGTGCCCGCGCGTGGCGGGGATGAGCCCCATGGCCGCGCGCAGCAGGGTCGTCTTTCCCGCGCCGTTGGGGCCGATCAAACAGGTGGTATTCCCCCCTGCGAACGTGACCGATATGTCGTCCAGAAGAGCCGAATGTCCGGCCAGTATCGTCACGTTCTCGAACACGACAGGCAGGTCGGAGGCGGGTGCGCGCATGGTCATCCCGCGATGCGTTCGCCGGCGCGGCGCGCGGCCCAGGCCAGCCCGTTGACCGTAATCACGATCAAAATCAATACGATGCCGAGCCCGACCGCGAGCGGCAGGTCGCCCTTTGACGTTTCGAGTGCAATGGCGGTGGTCATGGTTCGGGTGAAGCCGTCGATATTGCCGCCGACGATCATAATCGCGCCTACTTCCGCCGCCGCCCGCCCGAAGCCCGCAAGTAGCGCTGTTACAAGGGAAAATCGCGCGTCCCAGATCAGTGTGGCGACGCGGCCCGCGGGTCCGACATTCATCGCCGCCAGTTCATCGCGGTACTCGACCCACAGATCTTCGATGGTCTGGCGGCTCAGCGCGGCGATAATCGGAACTACGAGAATGGTTTGCGCGATCACCATGGCCTGCGGCGTGAACAGCAATCCCCAGGAGCCGAGCGGTCCCGACCGCGACAGCAGCAGGAAAACCGCCAGGCCGACCACGACCGGCGGCAGCCCCATCAGCGCGTTGAGCACGACGATGGCGCCCTCGCGCCCAGGAAAGCGCGTCAGCGCGAGGACGGCGCCGAGCGGCACGCCGATCACCGCCGCCAGCAGGACCGCGCCCAGGCTGATCAGCAGCGACAGCCGGACGATGGCGAACAGGCCCGGGTCGCCAGACAGCACTAATTGCAGCGCGGAGACGTCACCGGCCATGGGAATTCCTGGAATTACTCGCTAACGAGGCTGCGCTGACGATCTATCAAGTGTTGGGCGATAATGCGCGTTTTTTGTAACGATGGTCAAATATAGTAAAATAAACATATTATAACATAAATACGCGCTAACGCGGAAATCCGTCCTCTGACGCGTCCCCGGTGCACTTCAAGCACGAAAGTCCGTGTCCGGCCCGTATCTTGGCTTGCAAAAGCCTGCGTCGGTCGCCATCACCTAGCGACGCCGGAGGGGTGGCCGAGTGGCTGAAGGCGCACGCTTGGAAAGCGTGTTTACGGGAAACCGTAACGTGGGTTCGAATCCCACTCCCTCCGCCACCTTAGCGATTGCGGGTGGCGGCCCGGTAGACGGCCACGGGGATGGACCGCAGTCCGGCTTCCGGCTCCAACAAGCTCTCATAGGCGCCGCCGGGCAGGGCGGGTAAGGCGATGTCGAGCGCGCTGGGCCAATGCCGCCCACCGTCCGTCAGCGGCGCGAAGTGGCGGCCGACCGCGACGATCAGCTTGTCGCGCCCGCGGGTGCGCGCGAAAGCGATAACGTGGCCGGCATCCTTGCCTGTGAGCACGACCGGCTCGTAGCTTCCGCTGCGGAATAGCTCCGCATGTTCATGACGGAGGGTCAGGAGTCGGCGCGTCAGCACGAACTTGATGCGTCCGTCCTGCCAGTTCGCCGCGAGTGCCGGCCAATCGTCATCGCCGGATGCCAACTGGCGCTCGCGCGCCTTGAAATCGACCGGTCGGCGGTTGTCGGGATCGACCAAAGAGAAATCCCAGTTCTCGGTGCCTTGGTAGAAATCGGGCACGCCGGGTAGAAGAACTTTCAGTGTCAGTTGCGACAAGCTGTTCAGTGCACCGATCAGGTTTGTGCGCGCGGCGAAGGCGCCGAAGGATCTGAGAAATTCGCCGATGGATTGATCCAGCAGCTTCGCCACGAATTCCTGCAGCGCCGCTTCATAGGTTTCGTTCGGATTGGTCCAGCTCGTCTCCTGCTTGCCCTCGCGTGCGGCTTTCAGCGCATAGCCCTGCATGCGCTTGACGAAATCGTCGTCGACCGCCGCGGGCCAAGCGCCGATCAACGCCTGGTACAGCATGTATTCATGTGCCGTTGACGGGCGCAGTTGGCTGCCCATGAGGTGCGCATTCTGTCCGCGCCATTCCTGCACCGACGCGGCCCAATCCTCGGGCATTTCCGACAGTGCCAGGATGCGCGCGCGGGCATCCTCGCCGCGTTTGGTGTCGTGCGTTGCCGTCGCCGTGAGACCGAACGGCGCGATCTCGGCCCGTTCACGCTGTAGACGATGAAATTCATCGAGCGATAGCGCCGGCGCTTCGGGGGCGCCGCCGACTTCGTTGAGCGCCAATAAACGGTGGTGCCGGTAAAACGTCGTATCCTCCAGCGCCTTGGCCATCAGCGGCCCGGTGAACTGCTGGAGCTTGAGCGCGAAATTGCGCACCCGCGTTGCGCTGTTTCCTGCATTGGCGCCGAGATCGATGGTCAGCGCGTCGCGCAGTAAATCGAAAATCTCCGGGTCGGGGCCGGCCCAGCGCGCACGGGCGCGCGCGACAACATCCTCGATCATCTTGCGATCACTTGCGGAGGCGCCGCCCGCCGTCACATAAGTGCGGTACACCGGAAATTCGAGGACATAAACTTGCAACGCGGAGCGCAGGCGGTCGAGTGTGAAATCGCGTGTGCTGAAATGGCCGGCGGCGATGCGCGCCAGCGCGCGGACCAAAACGGTGAACTCGGACGCCAGCATGGTGTCGATGACGCGGCGCTTGGCGGCATACAGCATTTCCGCGAATGGCGTGCGTTCGCCGGTGAAATCGCGCCAGGTTTTGTCGAGCGCGTCATAGCCGTCGCCGTCGGCCAGCACGCGCGAAATAACATTGAGCCATTCATAACCCGTGGTGCCGTGCACGCCGGGAAATCGCGGCATCGTCTCGCCTTCGCCGAGAATCTTCTCGACGAGGATGTAGAACGGCCCACGCATGCCCGCTTCGCGGCGCAGCTTGCCGACAAGCTGTTGCAGGCGACGGTTGTATTGCGCGGGATCGCGCAGGCCGTCGATATGATCGAGCCGCAGGCCTTGCAGTTTTCCAGCCGAGATGAGGCGAGACACCAGCGGGTGAATGCCGCGGAATGTCTTGGGGTCTTCGACACGTAGTCCGGCAAGATCGCTGATGTCGAAAAACCGCCGGTAGTTCACCGCCGAGAATGCAACGCGCCAGTAAGCGAGGCGGTAATACTGACGCTCAAGCAGCCGATGCAGCGCGGCACCGCCAGCCTCGCTGTCGCTGCGATAGGCGGCAAGGCCGCGTTCAATGACTTCCATAGCGCCGGTGATCGTCGCGAGCCGCGATTTCAGCTCGGACGCTTTGCCATAAGACGGCGCACCTGGGTCGCGGTATTCATGCGCCAACGCGATCAGCCGTTGCCCTGGCAGTTCGTCGAGCGCGCCGGCCGCCGTGACGATGGTGCGCAGCATCTCGCCGTAACGCTGCGGGTTGATCGGCAGCTTGTGATCGAAATACCAGGTGGCGAAGCTACCCGTCTCCGCGTCGTAGTTAAGTGTGATCTCGCCGCTTTGCAGCGCGTCGCCGTAAGGCCGGCCGAGAATCGGCAGCAGCACGCCGTGATGGCGGCGGTAGGGCAGGCCCTCCCAGTCGATATCGAACGCCGCGGCATAAGGCGACTTCGGCCCCCACTCGAGCACGTCGAGCCACCAGGCATTGTCGGAATGGCCGACGCCCATGTGGTTCGGTACAAAATCGAGGATCAGGCCGAGGTCGTTTTTTTGCAGCGCGTCGCTCAGACGCGTGAAAGCTTCATCGCCGCCGAGTTCGGGGTTGAGCTTGTCGTGATCGACGATGTCATAGCCATGCGTGCTACCGGGCCGCGCTTTGAGAAAAGGCGAAGCATATAGATGAGTGATACCGAGGCCTTTGAGATAGGGTGCCAGCGACGCCGCGTCGTCGAAGCCGAAGTCCTTGGTTAGTTGCACGCGATAGGTTGCGAGCGGGATGGCGGGAGGCATGATCAGCCTCCGATTGCGGCGTAGACCGACCACGGCGGCAAGTCGCGCGGCGGCGTGCCGCCCCACACTGGTGTGCCCCACGCAATCGCGCCGGGCTGCGGCTTGGTATCGTCCGATAGGTTAGCCAACAGCAAAAGGCTTTTCCTGTCTGCGGGCCAGTGCCCCGTCAGGACACCGTTCTCGAATGTCACGTCGCCCGCATGCGTCATTTTCGGCAATAGCGGCACGACGAATTTTTTGCGCGCGGCCAATAGCGCACGCGTCAGTTCAAGCCGCTTGGCGTGGTCCGGCGTTTCGCGCGCGTTCCAGTCGAGCACTGCGAGGTCGCGCGTTTCCTTAGCCAAGGGATCTGGAATCTCGTCGCCGTGTTTGGCATAGGCCTCGGCAAATTCTTTTTTGCGGCCGTTGCGCACGGCGTCGGCGAGGTCGCCCTTGAAGTCGCAGAAAAACGGGAACGGTTCGGTGGCGCCCCATTCCTCGCCCATGAACAGCATTGGCGGCGAAGGTTGTAGCAGCAGCACCGCGAGCGCGGCTTCGAGCGCCGCCGGTTTCACCAGCACCGAAAGACGTTCACCGGTCGGCCGGTTACCGATCTGGTCGTGGTTCTGAATAAAATTGACGAAAGCCGCGGGGCCGAGATCGCCACTGGGTTCGCCGCGCTTTTGGCCGTCGCGATGCGGCGACGGCTCGCCCTGGTAGGCAAAACCCTGCGAGAGCGTGCGCTTGATGTGCGCTACCGCGTCCTCAAAGTCGCGATAGTAGCCCGCGGTCTCTCCTGTCAGAAAAACATGCCAGGCGTGATGGTAGTCATCGTTCCATTGCGCGCGATAGCGGCCATCCGGCACGTCAACGTCCGGTGCCAGCAGCGCGGCGCGGTTATCGTCGTTCTCCAGCACCAGATGAATGTGCCGTCCGGTCTCAGTTGCGAGCTTGCCAGCGGCCTCGCTCAATTCGCGCAGAATGCTGACTTCGCCCGGCGTGACGATGGCGTGCACGGCGTCGAGCCGGAGGCCGTCGAAGCGATAATCGCGCAGCCAATGTAGCGCGTTCTCGACGACGAAGCGCCGTACCTGCGGCACCTCGTAGTTGATTGCGCCGCCCCATGGTGTCTGCTCGGAGGAAAAGAAATCCGGCGCGATGCGGCCGAGATAGTTTCCCTCCGGCCCGAAGTGATTGTAGACGACGTCGAGAAACACCATCAGGCCACGCTGATGCGCGGCATCGATCAGCGCCTTCAGGTCTTCCGGACGGCCGTAACTCGAATCCGGCCCATACAGCAGCACGCCGTCGTAGCCCCAATTCCAGCGGCCCGGAAAATCCGACAGCGGCATCAGCTCCAGCGCGGTGATGCCGATGGCGACCAGATGATCGAGCTTCTCGATCATGGCTCGAAAGGTGCCCAGTGGCGTGAAGGTGCCGACATGGGCTTCGAGAAACACCGCCTCGTGCCAAGGCCGGCCTTTCCAGTCTTTCGCCACCCACGCGAAGTTCTCATCGATGACCTCACTCGGGTCGCTCACGTCCTCCGGCTGAAAGTGCGAGGCCGGATCTGAAATGTCGAGTTCGTCATCGATGCGAAAACGATAGCGCGCGCCCGGACGCACCTCCGCGATGTGCAACTCGAACCAGCCGCTTTGTTTCGGCATATCGACCGGTACGCCGATCGGTTCATCGAGCACGACGCTCACCTGCTTCGCTGCCGGCGCCCACAGCCGGAAGGTGACGCCCGCATCGGAAACGAAAGGACCGAAATGTCCCGGCCCGGTCACGGCTCACCAGCAAAGGCGAGCACGGACTTCGACCGCGACATCCACTTGCCGCCGGTCGCGACTGGATCGTATTTCGCGGTTCCGATCGAGGTGTCGAGCACGCTCTGCCACTTGGTGACATTCAGCCATTCCGGAAACGTGATCTCGACATCTTCGTCTGCGCCGTTGAGCACGATGAACACCGGCTCGCCGCCTTCTTGCGCGGGCGCGAGCACATAAGAGAGGAAGCGGCCGTCGGGGAAATTCCAGTCCGGCTCGCCCATCTCCACAGCGCCCGGCGTCAGCCACTTCACGTCATATGAGCCGTCAGCCTTCTTGCCTTCGATCCAGCGGTGCGGCTTGATTTGCGGAAAGCGTTGCCGCAGCTCGGTCAGTTGCCCGACAAGGGCGGTGAAATCGTCTTCGCTGCCGAGATTCGACCAATCGATCCAGCCGGTTTCGTTGTCCTGGCAATAAGTGTTGTTGTTGCCGTTCTGGCTGTTGCCGACTTCGTCGCCCGCCATCATCAATGGCACGCCCTGTGCTAGGAACAGACAGGCAAGCTGATTGCTCCGCAGCCTGCGGCGGATCGTCAAGATCGCAGGATCGTCGGTCGGGCCTTCGACACCACAGTTGATGCTGACATTGTCGTCAGAGCCGTCGCGGCCGTCCTCGCCATTGGCTTCATTATGCTTGCCTTCGTAACTGACGAGATCGGCCAGCGTGAAGCCGTCATGGACGGTGACGTGATTGACGCTGGAGTACAGCGCTCGGCCGTCGTGCTGGAATTGTTCGGCCGACCCGGTCATGCGGCGGGCGAGGTCGCCGACGAGATTGCCTTCGCCTCGCCAGAACTGACGTAGCGTCTTGCGATATTGGTCGTTCCATTCCGACCAGCCGGTCGGAAATCCGCCGACCTGATAGCCGCCCATGCCGATGTCCCACGGCTCGGCAATCATCTTGACGTTGGCCAGCACAGGGTCTTGCCGCACGGCGGTGAGGAACGGCGCGTTGCGGTCGAAGGCGGGGCCGCGCGCCAGCGTCGAGGCCAGGTCAAAGCGGAAGCCGTCGACGTGAAATACTTCGACCCACATCCGCAGTGAATCCATCACCATCTGCAACACACGGGGGTGCGCGAGCTTCACCGAATTTCCGGTGCCGGTGAAGTCGTCGTAGTAGCGCGCATTGTCCGGCATCAGCCAGTAATAAGAGGCGTTGTCGATGCCGCGATAACACAGCGTCGGGCCCATCTGGTTGCCCTCGGCAGTGTGGTTGTAGACGACGTCGAGAATAACCTCGATGCCGGCGTCGTGCAGCGCGGCGACGGTGGCACGGAACGCGGTGATCTCGTCGCCGTGCGCGTAGCGGGCTTCCGGCGTGAAAAAGCTGAGCGTGTTGTAGCCCCAGTAATTATTCAGGCCGCGGTCGAGCAGATAGCGGTCGTCGAGAAAGGCGTGGATCGGCAGCAGTTCGATCGCGGTGACGCCGAGCTTGCGCAGATGTGCGATGGTGCCTGGCTCCGACAGGCCGCGATAGGTGCCGCGCGCGTCCTCGGGTATGTCCTTGCGGGTTTGCGTCAGGCCTTTGACGTGAGCCTCGTAGATGATGGTGTCTTCCCAGGCGACCTGTGGACGCCGTTCGTGTACCCAGGTATGCGCCACATCGACAACGACCGACTTGCACATGTTGCGGGCGTTGTCGCGGCGGTCGAAGGACAGGTCTTCCTGCTTGCTGCCGGTGCGATAGCCGAAATGCGCGTCGCTCCAGCTAAAAGTGCCGCCGAGCTGCTTGCTGTAGGGATCGATCAGCAGCTTGTTCGCATTGAACCGGTGTCCGGCATTTGGCTCGTAAGGGCCGTGCACGCGATAGCCGTAAAGCTGACCCGGCGTCACATGCGATAGATAGCCGTGCCAAACATCCTCGGTGCGCTCGGGCAGCGTGAGGTGCTCGGTTTCGCGCCGGCCCTCGCGGTCGAACAGGCACAGTTCAACTTTCGTGGCGTTGGCAGAGAACAGGGCAAAGTTGGTGCCCCGCCCGTCCCACGTCGCGCCGAGAGGATGCGGTGAACCGGCCGAAATCTTTCCGTTAGATTTCAGGAATGAGAAAGATGGCAGCAAGGGGTGGGAGAACAAGGCGAAGCTCCGGATTGTCGTGTGTCACAACGGTGGAGACGGCTCCGGCGTTCCCGACATTGCTGCCGCCATAGATTGCCGCGTCGGAATTGAGCACTTCGCGCCATTTCCCGGCGAACGGGACGGGGACGCGATAGTTATCGATGACCTGCGGGGTGAAATTGACGATGACGACGCAGCGATCGGTGGGGTTCTTGCCTTTGCGCAGCCAGGCGAAGGTTGAGTTGGGGGCGTCGTCGGTGACCAGCCACTCGAAGCCTGCAGGGTCGCAGTCGAGCGCGTGCAGCGCCGGCGTGTCGCGGTAGAGCTTGTTGAGGTCGCGCACCAGGCTCTGGATGCTGGCATGCGCGGGATTTTCAAGAAAATGCCACGGTAGGCCGATGTCGTGGTTCCACTCGGTCGGTTGGCCGAATTCCGAGCCCATGAACATCAGCTTCTTGCCCGGATGCCCGAACATGAAACTGTAATAGGCGCGCAGGTTGGCGAACTTCTGCCACGTGTCGCCCGGCATGCGGCCGAAGATCGAGCGTTTGCCGTGCACGACTTCGTCATGCGACAGCGGCAGGATGAAATTTTCCGAAAACGCATAGTGCATGCCGAACAGGATCTTGCCGTGCTCGTGCTTGCGATAGATCGGGTCTTTTGAAATGTAATCGAGGGTGTCGTGCATCCACCCCATGTTCCACTTGTAGCCAAAGCCCAAGCCGCCCCAGTCGACCGGGCGTGACACCTGCGGCCAGGCGGTGGATTCTTCCGCCGCGGTGGTGGAGTTCGGGAAGTGGCCGAACAAATGAGTATTGGTGCGGCGCAGGAAGTCGACGGCCTCGATGTTCTCGCGGCCGCCTTCCTTGTTGGGAATCCAGCCGCCGGAGGGACGGCTGTAGTCGAGATAGAGCATCGAGGCGACCGCATCGACGCGCAAGCCGTCGACGCCGTAGCGCGTGATCCAGAACAGCGCATTGGCGATCAGGAAGTTCGTCACCTCGACGCGCCCGTAATTGTAGATGAGCGTGCCCCAATCCATGTGGCGGCCCTGGCGCGGATCGGCGTGCTCGTAGAGCGCGGTGCCGTCGAACTTGGCGAGGCCGTGCGGATCGTCGGGGAAATGGCCCGGCACCCAGTCGAGCAGCACGCCGATGCCGGCCTTGTGGAAAGCGTCGATCATCATCGCGAATTCGGCGGGCGTGCCGAAGCGGCTGGTCGGCGCGAAGAGGCCCGTGGGCTGGTAGCCCCACGAGCCGTCGAACGGATGCTCCGACACCGGCAGAAGTTCGACGTGGGTGAAGCCCATGTCCGCGCAGTAGGCGGGAAGCTGCTCGGCGAGCTCGTGGTAGTTCAGCCAGAACTGACCATTGTCGCCTTTGCGCCGCCATGAGCCGAGATGCACTTCGTAGATCGACATCGGCGCGTCGAGCGCGTTGACCCCGGCGGGAGCAGGCGAGGGCTTCGGCAGCGTTGCCGCATCGACCACGATCGAGGCCGTGGAAGGCCGCATTTCCGCTGCAAACGCCATCGGATCGGACTTCAGCGGCAGCAGCGTGCCGCCGCGCGCAACGATCTCAAACTTGTATTTGTCGCCGGCCTGCGCGCCCGGCACGAAGATTTCCCAATAGCCGGTGCCGCGCACCCGCATCGGATGGCGGCGGTCGTCCCACGAATTGAAGTCTCCAACCACGCTGACGCGCTCCGCATTCGGCGCCCACACCACGAAGGCGACGCCGGCAACGCCCTCCAGCTCCATCGGGTGCGCGCCGAGCTTGTCGTATAGATTCAGGTGATTGCCCTCGCCGAGCAAATAGAGGTCGAAATCCGACAGGATTAGCGGAGTGCGATGGACCTGGTTCATGACGCGATCACTCCGTGCTGGCGCAGAATGCGAAGCGCCGCTTCCAGCGGAATGTGCGACCAATCCGGCCGGTTGGTCAGTTCGTATTCGATTTCGTAGAAGACCTTTTCCAGCAGAAACAAGTCGAGCAACTGGCGGACTTGGGCTTCTTCGGTTGGCCAAAGACGTGCGTCACCGAGCGCCACCTGATAGCTTTCCCAATAGGCTGCGGTCAGACGATCACCCCACACCCGGATTTGCGTCACCAGCGTGTGGCGATCTGTAGCGCTGAGGTTAGGCTCCCGATCCATGGCCGCGCTGATTGCGTAATCGATGGAACGGATGAATCCCGCCACGTCGCGCGCTGGCGGCGCTTTGCGGCGCCGGTCGTCGAGGCTGCGGCGGGGCTCGCCTTCGAAATCCAGAATGAAGGCGTCATCCTTGGCGATCAGAATCTGTCCAAGATGGAAATCGCCATGATGACGGATCTTGAGGCCGTCATATTTTGCGTTCCAAGTCGAATCCATGAACGTGACGACAGCATCGCGGTGTTCGAGAAGCTGCTGAGCCAAAGCGGCGGTCGCTTCGGGTAGCTTTCTCGTATTGTGCTCGATCAGGCCGAACACCGTGTGCGCGCGCGCCACCAGAGTTTCGGTCCACCGCGCGGTATCGTCCGCCGAGATGGGCTCTGGCTGGAACGTGTCGTCGTCGGTCGGGACCACGAAAGCCAAATGAAGCTCGGCGGTCCGCCGTCCGATTTGCCGCATCCATTGCAGCATGGCGGAAATCTCGGATGTCTCGGCGACGGCTTCGTTCGGCAACAGCCGCTGCTCATCGACCAGCCGGTCGAGCATGGCGCTGGTCACGGTCCAGGCGTCGCCCTGGTTTTCGACAAAAGCATGCACGACCGCCAACGCACTGCCCTGGTCGCCGTCTTCCACCAGTTCAACCGTACCAAGCAACGCCGGTGCATTCTTGAAGTGTGCAACGTCGGTGAGGAAGCGGCCGATTTCGATCTCCGGATGAATGCCCGGGGCAATCCGGCGCAAAATCTTGATGACATATTTGTCGTCGACGATGATGCTGCTGTTGGATTGCTCGCGATCGACGGCGACGACCTTTACGATTTCGTCCGGCAGAATGGAGGCCATCGCGGATGTCGGGCGGAAGACCAGTTTGTGGGCTTCGGTCCCGGCGGTTTCGCCGCCGCGAATTTTCGCCAAGAGCGCCGCGATGAATTCGATCTCGCCCGCGGCATCGAGCAACGTGCCCTCGCGCGGCCCGCGGCGCACCGCGGCCAGCACCGAGGCCGGGCCCCTGTCGATCTGCGAATTGCGGGTCCAACGAATTGTCAGCGGCAGGAAATAGCGGCTGGTGCCGTGGGCGCCCGGCACATCGGCAATGGTGAAGACGAAGCGGTCGGGTCCGTGTTCGACCGCGATGATTGCGGACAAAGTTGCGGAAATCCGGCGCTGGCCCTTGTCGCCGAACCACCGGCGGTCGGGCAGGAAAGCCGGCAGCACGTCGGTTTCGAACGTGCGGCGGGTCCATCCGGCCAGCATCGTATTGCCTTCCGGACCGATGACGAGTGTGGCGAGTTCGTGCTGATGCACCTGCTCGGGCACCGGTTCGGTTTCCGGCAAAAGCTGGAACCAGAAGAAGCCGTAGGGCGGCAGCGTGATCAGGTAAGGCAATTCGCCAATGCGCGGAAAGCGAGTTCGTCCCAGCATTTCCTGCGGAATTCGGCCTTTCCAATAACTGAGATCGAGTTCGACAGCTTGCGCGGAGCGGGACAGATTGGCGACGCACAGAATGGCGTCGTTATCCAACTGGCGGACATAGGCGAGCACCGCCCGATTTGAAGGGCGGATGAACGTCAGTGTGCCGCGCCCAAATACCTTATTGGATTTGCGGACGCCGATCAGGCGTTTCATCCAGCTCAACAGCGACGACAGCGAGCGCGTCTGCGCTTCGACGTTAACGGCGGAAAATCCGTAAACCGGATCCATGATGCAGGGCAGATAAAGCTGTGCGGGGTCGGCCCGCGAGAAGCCGCCGTTGCGGTCCGGCGTCCACTGCATCGGCGTACGCACGCCGTTGCGGTCGCCGAGATAGATGTTGTCGCCCATGCCGATTTCGTCGCCGTAATAAATGATCGGCGTGCCCGGCATCGACATCAGAATCGAATTCATCAGTTCGATCTTGCGCCGGTCATTGTCCATCAGTGGCGCGAGGCGGCGTCGAATGCCAAGGTTGATGCGCGCGCGTGGATTGGCGGCATAGGTCGACCACAGATAGTCGCGCTCGGAATCCGTCACCATTTCGAGCGTCAGTTCGTCGTGGTTGCGCAGAAACATCGCCCACTGGCAGTTGGCGGGAATTTCAGGCGTCTGCCGCATGATGTCGGCGATCGGGAAGCGGTCTTCCTGCGCGATCGCCATGTAGATGCGCGGCATCAGCGGGAAATGGTAGGCCATATGGCATTCGTCGCCATTGCCGAAATATTGCTGTACGTCTTCCGGCCACTGATTGGCTTCGGCGAGCAACACTTTGCCAGGCGCGTAAGCGTCGAGTTCGGCGCGCAGGCTTTTCAACACGGCATGCGTCTCGGGAAGGTTTTCGTTGTTGGTGCCCTCGCGCTCGCAGAGGTAGGGCACCGCATCCAGGCGGAAACCATCGACGCCGGCGTCCAGCCAGCGCTTCATTACCTGGACCACCGAACGCACCACGCGCGGGTTATCGAAGTTCAGGTCCGGCTGGTGCGAAAAGAAGCGATGCCAGTAATAGGCGCCTGCTTCTGCGTCCCAGGCCCAGTTCGACTTCTCGGTATCGGTGAAGATGATACGCGTGCCTTGATACTTTTGGTCGCTGTCGCTCCAGACGTACCATTCGCGCGCGCTCGATCCCTTGGGGCTGCGCTTGGCGCGTTTGAACCAGTCGTGCTGATCCGAGGTGTGATTGATCACCAACTCGGTGATGACACGTAAGCCCCGCTTCTTGGCTTCCTGCATGAAGCGGCGGAAGTCTTTGAGATTGCCGAATTGGGGATTGATGTCGCCGTAGTCGGAAATGTCGTAGCCGTCGTCGCGACCCGGACTCGGATAAAACGGCAGCAGCCACAGCGTGTTGACGCCGAGGTCGCGCAGATAGTCCAGCCGCTCGGTCAGGCCGGCGAAATCGCCGATGCCGTCGCCATTGCTGTCGGCAAAGGCTTTTACGTGAAGCTGGTAGACGATGGCGTCCTTGAACCATAGCGCGTCGCCCGCGGGTTTGGTCGCAACTTCGATTTCGGGCCTGACATTCATACGTCGCCTACGCGTGACAGCGGAAAAGAAGGGCGGGGTCGTTCGACGGATCGATGCGCAGCCGCACGCCATTCCATTCGAGCAAATGGCGCTCGCCGGTCACCAGGTTTTCGATCGCGCGCATGGGGCGCAGGGCGCCGGCGGGACCGATCTGCCGGTCGCCGAAGTGCAGCCAGAACTCGTGCGGGTGTGGCGAAAGCGCAATCGCCGCCACGACCGCGTTGCTGCCGTCGGCCGATTGCTTGAGAAATCCGATGACGTTGTCGTCGTTGACCTGAAGGAAGCGCAGGTCTTGCGTCTGCAGCAGCGCGGGGTTTTCGCGCCGGATCTTGTTGATCCGATGCAGATAGTCCTTGATGTTGCCGGGCTTGTTCCAGTCGCGGGACTTGATCTCGTATTTTTCCGAGTTGATATATTCCTCGCGACCCGGGATAGGCTCATGCTCGAGCAGTTCGTAGCCGTTGTAGATGCCGTAGTTCGACGACAGAGTCGCGGCCAGCATCACGCGCGCCTTGAACAGCCATGGCGCGCCGGTCTGTAGCTGAACCGGCAAAATGTCGGGCGTCGTGGCGAAGAAATTGGCCCGGTAGTATTCGCGCTCCGGATAGCGGGTCAGTTCGCTGAGATAAGCCTGGATCTCCTCCTTGCCGGTCCGCCAGGTGAAATACGTATAAGACTGCGTGAAGCCGATCTTGGCGAGCGACTTCATGATCTTCGGCCGTGTGAAAGCTTCGGCGAGAAAGATCGTGTCGGAATGCTGCGCGCGCACTTCGCGGATCAACCATTCCCAGAACGGCAGCGGCTTGGTGTGCGGATTGTCGATACGGAAAATCTTCACGCCCCTGTCGACCCAGAACAGCACCACATCGCGCAGCGCCACCCACAGCGCGATGCGGTCGGCGCACGTGAAGTCCGGATTGACGATGTCTTCGTATTTCTTCGGTGGATTTTCAGCGAAGCGCATCGAGCCGTCCGGCCGCATGCGAAACCAATCCGGATGCTGCTTCAGCCACGGGTGATCCGGCGAGCACTGCACGGCGATATCGAGCGCGATTTCCATGTTGTGCTGGTGGCAAGCGTCGACCAGCCGGCCGAAGTCGGCGAGTGTGCCCAATTCCGGATGGACGGCGTCGTGCCCGCCATGCTCGTTGCCGGTGGCGTAGAAGCTGCCCGGATCGCCGGGCTTGGCCTTCACCGCGTTGTTCTTGCCCTTGCGGTTGGTAACGCCGATGGGATGGATCGGCGTGAGGTACAGCACGTCGAAGCCAAGCGCGGCGATTTCCGGCACCCGCGCGATGCAGTCGTCGAAGGTGCCATGCTTGCCCGGCACGGGGCTCTGGCTTCGCGGCACCATCTCGTACCAGGCGCCCGAGCGGGCACGCTCGCGGTCGACCGTCAAAGGCAGGGCATGGCTGCGGCTGAGGTCGGCGCGCTGCGCGTCCGCCATCGCGGTCACTAGCGCTTCGTCGAGCAGACCTGAAGCGTCGCCGGATGCATTAAAGCGCTCGGCGGCATCGACAAATAATTTGGTGGCATTCTCGCCGGGGGTCAGTTCGATGACCAGTTCAAGTCCTTCGCGGACTTCGAGCGAGACGTCCTGACCGGCGTCGAGCTTGAGTTTGAACTCCTTGCGCCAGGTCGCGAACTGGTCGGTCCAGGCTTCAACCCGGTACAGATACGAGCCCGGCTCCGGTGGCGTGAAGGCGCCGTGCCAACGGTCGTTGCTGTGCGGCGCCATTGGCTCCTGACGCCAGTCGTTGCCCTTCTCGGACCGCCAGACCAGCGCGGCGGCGATGATGTCGTGGCCTTCGCGAAAAATATCGGCCCAAACCTCAACGATCTCGCCGGCAACGCGTTTAACCGGGTACTGCCCGCCATCGACACGAGGATATATGTCTTCAATCTTGAAACGCGGCCCGGTGGGATCGACCGGCGCGACTTCCAGCATTTCGTCGAGCGACGAATGGTTCCAACGCACGCCGGTTTCTTGCCCTCCGGATTGCTTCATACTTCCCTACAAATGCGATGTGATCCCCTAGATGAACCTCAGGAAACTCCGAAGGTTCCAATATATTGCGCCGCAGCGACGGGGCATTTTTGCGATTAAAAAAGCTTGAATGGAATGGATGATTTAGCGGCCAGGGCTGAGCAATACGGGGTCGAACCGGGCTATCACGACGTTTTCGGTGGCTGGCACCCGATCCGGAAGGAGACGCTGGAGCGTCTGCTCGCGGCGATGGGCCCGGGGGCCGAAAAACCACAAATCGGAAGTTTCGGTGCGCATCCGGTCGCGTTTCAGGGCGATGGCCGGCGGCTGTGGGCGCTGGCAGTGCAGCTTTATGGGGTGCGGTCCCGGCGAAACTGGGGGCACGGCGACTTCACCGACCTCAACCGCTTGGTGGAGGTCGCAGCCGCGCGCGGGGCTGCCGCGATCGGCCTTAACCCTTTGCATGCCTTGTTTCCGGATCGCCCGGAGCAGGCGAGCCCCTACGGGCCGAACAGCCGGATTTTCCTCAATCCGCTCTACATCGACGTCGAGGCCATTCCGGAATTCGTGCCCGACGCGACGCACGCATCCGAGATCGCGGCGCTACGTGCGACGGAGATGGTAGATTATCCGCGCGTCGCCCGCGTCAAGCTCGCGGCGTTGCGCGCCGCTTATGATCGTTTTGCTGCGACGGCCACTGCCGAACGCCGCGCCGATTTCAAAGCCTACCGGCAGGAGCATGGCGATGCGCTGCTGCGCTTTGCCGCTTTCGAATGCCTGCGCCGGCGCTATGCGCCCAAGCCATGGCCGCAGTGGCCGCAGCCGTGGCGGCGGCCCGACAGCGCCAGCCTCCATGCGTTCCGGCAGGAGCGCTGCAGCGACTGCGAATTTCAGGAATTCCTGCAATGGGCCGCCGACCGTCAATTGCGCGCCTGTCAAGAGAACACGCGCCGCCGCGGCATGCCGATTGGGCTCTATATCGATCTCGCCGTCGGCATTGACCCGCAAGGCGCCGATGCCTGGAGCCAGCAGGACGCGGTGCTTGGCGATATCTCGGTCGGCGCGCCGCCGGACGAATTCAATCCGGCCGGCCAGGATTGGGGTCTGGCGCCGATCAATCCCAACACGATGGCGCACAACGATTTCGCGCCGATGCGAAAGCTGATGCGTGCCGCGATGCGTCATGCAGGCGCCATCAGGCTGGATCACGTGCTGGGCTTGAAGCGCATCTTCATGATCCCGCGCGGCATGGGCGCCACCGACGGCGCCTATGTGCGCTATCCCTTCGAGCAACTTCTCAATGTCGTCGCCGAGGAAAGCCAACGCGCGCGATGTATTGTGATCGGCGAGGATCTCGGCACCGTGCCGGAAGGCTTCCGCGAAACTGTGTCGCGTTTCGGTCTGTGGAGCTATCGCGTGATGCTGTTCGAACGCGACCATCAAGGCCGCTTCCTTGCGCCGGAGACGTATCCGGTGGATGCACTCGCGACCTTCAACACGCACGATCTGGCGACCCATCGCGGCTGGTTGACCGGCCACGATCTGCGGGTAAAGCGCGGCATCGGTCTCGATCCGGGCGAGACCGACGAGTCGCGCGACTGGGCGCAACAGAAGTTACGAGAGATTTTGCATGAGCGAGCGGCGGGTTATGACGTTGCCGATTTCGCGGCTGCCGCCTCGTTTCTCGCCACGACGTCATCGCGGTTGGTCTGCGTCGCGCTTGACGACATTCTCGGCGTCGAGGATCAGATCAACATTCCAGGCACGGTCGAGCAGCATCCGAACTGGCGGCGCAAGCTGCCGGTTGCCATCGAGGACTTGGACGAAAACGAAGAATTGCGCCGCGTGTCGCAGGCCTTCGCGCAAAGCGGCCGCAGCGCCGTCAGCTGACCGGCACGCGCCAGATGTCGTGGGCGTATTCGCGGATCGCGCGGTCGGACGAGAACCAGCCCATTCGCGCCGTGTTGAGAATGCTGGCGCGCCACCACGCGGCAGGCGATTGCCACAATTTGTCGACCGAACGCTGCGCTTCCCAATAGGCATCGAAATCCGCGGCGACCATGAAACGGTCATAGGTCAGCACGGCCTCGGCCAGCGGCACATGAAGCGCGCGGTCGTGTGGCGAAAACTCTCCGGTTTGCAGGCTGTCCAGCACGGCCTGCAGCCGCGGTGACGCCTGCGTCGCTTCGGCGCCGGTGACGTGCCGCTGTTGGCGTTCCGCCACTTCGCGCGCGGTCAGACCGAAGATCATGACATTGTCGATGCCGACATTCTCGCTGATCTCGATGTTGGCGCCGTCGAGCGTGCCGATGGTGATGGCGCCGTTGAGCGCGAGCTTCATGTTGCCGGTGCCGGAGGCTTCCATACCGGCGGTGGAGATCTGCTCGGACAGATCGGCCGCCGGAACGATCAGTTCAGCAAGACTGGCGCTGTAATTCGGCGCGAACGCAACCTTCAGGCGGCCGCCGATCGCCGGATCGCGGTTGACCACGGCGGCGACGTCGTTGGCCAGCTTGATCATCAGCTTGGCGCGCTCGTAGCTCGCCGCCGCCTTGCCGGCGAAGATCTTGACGCGCGGCACGAAGTCGCCGCCCGGATTGGCCCGTATCTCCTGGTAGAGCGCGATGGTCTCCAGGATGTTCAGTAATTGGCGCTTGTATTCGTGGATGCGTTTGATGTGCACGTCGAACAGCGCTTGCGGATCGCACTCGACGCCGGTGGTGTTGCGCAACACAGCGGCGAGGCGTCCCTTGTTGGCAAGCCTTGTATCGCGATAGCGCGCGACGAATTCAGCATCGGACGCCATCGGCTCGAGCTCCGACAGCACGTCAGGATCGTCGAGCACGTGCTCGCCGAGCCGCTCGACCAGCAGCGCGGTCAATGGCCGGTTGGCCTCGAACAGCCAGCGTCGGAAGGTGATGCCATTGGTCTTGTTGACGACGCGTGTCGCCGACGTTGTCGACAGATCGTGGAATATGGTCTTGCGCAGCAGTTCGGTATGCAGCGCCGACACGCCATTGACCGAATGCGAACCGACGAAGGCGAGGTGCGCCATGCGCACCCGCTTTTCTCCGCCTTCCGACACCAGCGACACGGACGAGAGGATTTCGCGCGACGTGTTGCCGCGGCGCTCGACTTCCTCGAGATGAATCCAGTTGATCAGATAGATGATCTGTAGATGCCGCGGCAGCAGGCGGGTGAACAATTCGACCGGCCAGCTTTCCAGCGCCTCGGGCAGCAGCGTGTGGTTGGTATAGCTCAGCGTCGCCCGCGTGACCTCCCAGGCTTTGTCCCAGGACATCGTATGCACGTCGACAAGGAGGCGCATCAACTCGGCGACGGCGATCGCTGGATGCGTGTCGTTCAATTGCACCGCGGCGTGATCGGCCAGGTTATCAAGTGTTTCGTATTCCGCGAGGTGGCGGCGCACCATGTCTTGCAGCGACGCGGACGTGAAGAAGAATTCCTGGCGCAACCGCAATTCCTGACCCGCCGGCGTCGAGTCGTTCGGATACAGCACGCGTGAAATCGATTCGGCTTGCGTGCGCGCCGCGCTGGCGCCTTCGATGTCGCCGTGATTGAGCGCGGAAAGCTGGATCGGATCTGCGGGACGCGCCGACCACAGCCGTAAAGCGTTGACGTGGCGGCCGCGCCAGCCCGTAATCGGGATGTCGTAGGGCATCGCGACGATCTGCTCGGCCGGATACCAAATGGCGCGCGCGGTGTGCTCGTCGCCGCCGATATATTCGACGGTGCCGCCGAAGCCGATGGTACAGGTGGATTCCGCGCGCGCAAACTCCCACGGATTGCCGCGCGCCAGCCATTCTTCCGGAAATTCCTCCTGCCAGCCGTTCCGGATGCGCTGCTCGAACAGGCCGTGCTCATAGCGGATACCGTAGCCGTAGGCGGGAATTTTAAGCGCCGCCATGCTGTCCATAAAGCACGCGGCCAAGCGACCGAGCCCACCATTACCGAGCGCGGCGTCCGGCTCTACCAACAGGAGTTGCTCGAAGTCGACGCCGAGGCCGGCCAGCGCGCGTTTAACTGGATCGACCAGCCGTAAATTGGTGAGCGTATCAAGCAGGAGCCGGCCGATCAGAAATTCGATCGAAAGATAATAAACTCGTTTCTTCTTATGCTGTTTGGTCTCGCGGCGCGACGCCGTCCACACATCGACGATGCGGTCGCGCACCGCCAGCGCGGTCGCGCAATACCAGTCATGGGGCATGGCCGTGTCGATCTGCTTGCCGACCACGTAAGTGAGTTTGGCGCAGATCGCATCCCGTAATGCCGTTTCTTCGGCATCCGTTTGGCCAGCCAATGGAAGGTACGCGTGTTTGTGTTTCAAATTGCCGTACGTCTGGGTGCGGGATCAGTGGCGGTGCGTTAGCGGCTGGTTCGCACGTATTCGGAGTTAAGTCGGCGGGCCGAATATTGGTTCCGTTGGGCGCGTCTGAATCTGGGCGTCGTGAAAATCGCACAGCACGGTTTCCCGGCCAGTGAGAATGATAATAATCGTTGCGGTGCATGAATATATTGGCGACATGTGTTTGCGGAGACGTTTTTGCTTTGCGCCGGGGGCGAGAAAAAATACAGTTCTCCGGCAACGAACTGCCGCCGGCGGCCGGAGTCCGATCCAGACGATGAATAAGGTTTTCGACGATCCAGCGGTGCCGACCAACGCGCGGGTTGCCGACGAGGTCAAATACACGACTTGCTACATGTGTGCCTGCCGTTGCGGCATCAAGGTCAGTCTGCGCGACGGCGCCATCCGCTATATCGAAGGCAACCGCAACCATCCAGTCAACCGCGGCGTGCTCTGCGCCAAGGGTTCGGCCGGCATCATGCAGCATTATTCGCCGGCGCGGCTGCGCAAGCCGCTGATGCGCACCGGGCCGCGCGGCAGCGGCGAGTTTCGCGAGATCGAATGGGAAGAGGCGCTCGGCACGGCGGCCGGCTGGTTGAGCAAGATTCGCGCGACCGATCCCAAGAAGCTCGCCTTCTTCACCGGCCGCGATCAATCGCAGGCGCTCACCGGCTGGTGGGCGACGCAATTCGGCACCGCCAATTATGCCGCGCATGGCGGCTTCTGCTCGGTCAACATGGCGGCCGGCGGGCTCTACACAGTCGGCGGCTCGTTCTGGGAATTCGGCGAACCGGATTGGGACCACGCCAAATATTTCATGCTGTTCGGCGTCGCCGAGGATCACGATTCCAATCCAATCAAGATCGGTCTCGGCAAGCTGAAGCAGCGCGGTGCCAAGGTGGTGTCGATCAACC
The DNA here is from genome assembly GCA_031389105.1 of Hyphomicrobiales bacterium. Lineage (GTDB taxonomy): Bacteria > Pseudomonadota > Alphaproteobacteria > Rhizobiales > Xanthobacteraceae > Pseudolabrys. The sequence goes on from JANMSH010000183.1 coordinate 24,579, forward strand.
CGATCCGCACCGGCTATTCGGCGATTGCCGACGAATGGATCGGCATCCGGCCCGGCACCGACGGGCTGTTCGTGCTGTCGATCGTGCACGAGCTTCTGCGCGCCGGGAAAATCGACGTGGATTTTCTCGCGCGTTACACCAATTCCGCCTGGCTGGTGATTCAGGATCCAGGTGCGGCGGATGACGGCATGTTTTCGCGTGTCGACGGCGCGCCGCAGGTTCATGACCGCAAGACGGGGAAGATCGTTAGTGCGCTCTATCCCAACGCATCGCCGTCGTTGACCGGCGAATATAAACTGAACGATGGTCGCCGCGCGGTGCCGGCGTTCGATCTGATTGGCAAACGCTATCTCGACAAGAAATATTCGCCCGACGCGGTTGCCGCGCAAACCGGTCTCGAAGCGGCGACCATCAGGCGCATCGCCGCCGAGCTGGCGCACGTTGCTTTTCAACAGCAGGTCGTCATCGATCAGCCGTGGACCGATTGGGCCGGCCGTCGCCACGACAAGATGATCGGCCGGCCGATCAGCATTCACGCCATGCGCGGGATTTCAGCGCACTCGAATGGCTTCCACACCTGTCGCGCATTGCATTTGTTGCAGGCGATGCTCGGCGCCATCGATACGCCCGGCGCGTTCCGCTACGAGCCGCCTTATCCGAAACCGATTCCACCGCCGATCAAGCCGTCGCGCCCAGCCGAAGCGAACAGTTCGCTGGGCGGCCCGCCGCTCGGCTTTCCGCAGGGCCCCGAAGATCTGTTGGTGAGCACGCAAGGTGAGCCGCTGCGCATCGACAAGGCGTTCTCATGGGAAGCGCCGCTGGCCGCGCACGGCATGCTGCACACCGTGATCGCCAACGCGCATCGCGGCGATCCCTATCCGGTCGACACGCTATTTCTCTACATGGCCAACATGAGCTGGAATTCCGCGATGAATACCGCGGGCACGATGGACATGTTGACCGACAAGGATCCGGCGACCGGCGAATATAAAATCCCGCGCATCATCTACTCGGACGCCTATTACTCCGAGATGGTCGCCTATGCCGATCTGATTCTGCCCGACACGACCTACCTCGAGCGCTACGATTGCATCTCGCTACTCGACCGCCCGATCAGCAACGCCGAAGGCGCCGCCGATGCGATCCGCCAGCCGGTCATGCTGCCGGACCGCGACGTGCGGCCATTCCAGGATGTGCTGATCGATCTTGGCGCGCGGATCGGGCTTCCCGGTCTTCTGAAAGAAGGCAAGCCGCGATACCCGGGAGGATTTCCGGACTACATGGTCAATCACGAGCGCGCGCCGGGCGTCGGCATGCTCGCCGGCTGGCGCGGCGCCAATGGCGGCTCGCATGCGATCGGCGCGGCCAATCCGCATCAGCTCGATCGCTACATCGAGAACCAGTGCTTCTGGCAAGGCAAGATGCCGCACGAAGCGCATTACTTTAAGCCCTGGAACGCCGCCTATCTCAAATGGGCGGTCGAGATGGGCTTTCTCGGCAAGGCCGAGCCGATCTTCATTCAGCTCTACAGCGAGACGTTGCAGAAATTCCGGCTGGCCGCGCGCGGCCACGGCAAGGTGCCGGTGCCGGAGCGCCATCGTCAGCGCGTCGATACTTATTTCGATCCGCTGCCGTTCTGGTACACGCCGTTCGAGGAAGCGGGCAGCAGCGAGGAATACGATTTCCACGCCGTCACGCAACGGCCGATGGCGATGTACCATAGTTGGGGATCACAGAACGCCTGGCTGCGCCAGATCCACGGCGAGAACATGCTGCACATCAACCGTACCGTCGCCGAGAAGCGCGGCATCGCCGACGGCGATTGGGTGAAAGTTACCAGCGAGCACAGCACCATCACGGTGCAGGCCAAGCTGATGGACGGCGTCAATCCGCATACGGTGTGGACCTGGAACGCTATCGGCAAGCGGCCGGGGGCGTGGAATCTCGAAGCCAACGCGGGTGAATCGAAGCGCGGCTTCCTGCTCAATCATCTCATCCGCGATCTGTTGCCGCCGCGCGACGGCGGTTACCGCTACGCCAACGCCGATCCGGTGACCGGGCAGGCGGCGTGGTACGACCTGCGCGTCCGCATCGAGAAGGCGGTTGGCGCTCACGATCACAGCGAGCCGGTGTTCACGACGGTCGAGACGCCGCCTCTGCCGCCGCGTCCCGACGTTTTGCGTTACGGCGAAAAATTCCGGCCATCGGCGAAATCCAAATGACGTCTCTCCCCGAACACACCAGCGGCAAGCGTCTGGGCCTTGTCATCGATCTCGACACTTGCGTCGGGTGTCATGCCTGCGCCGTGAACTGCAAGGAATGGAACAGCGGGGGCGTGGCCGCGCCGCTGACCGATCTCGATCCGTACGGCGAAAACCCGCTCGGCGTCTGGTTCAACCGCGTGCACAGCTACGAAGCCGGTGAGAGCGGGCACAGCCGCACCGTCAATTTCCCGCGCTCATGTCTGCATTGCGAGCAGCCGGCCTGCGTCACGGTGTGCCCGACTGGCGCCAGCTACAAGCGCGCCGAGGACGGCATCGTCCTGGTCGACGAAGACCTCTGCATCGGTTGCAAGCTGTGCTCCTGGGCCTGTCCTTATGGTGCGCGCGAGTACGACTACGATGCCGGTGTGATGAAGAAGTGCACATTGTGCGTCGACAAAATCTACAACGAGAATCTGGACGCGGTCGATCGCGTGCCGGCCTGCGTCGCGACCTGCCCGACATCGGCGCGGCATTTCGGCGATCTCGGCGATCCCAATTCGGACATCTCTAGACTGGTGCGCGAGCGCGGTGGCTACGACTTGATGCCGGAGATGGACTACAAGCCGACCAACAAGTACCTGCCGCCGCGTCCGCGGCGTACGGATGCCGCCGATATGGGCGCCTTGCCGCAATTGTCTCCGGTCGCCATCGCGTCCGGCGACGGATTGCTGGGCTGGGTCGACCGCCTGTTGTCGAGCTGAACGGCCGTGCATCCCGCTTTTTCCGTCATCATTTTCACTACGCTATCGGGCGCCGGCTACGGCCTGCTGTTCTGGCTCGGTCTCTATGCCGTGGCGGGACTGCTGCCGCCGGATCGGATTTTCGGAGTGGTCGCGATGGTATTGGCGCTCGGCGCCGTCACCATCGGGCTGCTGTCGTCGATGCTGCATCTCGGCCGTCCGGAGCGCGCCTGGAGGGCGTTCTCGCAATGGCGGACGTCGTGGCTGTCGCGCGAAGGCGTGGCTTCGGTCGTCACGTATATTCCGGCGGTGATTTTTGGTGCCGGTTGGGTGCTGGCCGGAAGCACGACGGGAATTTGGGGCGTCAGCGGACTGATCAGCTCCGCCTGCGCCGTCGTGACGGTGATCTGCACGGCCTACATCTATCGGTCGCTGAAGCCGATCCCACGCTGGCATAATCATTGGGTGGTGCCGAATTATCTGACGCTGTCGGCGATGACCGGCGTGCTGGTGCTGCTGCCGCTGGCGGGACTGTTCGGATACCGGCTGCCGGGCAGCGGCGTGATTGCATTAATCACGATTGTCTTGGCTCTACTCGCCAAGATCGCCTACTGGCAGTTCATCGATAACGATGTGCCAACGAGCACGCCGGAAACGGCGACCGGTCTCGGTGCGCTCGGCAAAGTGCGGCTATTCGAAGCGCCGCACACGTCGGAAAATTATCTACTCAAGGAAATGGGCTATCGCGTCGCCCGCAAGCATGCGCGCAAGCTGCGGATGATTTCCATCGTCTGCGGATTTGTGGTGCCGTTCGTGCTGGCGGCACTGGCGTTGGTGACGTCAGGCTTTGTCTCGGTATTTTTCTCGCTGCTCGCGGCGGCCTTCGCAATGCTCGGCGTGCTTGTCGAGCGCTGGTTGTTCTTCGCCGAAGCCAAGCATGCGGTGACGCTGTATTACGGCCGCAGCCTCTCGCCCTGAGGCTAATGGCACGGTCCTTGCTCGGAATGCTTGCGGCAATACCGCAGCAGGAGGGCGAGATGACACCTGAACAAGTCGCGATGGTGCAGGACAGTTTCAAGAAAGTCGTGCCGATCGCAGGCACGGCCGCCGATCTGTTCTACGACCGCCTGTTCACCATCGCGCCGGACGTGCGGCCGATGTTCCCGGAAGACCTGAAAGAGCAGAAAAAGAAATTGATCGCGATGCTCGCGACCGCGGTCACCAACTTGCACCAGGCCGAGAAAATCATTCCGGCGGTCCAGGAACTCGGCAAGCGCCACGCCGGCTACGGCGTTACCGCCAAGCACTATGAGCCGGTCGGCGCCGCGCTGCTCTGGACGCTCGAGCAAGGTCTCGGCGCCGATTTCACGCCGCCTCTAAAAGCGGCATGGACGGAAACCTACGTCACCTTGGCCGGCGTGATGCAAAATGCCGCAGCCGACGCGAGGCGTGCGTAACCTGCAAAACAGCCCGATACGCGGCGTTTTTCGATTCGCGCGAGCGTTAACCGTGGTCGCACGCCATGGAATGGGTCTTGCATGAAGTGGGTGCAGAGTGGCCGCGCGTTCTATCGGGCGGCGGCGGAGACACGGCATTTGAGTCAGACGCGTAAAGGATCGGAACCGCCTGGGCACGGCTCGTCGCCGGGCACGCAACGCGATTCAACGCTCAAGATCGCCATCGTCGATGAAAGCCCGATCCGCGCCGCCATTCTCGAAGACGGCTTGCGCGAGGCCGGTTTCACTCTCGTCGAACGCATCACGGAAACACGCAATCTGCTGGCGCGGGTCTACGCCATGGATCCCGACGTCATCCTCATCGATCTGGAAAGCCCGAGCCGCGATGAACTGGAGCAGATGTTCCAGGTGAGTCGCATCGTCAAACGGCCGATCGCGATGTTCGTCGATCATAGCGACAGCGCCTCGATCCAGGCTTCGGTCGATGCCGGCGTGTCAGCTTACATCGTCGGCGGACTGAAGAAAGAGCGCATCACCAGCATCCTCGATCTGTGTATCTCGCGTTTCAATGCTTTTGCGCGCCTGCAAGGCGAACTCGATCAGGCCAAGGACGCGTTGCAGGAACGGAAGATCATCGACCGCGCCAAGGGCGTGCTGATGAAGGCCAAGAAACTCGACGAGGAGGAGGCTTACGCGTTGCTGCGCAAGACCGCCATGAACGAGCACAAGAAGATCGTGGAGATCGCGCAATCGGTGCTCACCGCCGCGGAGCTATTCAAATGACCGACACCAAACTTCGCATCGGCTTCATCCCGCTGGTGGACGCAGCCGCGCTGCTGGTCGCGGTCGATCAGGGCTTCGCCAAGCAGCAAGGACTGGATGTCGAACTGGTCCGCGAGGTGTCATGGTCGAACGTGCGCGACAAGCTCAATCTCGGTCTATTCGACGCCGCCCACCTGCTCGCGCCGGTCGCGGTGGCCTCGAGCCTCGGCATCGGCCATGTGCGGGTGCCCATCATTACGCCCTTTAATCTGGGGCTAAACGGCAATGCCATCACGGTTTCGCCGCGGCTTTACGCCGATCTCGCGGCTGCGGCCGATGGCGACATGACCGACGGTCATGTTTCGGGGCGCGCGCTGTCGCGGCTGGTAGCCGAGCGCAAAAACCGAAATGCCGAGCCGTTGACCTTCGGCATGACGTTTCCATTCTCCCATCACAATTACCAACTGCGCTACTGGATGGGCGCGGCGGGCATCGATCCGGACGAGGACGTACGTCTAGTCGTTCTCCCGCCGCCGTACATGGTGGAGAGCCTGGCGAGTGGCCACGTTGACGGCTTCTGCGTCGGCGCGCCGTGGAATTCGGTGGCGGTCGATTCCGGCATCGGCCGGATATTGCACTTCGGCTGCGAGATTCAGTCCCGCATCACTGAAAAAGTTTTTGCCGTTCGCGAGCGTTGGGCCGGTGAAAATCCAGGCACGCTCGCGGCGCTCGTTCGGGCGTTGGCGGCGGCGGCCGACTTTGTCGAGGACCGGCGCAATCTCGACGCCGTCTCGGCTATCGTCGGGCGACGGCTCGATGTCGATCCCGAACTGGTCGTGCGCACGCTGACCGGCGTGCTGAAGGTGTCGCCGGATGGCGCCACGCGCAGTACCGATCATTATCTTATGGTCGGCCGCAACGGCGCCGCGCGGCCCGATCCGATTCAGGCCGCATGGATCTACGCGCAGATCGTGCGCTGGGGGCAGGCGCCGATGTCGGAGGAGTTGCGCAATCTCGCGCAAGCTGTATTCCGCTCCGATCTCTACGATGCTGCACTTGGTGCTGCACCTTCGCCGAGCGACGGCGAACCGCGCGACGGCATCGGCGCTTTCGCCGGACCGGATTTCATGGCTGGCGATATCGCGGGACACCTCGCCTTATGGCGTCCGAGACGCTCGGAACGGCCGCGTCTATCGATTGTCCGTTAATATTGCGGTGCACAATAAAGTCGCATGCTGCGCTGCTGCTGGGCAGGAAGCTTGTGCTGAACCAAGGGGTAAGTTCCGTCGAATATCCTAAGTGATTGAATCAAATAAATTATTTGGCCAATAGCGGACTTGGCACGACACTTGAATAACTAAAAGGTGGAAGCGCCCGATGGCGCTTGAGCCCGACATCGGGCTGACAGCAATGCCGCTGTCTGGGGAGCACGGATCGCGTGCGCTTCAGGCTGCGGTTTTTTTGTTTTTAGGCGGGCGCGAGACGGCAAGCGGATTAGCGGCAGACCGGGTTACTCGAACATACGAAGGACGATCGCAACAATGACGACCACCAAGAAAAACAACGGCCGGCTCACTTTGAACCGCCGTTCGTTCTTGAAATCCGGCGCCAGTACCGCCGCGCTGCTCGGCGCAGCCGGTGCACAATTCCCGTTCGGCGTTCACGTCGTGCAAGCCGCGGGCCCCGAAGTCACCAAGGCAACGCTCGGCTATATCGCGCTGACCGACGCCTCTGCGTTGGCGGTCGCCAAGGAAAAAGGCATGTTCGCCAAACACGGCATGCCCGACGTAGAGATCGCCAAACAGGCCTCGTGGGGCGCCACGCGCGACAACCTCGTGCTCGGCTCTGAGAACAACGGCATCGACGGTGCGCATATCCTCTCGCCGATGCCGTACCTGATCTCGACCGGCAAGGTGACGCAGAACAACGTACCGACGCCGATGTACCTGCTGGCGCGGCTCAATCTCGATGCCCAGGCCATCTCGGTTTCGAACGAGTTCAAGGATCTCAAGGTCGGTACCGACGCATCGCCGTTGAAAGCTGCTTGGGCCGCGAAGAAGGCGGCGGGCAAGGATGTGAAGGTCGCCATGACCTTCCCCGGTGGCACGCACGATCTCTGGGTGCGCTATTGGCTCGCCGCTGGCGGCATCGATCCCGACAAGGATATCGCACTCATCACCGTGCCGCCGCCGCAGATGGTGGCGAATATGAAGGTCGGCAACATGGACGCCTTCTGCGTCGGTGAGCCGTGGCCGAACCAACTCGTCAATCAGGACATCGGCTACACCGCGTGCACCACCGGCGAAGTCTGGGGCAAGCATCCGGAAAAGGCGCTCGGCATGCGCGCGGCGTGGGTCGACAAGAATCCGAACGCCGCGAAGGCCATCCTGATGGCGGTGATGGAAGCCCAGCAATGGTGCGAGAAGATGGACAACAAGGAAGAGCTCGCTACCATCGTCGGCAAGCGGCAATGGTTCAACGTGCCGGTGCCCGACATCCTCGGCCGCCTCAAGGGCGACATCAATTACGGCAATGGCCGCGTCGTCAACGGCACCAAGCAGCACATGAAATTCTGGAGCGAGCACGCCTCGTATCCGTTCAAGAGCCATGACGCCTGGTTCGTCACCGAGGACATCCGCTGGGGCAAGTTTGAACCCACCACCGACGTCAAGGCGCTGGTCGACAAGGTGAACCGCGAGGATCTGTGGCGCGAAGCTGCGAAGTCTCTCGGCGTCGCCGCCGCCGATATTCCGGCGTCGACCTCGCGTGGCAAGGAGACCTTCTTCGACGGCAAGGTGTTCGATCCGGCAAATCCCGCCGCCTATCTCAAGAGCCTCGCCATCAAGCGTATCGAGGTTTGACGCAGAAAAATGCCCAAGGACAACAACAAAAAACAAATTCGAGGAATCGCAATGAAGTTACGTGGTGAAATTTACAACATCTCGGCGCCGCGCGGCACGCGTCCGGTCGAAGACGGTCGGGCTCGCGCTGTGGGCCGGCGAGAACTCCTGCGTGTTTCAGGAGCGGTGGCCGTGCTTGCCGCCGCGAAGCTGGCTTTTCCGGGTGGCGCTTTCGCGCAAGGCGCAGGCCCTGAGGTCAACGGCACCAAGCTCGGCTTCATCGCGCTGACCGACGCTTGCGCTCTCATCATCGCGAAGGAAAAGGGCTTTTTCGCCAAGCATGGCATGCCGAACGTCGAGGTGCTCAAGCAAGCATCCTGGCCCGCGACCCGCGATAACCTCGCCCTTGGCAGCCTGAACAACGGCATCGATGGCGCCCATATCCTGAGTACGATCCCGTACCTGATGACGATGGGAAAAATCACGCAGAACAACGTGCCGATCCCGATGTCCATGCTGGCGCGCACGCATATCGATGGCCAGTCGATCTCCGTGTCGAATGAATTCAAGGAGCCCCGCGTCGGGCTCGATGCCTCGGTGCTCAAGGCCGCCATCGCTGCCAAGAAGGCAAAAGGCAAGGAATTTACCGGCGCGCACACTTTTCCCGGCGGCACGCATGATCTTTGGATCCGCTACTGGCTCGCCGCCGGCGGCATCGACCCTGACAACGATATGAGGCTGGTCCCGGTGCCGCCGCCGCAGATGGTGGCGAACATGAAGGTCGGCAACATGGACGTCTTCTGCGTTGCCGAGCCCTGGCACGGCCAGCTTGTCAATCAGAACATCGGCTACACCGCGCTCACCTGCGACGAAATCTGGCCGCTGCATCCCGACAAATCCTTCGCGATGCGAGCCGACTGGGTTGATAAGCATCCCAACGCGACACGCGCGATCCTGATGGCTCTTTTTGAAGCGCAGAAGTGGTGCGACGTCATGGGAAACAAGCAAGAGCTCGCCGAGATCGTTTCGAAGCGTCAATGGTTCAATTGCCCCGTCGCCGACATTGTCGGCCGGTTGCGCGGCGAATTCGATTTCGGTCACGGCAAAGTGGCGACGAACCCCACCCAAATCATGAAGTTTTGGCGCGACCACGCATCCTTCGCGTGGCCCAGCCACGACGCCTACATGCTCTACGAGAACATGCGCTGGGGAAAAATCGAGTCAACGACTGACGTGAAGGCGCTTGTCGCCAAGGTCAGCCGGTCCGATCTCTGGCGCGACGCCGCCAAAGCGCTCGGCGTTCCGGCAAACGAAATTCCTCTGTCGGATTCGCGCGGCAAGGAAACCTTCTTCGACGGCAAGGTTTTCGATCCGGAAAATCCCGCCGCCTACCTCAAGAGCCTCGCGATCAAGCGTATCGAGGTTTGATGCCTGCGGGCCGCCCGTTCGCGGGCGGCCCGACCTATTCGTTCAACCGGAGCATTCACGTGATGAACATGCCAGTGGCGAAATCCGAAATCTCGGCCAGCATACCCTCGGTCCCGACCGCGCTTGTCGCTGCCAAAGTCCTGCCGTTGCCACTGAAGCAAAAGGCGATGAATACGCGCATCCGCGCAACGCTCGGCAAGATCGCCGCCTCGGTGCTCCCGCCGCTGGTGATGATCGCGTTGCTGATGATCGTTTGGCAGATTCTGTGCATGCGTCCGGGCGCGACGCTGCCCACGCCGTCCAAGATTTGGACCGAAGCTTACGATCTGATCGTCGATCCGTTCTTTGTCGCCGGGCCGCAGGACATCGGTCTTGGCTGGCGCGTACTGACGTCGTTGCAGCGCGTCGCCATCGGCTACGGTTTCGCTGCCCTGTTCGGCATCATGCTCGGCACGCTGATCGGTCAGTCAGTCTGGGCGATGCGCGGCCTCGATCCGATCTTCCAAGTGTTGCGTACGATTTCTCCCTTGGCATGGCTGCCGATTTCTCTGGCGGCGTTTCGCGACAGCCAGCCGTCGGCGATCTTCGTGATCTTCATCACCTCGGTCTGGCCGATCATCATCAACACCGCGGTCGGCATCCGCAATATTCCGCAGGACTACCGCAACGTCGCCGCCGTGCTGCGGCTCAATCCATTCGAATTCTTCTGGAAGATCATGATCCCGTCGGCGGCGCCCTACATCTTCACCGGGCTGCGCATCGGCATCGGCCTTTCCTGGCTCGCCATTGTCGCCGCGGAGATGTTGACCGGCGGCGTCGGCATCGGATTCTTTATCTGGGACGCATGGAATTCCTCGCGTCTGCCCGACATTTTCATCGCTCTCGCCTACATCGGAATTGTCGGCTTCCTGCTTGATCGCATCGTTGCCGGTCTTGCTTCCATCGTCACCCGTGGCACAGCGGCCAATTGAGGAGCTTGTTCATGATCCCCTATTGCAAGATCGATCACGTAGACAAGTCGTTCAAGCGCGGCAACACCGAGACCTTGGTGCTGAAGGAAATCACGCTGGAGGTCGAGAAGGGCGAATACGTCTCCATCATCGGCCACTCCGGCTGCGGAAAGTCGACGCTGCTCAACATCGTCGCCGGCCTGACGCCTGCGACAAACGGTGGCGTCATTCTCGAAGGCCACGAAGTCAACGAGCCGGGGCCGGATCGCGCCGTCGTGTTCCAGAACCACAGCCTGTTGCCGTGGTTGACGGTCTACGAGAACGTGCGGCTCGCGGTCGACAAGGTGTTCGGGTCGAAGAAGTCGCGTGCCGAGCGCGACGCCTGGACGCTGCAAAATCTCGATCTGGTGCAGATGACTCACGCCAAGGACAAGCGTCCCTCGGAAATTTCCGGCGGCATGAAGCAGCGCGTCGGCCTTGCGCGCGCGCTGTCGATGGAGCCGAAGGTGCTGCTGCTCGACGAGCCGTTCGGCGCGCTCGACGCGCTGACCCGCGCGCATCTGCAGGACACGGTGATGGGCCTGCATCAGAAGCTCGGCAACACCGTGATGATGATCACGCACGACGTCGACGAGGCCGTACTGCTGTCCGACCGCATCGTGATGATGACCAACGGTCCGGAAGCGCAGATCGGCGAAATCCTGACCGTGCCGCTGATGCGGCCGCGCAAGCGGCTCGAACTTGTGGCGGATGCCACATTCCTCAAGTGCCGCCAGCGCGTGCTGGAATTCCTCTATGAGCGGCACCAGTTCGTCGAGGCGGCGTAGCCGCATGATCCCGAAAAGTGGGCACCGGTTTTCGGACAAGATCATGCGCAAGGAGAGAGTATGAGCGAGCCGCTCGTCATCGTCGGCAACGGCATGGCCGCGATGCGGCTGGTGGAAGAACTGAGCCAGCGCGCGCTCGGCCGCTATTCCATCGCCGTGGTTGGTGAGGAGCCGCGGCTTGCCTATAATCGCGTGCTGTTGTCGTCGGTACTGGCGAAAGAAATTTCGAGCGGCGATATCGAACTCAAGCCGGCGCAGTGGTGGCGCGATCACGGTGTCACGTTGCTGTACGGGCAGGGCGCGGTCACGATCGACGCCGACATCCGTCGCGTCCGTCTCGCCAATGGCGCGACGCTGCCGTTCACCAATCTGGTGCTCGCCACCGGCTCGCGGCCGATCAGGCTCAACGTGCCGGGCATGGACCTGCCCGGAGTCATGACCTTCCGCGACCTGAACGACGTCGCGACCATCGAGGCAGCGGCCGGCAAGCCTATCAAAGCGGTGGTGATCGGCGGCGGGCTGCTCGGTCTGGAAGCCGCATATGGCTTGGCGAAGGCGGGCACGCAGGTTTCCGTGATCCATCTGATGGACCGGCTGATGGAGCGCCAGCTCGACGCCCGCGCGTCCGCAATGCTCAAGCGCGCGGTGGAAGCGCGCGGCATCACGGTTCATCTCAATGCCGAGACCGCCGGCATTCGCGGCGACAAGCGCGCCGAGGGCGTCGCGATCAAGGACGGGCAGGTTATCGCGGCCGACCTTGTCATCGTTGCAGCCGGTATCAGGCCGAACGTCGATCTCGCCCGCACCGCCGATCTCGTCATCGGCCGCGGCATCGTGGTCGACGATCGCCTGCAATCGAGCAAAGCCGGCATTCATGCAATCGGCGAATGCGCGGAGCATCGCGGCATTTCCTACGGGCTGGTCGAACCGGCCTATGAGCAGGCGCGCGTGCTCGCCAGGAATTTGGCGGGAGAGACGGGGAATTACGCCGGGAGCGTGCTGGCGACCAATCTCAAAGTTTCGGGCGTCAACGTCTTCTCGGCAGGCGATTTCCTGGGCGCGCCCGGCACTGAGCAGATCGTGTTGTCCGATCCCGGCCTCGGCACCTATAAGAAGCTGGTGATCGCAGATCGCAAGCTCGCCGGTGCGGTGCTGTTCGGCGATATTGCGGACGGGCTTTGGTATCTCGAACTGATTCGCTCGGGCGTTTCTATCCAAGCGTTCCGCGACGACCTGATGTTCGGCCGTGCCATGGCTGAACGGAAAGCGGCTTGAGGCCGCGATGTCGAGCGACTTCACCCCGGACCAGAAACGCTACCTCGAAGGCTTCGCCTCCGGCCTGACCGCGGCGCGAGCCGCGCGCGGCCAGCTTCCGGCGGGCGCCGCAGCGTCGGGCGAGCCGGATGGTCCCGACGCCATCCACATCAAGGCGCAGGATCGCGTGCTGGCCGAGGGCGGCAAGCTGTCCGATCAGGAAAAGATCAAACGCGAGCAGCATCCGTTCGATGCCTATGACCGGCTCAAGCAGCAGGCGCGCGACAACGTCGCGCCCAAGCCCGCCGACAATTTCCGCTGGCGCTATTACGGCCTGTTCTACGTCGCGCCGACGCAAACGTCCTACATGTGCCGGCTGCGCATTCCGAACGGCATCGTCAAACACTGGCAGATGACCGGTCTGGCTGACTTGGCCGACCAATACGCGCACGGCTACAGCCACGTCACGACCCGCGCCAATCTTCAGATGCGCGAGATCGAGCCCAAAGACGCGGTGACAATGGTCGAGTCCTTGATGGACCTTGGCCTCGGCTCGCGCGGCACCGGCGCCGACAACATCCGCAACGTCACCGGCACGCCAACCGCCGGCATCGATCCGCAGGAACTGCTCGACACGCGGCCTTATGCGCGCGAATGGCACCACCACATTCTCAACGAGCGCGCTCTGTACGGCCTGCCGCGAAAGTTCAATGTCGGCTTTGACGGTGCCGGCCGCATTCCAGTGCTGGAAGACACCAACGATATCGGCTTTCAGGCCGTCGAGGTTAAAGAGGGTTTTGGTGCCGAGGCCGGCATCTGGTTCCGGCTGGCGCTCGGTGGCATCACTGGTCACAAGGACTTCGCCAAGGACACCGGCGTCATCGTCAAGCCGCATGAAGCGACGCAGGTCGCCGACGCCATCGTGCGCGTCTACATCGAGCATGGCGACCGCACCGACCGCAACAAGGCGCGGCTCAAATATGTGCTCGACGCCTGGGGCCTGCCGAAGTTCATCGCCCATGTCGAAGAGAAGCTCGGCCGCCCGCTCGTCAAGGTGCTGGCGGATGCGATCCTGCCCCGTCCGATCTACGACCGCTCGGCGCATATCGGCGTACATAAGCAAAAGCAGGCGGGCTTCAACTGGATCGGCGTCGTTTTGCCGGTGGCCAAGCTCACTGCCGCGCAGATGCGCGGGCTGGCCAAAATCGCGGCCGATCTCGGCGACGGCGACCTGCGCCTCACCGTCTGGCAGAACTTGCTGATCTCCGGCATCGCCGACGACAAAGTCGCGCTGGCCATAGCGGCGATCGACGCGCTCGGCCTGTCCACGCAAGCCACGTCGATCCGCGCCGGCCTGGTGGCTTGCACCGGCGCGACCGGCTGCCGCTTTGCCGCTGCGCACACCAAAGAGCAGGCCGAAGACATCGCCACGTGGTGCGAGGCTCGCGTCGAACTCGACGGGCCGATCAACATCCATCTCACCGGATGTCATCACTCCTGCGCGCAGCATTACATCGGCGATATCGGTCTGCTCGCCTGCAAGGTCGACGTCGGCGAGGATGCCGATCCGATCGAAGGCTATCACGTCTATATCGGCGGCGGCTTCGGCCCGGAAGCCGGTCTTGGCCGTGAGATCTATCGCGACGTCAAAGCCACGGACGCGCCGCGCACCATTGAGCGCATGCTGAAAGGCTACATGGCGCATCGCGCCGCGCGCGACGAAACCTTTCTCACGTTTGCGCGCCGCCATGAGGTCGATGCGCTGAAGACCATGTTCGAGAAGGGGGCCGCATGACGCAGAATGTGCCGTCGCCCATCCCGTCGCTGGTACCGGAAACCGCGCCGTTCTCCGAAGATCAGCGCGCCTGGCTTAACGGCTTTTTCGCCGGGCTGATCGCGCTCGACGGTTCGGGCGTCACGCCGCTGCCGAGCGACCAGGCCGCGGCGCTGATGTCTGGCGCGGCGAGCGCCAAGAGCGCCGAGGACGATGACGGCGGTGCGCCGTGGCACGACCAAACTCTGGCGATTGCCGAGCGCATGAAACTCGCCGAGGACAAGCCGCTGCGTTGGAAGATGATGGCGGCGATGGCGCAGCAGGATTGCGGCCAGTGCGGCTACGACTGCAAGAATTACTCCGGCGCGATCGTGTCCGGAAAGGAAGAGCGGCTGAATCTGTGCGTGCCGGGCGGCAAGGAAACCGCCCGCATGGTCAAGAAGCTCGCCGAAGAACTCAAGAGCGCGCCGGCCGCCGCAGTGCCGAAGCCCGCTTCCGCGCCCGAACCTGCTGCTGCGCCGGCAACGCAAGCCGCGCCCGGCACGTCGCGTGACAATCCGGTGCTGGCCAAGGTGCTGTCGCGCACGTTGCTCAACAAGCCAGACTCCGAAAAGGAAACCTGGCACGTCGAGTTCGATCTCTCCGAATGCAAGCTCGATTACACCGTCGGTGACGCCTTCGGCCTGTTTCCGTCGAACGATCCGGCATTGGTCGATAACGTCATCAAAGCGCTCGGCGCGCCGGCGGATTTTCCGATCGGCGGCCGCACGTTGCGCGAATATCTGACCGACAGCGTGTCGCTGTCGCCCGCGCCGGACATGCTATTCCAGTTGTTCTCCTACATCACCGGCGGCGACCGCCGGAAGAAGGCGCGCGCGCTGTCGATCGGCGAAGACCCGGATGGCGACGCGCCGACGCTTGACGTACTGGCGGCAATCGAGAAATTTCCCGGCATCCGGCCCGATCCCGAAGCCTTCATCGAGGCGCTCGATCCGCTGCAGCCACGGCTTTATTCGATCTCGTCGTCGCCCAAGAACAAACCCGGCTGCGTCGCGCTCACCGTCGATACCGTGCGTTACCGCATCGCCGAGCGCGACCGGCTCGGCGTCTGCTCGACTTTGCTGGCCGAGCGCATCGAGCCTGGCACATCGCTCAATGTCTATGTGCAGAAGGCGCATGCCTTCGCGCTGCCGGCCGATCCCAATGTGCCGGTGATCATGATCGGTCCGGGTACCGGCGTGGCGCCGTTCCGCGCCTTCCTGCAGGAGCGCGAGGCGGTGAAAGCGCCGGGCCGCAATTGGCTGTTCTTCGGCCACCAGCGCTCCAACTGCGATTTCTTCTACGAAGACGAATTCAAGTCCATGAAAGACAGCGGTCACCTGACGCGGTTGACGCTGGCGTGGTCGCGCGATGCCGAGCAGAAAATCTACGTGCAGGACCGCATGCGCGAGGTCGGCCGCGACCTGTGGTCCTGGCTCACCGACGGCGCGCACCTCTATGTCTGCGGCGACGCCAAACGCATGGCCAAGGACGTCGAGCTGGCGCTGGTCGACATCGTCGCGCAGCACGGCGCGCGCAGCGCAGCCGATGCCGCCGCGTTCGTTGCCGAATTGAAGAAGAACGGTCGCTATCAGCAGGACGTCTACTGATGAACGCGCCCGCGCAGCATCCGCCCGCGGTGCGCACGACGTGCCCGTATTGCGGCGTCGGCTGCGGTGTGCTGGCCAAGCCCGATGGCCGTGGCGGCGCGGCGATTGCTGGCGACCCGGAGCATCTGGCGAATTTCGGCCGGCTGTGCTCGAAAGGCTCGGCGCTTGGCGAGACGCTCGCGCTCGACACGCGGCTACTGCATCCGATGCTGCGGCAAGCCGACGGATCGCTGATGCGAACGTCGTGGGACAGCGCGCTCGACAAAGTGGCGCAGGGTTTTTCCGACACCATCGCCAAGCACGGCCCGGACTCGGTGGCGTTCTATTTGTCCGGCCAGTTGCTGAGCGAGGATTACTACGTCGCCAACAAGCTGATGAAGGGTTTCATCGGTTCGGCCAATGTCGACACCAATTCGCGGCTGTGCATGGCGTCGTCGGTTGCCGGCCACCGCCGCGCCTTCGGTGCCGACACGGTGCCGGGCACCTATGCCGATCTCGATTGCGCAGACCTCATCATTCTCGTCGGCTCCAACGCCGCCTGGTGCCATCCGGTGCTGTATCAGCGGATGGTCGCCAACAAGCGCGCGCGCGGCGCCAAGATCGTCGTGATCGATCCGCGCCGCACGGCGACTGTCGAAGACTCCGATCTCTTCCTCAGCGTGGCGCCCGGCATGGACACCGCGCTATTCGCGGGCCTACTGGTGCATCTCACCGACACGCTGGCGCTCGACTACGAATATGTCGACGCGCACACAACGGGACTGACGGAAGCTTTGGTGCGCGCGCGCGAGATTGCGCCGGACCTCGCCGCGACCGCCAAGGCTTCGGGGCTGGCCGAAACCGACGTCGCGCGCTTTTTCGAGCTTTTCCGTGACACGCCGAATGTCGTCACCTGTTATTCGCAAGGCGTGAACCAGTCGGCCCAAGGTACCGACAAGGTCACCAGCATCATCAATTGCCATCTCGCCACCGGCCGCATCGGCAGACCGGGCATGGGGCCGTTCTCGCTGACCGGGCAGCCCAATGCGATGGGTGGGCGGGAAGTTGGAGGGCTCGCCAATCAGCTTGCGGCGCATATGAATTTCAACGGCGCCGACATCGACCGCGTCGGCCGCTTCTGGGACGCGCGCGCCATGGCGCAGCGCGAGGGCCTCAAGGCCGTGCAGATGTTCGAGGCGATCGAGCGCGGCAAGATCAAGGCGTTGTGGGTGATGGCGACCAATCCGGCGGTGTCGCTGCCGCGCGCTGCCGCGATGCGCGCGGCGCTGGCCAAGCTCGATGTGTTCGTCGTGTCCGAGAACGTGTTGTCCAACGACACCGTCACCGCCGGCGCGCACATTCTTTTGCCTGCCGCGGCGTGGGGCGAGAAAGACGGCACCGTCACCAATTCCGAGCGACGCATCTCGCGGCAGCGTCCGTTTCTGCCGCTGCCCTGCGAGGCCAAGCCGGACTGGTGGATCGTCAACGAGGTCGCCCGCCGCATGGGCTTTGCCGATGCGTTCCATTTCGACTCGGCGGCGGCGGTGTTTCGCGAGCATGCCGCGCTGTCGGCCTTCGAAAACGAGGGGACGCGCGATTTCGACATCGGCGCGTTGGCGGCGCTCGACGACGATGCCTTCAACGCGCTCGATCCGGTGCAATGGCCGGCGCGCGCTGGAGCGGCGAAAGGCGACACGCGCTTCTTTGCTGCGGGCGGCTTCTTCACGCCGGACCGCAAGGCAAAGCTGATCGCGCCGCAACGCCCCGCGCCGTTTGCCGACCTGTCGAAAGACTTCCCGCTGCGGCTCAACACCGGCCGCATCCGCGACCAGTGGCACACCATGACGCGTTCGGGTTTGAGCCCACGGCTCGGCGCGCATCTGCCGGAGCCGTTCGTCGAGGTGCATCCGGCGGATGCCGAAAAGCTCAGTGTCACCGACGGCGGTTTTGGCCGGCTGCGCTCGCCGCACGGCGCCTGCGTGCTGAAGGTGAAATTCAGCGAAGGCCAGCAGAGCGGCTCGCTGTTCGCGCCGATCCACTGGAGCGCCGAGACCGCATCTTCGGCGCGCATCGGCGATCTGGTCGCGCCGGCCAACGATCCGTATTCGGGGCAGCCTGAGGCCAAGGCAACACCGGTCCGCATCGAACCGGTGGCTTTCGCTACGCGCGGCTTCGCGCTGGCGCGGGCGCCGCTGGCGATGCCCGGTGGCACCTGGTGGTCGAAGGTGACGGTCGCCAATGGCGCGGGCTGGCTTCTGGCGAGCAACGAGATGCCGGAGGCCTGGCGCGAGCACGCCAAGGATATGTTCGGTGCCGATGCGGAGATCGCGGAATATGTCGACGGCCTGCGCGGCAGCTATCGCATGGCAGCCTTCGTCGACGGCCGGCTGACCGGCGCGCTGTTCATCGGCCCGGCCGAAGCCGCGCCGCAGTGGGACACGGTGAAAGCGCTGTTCGAGGCCGAGAGCGTCGGCGATGCGCAGCGGCGCGCAGTGCTGTCGGGCAAATCGACCGACGGCATGGCCGATCCCGGGCCGGTGATCTGCGCCTGCTTCGGCGTCGGGCTCAATACCATTCGCGCGGCGCTCGACAGCGGCGCAGCGGCGAATGTCGACGAGATCGGCAAGGCGCTGCGCGCCGGCACCAATTGCGGGTCGTGCCTGCCGGAGTTGAAGAAGATCGTGAGCCAGAAGGTTGGAGACAATGAGCGTGTCGCGCAAACCGCTTGAAGCAAGGCCGGAAAGAATGGCGCCGCTGGCGCGCTTGCCGGTGTTCCTCGCGCTTGACGGCAAGCGTTGCGTATTGGCCGGCGGCAGCCACGCCGCGGCCTGGAAGGCCGAGCTGATGTCGGCGGCCGGCGCGCGGGTTGAAGTCTATGCCGAAGAAATCTCCGAGGAGATGAGCCAGGTCGCGGCCGATGCGCCGCGCGGGGAGATCGTTATCATCCAGCGCGCGTGGACGCCCGACGACATTCGCGGCGCGGCCGTCGCCATCGGCGCCTTCGAGGACAATGATGGTGCGGCTGTGTTCGCCGCCGCAGCCCGTGCCGCCAGCGTGCCGGTCAACGTGATCGACAAACCGGCGTTCTGCGATTTTTCATTCGGCGCCATCGTTAACCGCTCGCCCCTCGTCATTGGTATTTCAACCGACGGCGCCGCGCCGGTGTTCGCGCAGGCCATCCGCGCCAAGCTCGAAGCGTTGCTGCCGAACGGCTTTGCCAATTGGGCCGCGGCTGCCGGACGCTGGCGCTCGAAGGTCAAGGAGTCGCGTCTCTCGTTCGTCGCGCGCCGCAAGTTCTGGCAGGTGTTCACCGCGCATGCGGTCGCCAATCCGGAGAGCGGTCCGACCGAGGCTGATTTCGCGCGCTTCGTTGCGGAGGTCAAAGGTCTCGGTGCCGCTGTCGAGAACGGCTCGGTGACGCTTGTGGGAGCAGGGCCGGGCGATCCAGAGCTTTTGACGTTACGCGCGGTGCGCGCGCTTCAATCGGCCGACGTCATCCTGTTCGACGATCTGGTGTCACGCGATGTGCTCGATTTTGCCCGTCGCGAAGCGCGCAAAATGCTGGTCGGAAAGACCGGCTTCGGCCCGTCGTGCAAGCAGAATGACATCAATGCGCTGATGGTCAGTCTGGCGAAGCAGGGCAAGCGCGTTGTTCGTCTCAAGGGCGGCGATCCGTTGATCTTCGGCCGCGCCGCCGAAGAGATCGATGCCTGCAAGGCCGCGAATATCGCCGTCGATATCGTGCCGGGCATCAGCGCGGCGCAGGGTGCGGCGGCAAGGCTCGGCATTCCGCTGACGGACCGCGATAACTCCCGCCGCCTGCAATACGTTACCGGTCACGCGCGGAGCGGCCAACTGCCGACCGACATCGACTGGCGCAGTCTGGTCGACCCCACAACGACGACCGCGATCTACATGCCGGTGAAAACGCTTGCAGCGCTCGTCGCCAAGGCCACCGCCGAAGGCCTCGACCCTCAGACGCCCGCGATTGTGATCTCGCGCGCGACGCGGCCTGATCAGCGGGTCGTTGCCGCGCCGATCGGCGCGTTGTCCGTCCGCATCGCGCAAGCAGATTTACCGGGTCCGGTATTGGTCATGCTCGGCCGTGTCTTCACGGAAATCCAAGCAGCCGCCGCGGCGTATCCCAGCACAGCGCGCGGCGATCGAGCGGGTCGGGAAACAGCGTCTCGATAAGCTCGACCAGCGGCCCGTAGTCCTGCCGCTCCGGCGCACGCAGGTAAGGCCAGTCCGACGCCCATAGGCAGCGCTCGAGCGTAAAGGCATCAACGATGGCGCGCACATAGGGCCACGCGTCTTCGAACGGGTAGGGCCGCCTGGCGAATTTCGAATAGCCCGAAATCTTAACGCTGACGCGCTCCGTCTTGGCGATACGCAGCAGCGTCTGAAATCCCGGCTGATCGAATTCCGCCTCCGGCGTTGGCCTTCCGCAATGGTCGATCAATACCTTGATTGGCATCGCTTCGATCCATGGCACGAACAGCGACAACTGGTCGTGCTCGCATTGCAGGTTGAGAAACATATCGAGCTCGGCGAGCCGCGCGATCAAGCCTTCCGCGCGCCGGTAATAATCGATGCCGTGGAATGTCGGATTGAACGCCGCGCCGATAACGCCCTGGCGTTTGTAGTCGCGCAGCGCCGCCAGATCGGCGTCGAAGTCGATGATGGCGATGCCTTTAAGCCGGCCGTCGCTCTGCGCGATCGCGTCGATCATGCAGCGATTGTCGCTGCCATAGCCGGAGTTCGGCTGCACCAGCAGCGCGTAGCCGACGCCATAGGTTTTCATCACCTGGGCATATTGCGCCGGCGTGCCCATTTCCTGGCCGCGCGGGTGGTATTCGATGTCCTTGCCATACGGAAATTGGACCGGATCGAACACATGCGCGTGACAGTCGATCTTCGGCTCTTTGAAAATGCTCATGGTCTGTGGTTTGTGACATGCCGCAATCGAAAAATGCAACTCTGCCCCCGCGGCCAACCCGCTTGCCACAGCGGCAACGCCTCGATTGAATGAACGCCAAGCCGGAGAATCACCATGACCAATCCCGCCATTCGCGTGTTCTTTCTCGCGCTTGTCGTCGCCATGCTGGCGTTCGCCACGCCCGCAGCCGCTCAATATCCCGCACGGCCGATCATGCTGGTGGTGGCGTTCACGCCCGGCGGCCCCAGCGATGTGCTGGCCCGCATCGTCGGCAAGAAGATGGAGCAACTGCTCGGCCAGCCTGTCGTCATCGAGAATCGCCCCGGCGCCGGCGGCAACATTGCCGCCGACGCGGTCGCGCATGCGGCGCCCGACGGCTACACGCTGCTGATGGGTAACAACAGCATCCTCGCCACCAACGAAGCGTTGTACAAAAAAATCAGCTACAGCCCGCAGAAGGATTTTGCGCCGATCACGCTGATCGGCACGCAGGCCAATATCCTGGTGGTCAATCCGAATGTGCCGGTAACGTCGCTGATGGAATTGATTGCGCTCGCCAAGGCACAGCCCGGCAAGATCAATTACGCCTCGTCCGGGCACGGCGCAGCAGCGCATCTCGCCGGTGAATTGTTCAAGAGCGAAGCCAAGGTCAACATCGTGCACGTGCCGTACAAGGGCGCGGCGCCGGCCCTCCAAGACGTGATCGCCGGTCATGAACAGATGATGTTCGCCACCGCGGCGTCGGTGCTGGGTCACATCAAAGGCGGCAAGGTGCGGGCGCTGGCCGTGACCACGCTCAAGCGTACCGCCGTGCTGCCCGATCTGCCGACCATGGACGAAGCCGGCTTGAAAGGCTTCGAAGCCAGCACCTGGCACGGACTGGTCGCGCCCGCCGCCACGCCGCCCGACGTGCTCAAGAAGCTGCACACCGCGGCGATCAAGGCGTTGCAGGACCCGGGGGTGCAGGACTCGCTCGGCCGGCTTGGCGTCGATATCGTCGGCGACACGCCGGAGCAATTCGCCGCCTACATCAAGGCCGAAATTCCGAAATGGACGGCTATCGTGAAAGCCTCCGGCGCGACGGTGGAATAAAAAATTATGAGTAAGATTGATCGTCCGAACGGCGCGGCTGCGCGCAATGTGCGGCGCCTCGGCCATCTCGACCTGCCCGGCGCCGGTCAGGTGACCGTTTCGGGCAAGTTCGCCTATGTCGGGCACATCCCGAACAAGGAGAGCCTCGGCACCTCGATCGTCGATATCGCCGACCCGTCCAATCCGAAACTGGTGGCGACGGTCACGCTCGACGATCCGGCCTCGCACAGCCACAAGGTGCGCGTCGCCGGTGACATCATGGTGGTCAACCATGAGCGCAATCCGACGCCGATCGGGCGCCGCGCCGAGCAGATGCCGGGCGTACGCCGCGAACTCTCCGCCGCGTTCGGCCGCGAGCCGACTCGCGCCGAACTGGCGGTGCGGCTCAACATCACCGAGGCTGACATCGTCGAGATCGAGGCCGCGGAGAAGCAGCCCTATCGCAACGGCGGCTTCCGCATTTACGACGTCGCCGATCCGTCCAAGCCCAAGCTGATCCATCATCAGTTGACCGGCGGCATCGGCGTCCACCGCTTCGATATGGACGCGCGCTACGCCTACATCTCGACCGAGATGGAAGGCTTCGTCGGCAACATTCTTGTCACCTACGATATGAGAAATCCGGCGAAACCGCAGGAAGTGTCGCGCTGGTGGATGCCGGGGCAGAACATCGCCGCCGGCGAAACGCCGGCATGGTCCGGCAAGCGGTATCGCCTGCACCACGCGTTGCGTTTTGGCAATGAAATGTGGGCGAGCTGCTGGCACGGCGGATTCCGCGTCGTCGATATCGCCGACATCGCCAAGCCGAAGACTGTGGCGTCATACAACTATCACCCGCCGTTTCCCGAGCCGACGCATACCGTGATGCCGGTGCCGGTCGAGGTCGGCGGACGGCGCATCGCGCTCACCATCGACGAAGAAGATCACGCACAGAATGCGAACGAGGAGCAGGCGCGCCGCGGCCGGCCGCACGCCGGTATGGCGACCTTCGACGTCACCGATCTGGCGAATGTGAAGCCGCTAGGCTTGTTCGAGGTCAGCGAAATCGATTCGCCATTCGCGCGCACGCCGGGCGTGCGCTTCGGCGCGCATCAGTTTCACGAGCGCCCGACGAGCACACTGATCCATGCGGTGTGGTTCTCGGCCGGCCTGCGCATCGTCGATGTCGCCGATCCGTCATCGCCGCGTGAGGTCGGCTTCTTTATTCCGGATCCGGCCGGCGGCCGATCCGCGCCGCAGAGCAACGACGTCGTGCTCGACGACCGCGGCCTGATTTATATGGTCGACCGCTGGGTAGGGTTCGATGTGCTAGAGTTTTATGGCCACTAAGGGGTGCGGTCGCTTTCTTTCTCTCTCCCCCAAGTGGAGAGAGAGCGAAGGGTGACGCGCGAGAAAGCTACTCCCCACCCTTGTAATACGCAGCCGCATCATTGCTGAACGCCTTGCGCGACGCCGGGTCCATATAGAGCATGTGGCCGCCGCGATAGAGTTTGAGCTGCACGCGCCCCGGAGGATCGAGCGGCGGCAGATGGTCGAGCACATAGCGCGTCGCCCCGTGGGGAGTGACCATGTCGGCGGTGCCGTGCGCGATGAGTAGCCGGAACGAGGGACTGAAAGCGAGCAGCACGCGCAGATCGTCCTCGCTGCTCGCCTGATAACGGCCGCCTTTCCAGTCCCAGCCGCCGGTGACGTCGCCCGCGAGAAGCAAATAGGTCATCTCCGTCTTGAAACCCAGTTCGTTGCGCGCGTAGGACGCCATCGCGCCGCCATAGGCGCGGGTGACGCCGTCGAGGATCGGATCGTTGCCGCGCGATGAGCGCTGCTCCGGAAACGGATCGTCGACTGCGAAGCCGGCATCGTAACGGCTGACGATCTTTCCGTCGGCGGCACGCAGATTTTTCACGTAGTCGTCGGAGATGAAGCCGCCGGATTTTTTCACCGCGTCCAGTGGCATGCCGGTGATCTGCGCGACTTTGCCGTAGAACGCTTCGGCGGCAGCGCCTTTGGGCGGCGCGGCCGCGATGGTCGTCAGATATTCGGTCATGGCGAATTTCTCCGACGCCGCCAGCGCCTCGGGTGTGAAAGCGTTCTTCCGCTCGAGTTCGGCCGCGGCGAGCGACGGCAGCCGCAGCGCCGCGTGCAGCGCCGAACTGTCATTGCCGAAGGTCAACCACCCTTCCAGGAAAGGTGACACCATCACGATGCCGTTAATGGCGATGCCCTGTTCGCGTTGCAGCGCGCGCGCCGTCTTGGCGGCGCGGAAGCCGCCATAGCTCTCGCCCAGCAGATATTTTGGCGATGCCGTGCGGTTGTTGTGCGCGATATAAAGCGCGATGGCCTTGGCCATGGCGCCGGCGTCGCTGGCGACGTTCCAGAAACCTTTGGCGTCGTCTGGCTTGGTGGTACGGCTCCAGCCTGTCCCAATGGGATCAATGAGTACAAGGTCGGTGAAAGCGAGCCAGGTGTCCGGGTTGTTGCGCAGCTCTGCGCGTGCGGCGTCGTGCGATTGCGGGCCGAGATCGAGCACGCGCGGGCCGACCAGACCGAGATGCAGGAAAGCGGAAGCGGCGCCGGGGCCGCCGTTGAAGACGAAGGTCACAGGGCGATTCGGTGTTGCGCGCGTGCTGGAGAAATCCCTGGCAACATAGGCGGTGTAGAACACCGCGGCGCTTTGGTCGCCGGACTGGTCGAAGAAGGGCAGCGTGCCGGCGGTCGCGGTGTAAGCGATCTTGCCGCGTGCGGTGTCGATGGAGTGCTCGGTGACGGCGTCGGCCGGCAGCAGCCGCAGCACGCCTTTGGCTTCGCGCGGTTCGGTGCGTGTTTGCTGCTTGGATGCGTCTTTGCCGAGATCGCGCGGGCTTTCTTGCGCTTGAAGAGCGCCGATGAGCCCCACAAGAGCCATCACTACGACGCCCCATGGGACAGAACTTGTCTTGGTTGTCATGGCCCGCTCGGCAAGTTGCAGCGCCCGGCCAACGGCGCAGCGATGAAATGTCCGCGCGGCCTATCGAATTAGCCGGTTGCAATGTGGAGTTTGTGAGGCACGGCGGGGGCCAGCCTTCAAGTGACCGACGATGTATCCAATACTTCTTGCCAGCTCAGGCAGGTGCGCGCCTGGAACGGCTTGTCCAGTTTCGCATAGTTGCTGGCGTCGATGACCCGCACCGGCAGCATGATCTGGCGCGGCACTTTTTCGCCGCGCAGATGCCGGATGGCGGCCTCGGTCGCGATCGCGCTCATGGTCATGGCGTCGAAATTGACCGTGGCCAGCAGGTCGCCTGCGGCGATGGCCTTGATCGCCTGCGGAATGGCGTTGATGCCCACCACCAGCGGACGCGCGCCGCCCTTTGCCGGCAACTCATCCAGCACGCCCAGCGCCATGACGTCGTTGGCGCACAAAATAGCGTCGACGCCTTTCAGCTTTTCCGCGTTGGCCAGGAAAACCTTGCGTGCGACATCGCGCTGGTATTCGCCGCACACCGACATTCGCACCTTGATGTCCGGATAGTCGGCCAGCGCGTCCTGAAATCCCTTGTAGCGCGCGTGGCTGGTCGCGGAGGCCGGTGTGCCTTCGAAAATGGCGATCTCGCCGCTCCCGCCGAGCTTCTCGAACAGATAACGTGCAATGTCCTTGCCCAACGCGCGGTCATCGGAGCCTACGAAGCACAAAGGCTGCCCCGCGGTCGCGCGCGTGACGAAGCTGAACACGGGAATGCCCGCGGCTTCGATGCTGAGCGCTGCATCGTTGACCTCGGTCTCATGCGCGGGCGTGAACACCACTGCGTCGGGCTTCTCAGCAATCGCGATTTTTATAAGTGCGATCTGCTCGATCGCATTATCGGGCTTCTCCGGCACATAGTGCGTGGTGGTTGCGCCAAGCTGCCAGGCGATCGTATCGGCGCCGTGCCGCGCGGCCTCGTAGGCCGGATTGGTGCGATTTTTCGTGAAGATGGCAATCCGCGGCGACATGACGCTCAACTCCGGCTGGCAAATGTCTCGTTCTCATATTGCTAGATATTAATCCACAATGTTAAATGCGTCGCAACTCGCCTGGGAGGCAACACAATGAGCCGGATGTTTTCTCGCCTGCTGCCGTTGCTCGGCCTGTTGTCGTGGCCGCTCGCGGCCAATGCGCAGAGCACTGAATTTCCATCTCGCAGCATTCGCATCGTGGTGCCGTACGCCGCCGGCGGCATCGCCGATCTGCTGGCGCGCACAGTGGCGCAGCATCTCGGGCCGGAGCTTGGCCAGACCATCGTCATCGAGAACCAGGCCGGCGCGGGCGGTCATCTCGGCGGCAGCGCCGTCGCGAAAGCGCCGGCGGATGGA
>JANMSH010000230.1:0-2223 GCA_031389105.1 Hyphomicrobiales bacterium
CAAAGGCTGCGGCGAAGCCGGCACCACCGGCGGGCTCTGCGCGGTGTCAAACGCCATGGTCGACGCACTGTCGGATTACGGCATCCGCCATCTCGAAATGCCGATGACGCCGTCGCGCGTGTGGCACGCGATCAAAGACGCCAAGGCGAAACAACCGAAGGCGTCGTAGCCATACAGACCAAGGCGCCCTAACAATGACGCAAGCGACCGAAATTCTGGTCGAGGACCGCACGTCCCACACCCGGCTTGTGGGCGTGGTCAGCGCCGCGCATTTCGTCTCGCACTACTACATTTTGACCTTGGCGCCGCTGCTGCCGTTCGTGCGCGACGCCTATAACGTGAGCTACACCGAGATCGGCCTGGCGTTCGCCGCGTTCAATATCGTGACCGCGACGCTGCAGACCCCGGCCGGGTTTCTGGTCGACTGGCTGGGTGCGCGCATTATCTTGATCATCGGATTGCTGATCGGCGCCAGCGCTTTCGTGATTGTCGGGCTAGTGGATTCGTTCTGGGTGCTGGTGGCGATGTTCGGCCTCGCCGGTGTCGGCAACACGGTCTATCACCCGGCCGACTACGCGTTGCTGTCGCAGCACGTTTCCGCCGAGCGGATCGGTCAGGCGTATTCGATCCACACCTTTGCCGGCATGCTTGGCTCGGCGGTGGCGCCGGCCAGCCTCTTGATGATGCAAAGTGTCTGGGGCTGGCGCGGCGCCTTCATCGGCGCCGGCCTGTTCGGCTTTGCGGTCGCAGCCGTCATGATGCTGGTGCGCGACAACGCGCCGGTTCACCAGGCAGCGCCGCGCACCGCCGCCGACACATCGCCGGGCGGCTGGCGTCTGTTGTTGAGCGCGCCTATTTTGATGAATCTTTTCTTCTTCATCCTGCTCGCGATGATCAGCGGCGGCATGTTCAACTATTCCGTGGTCGCGCTCGGCGCGCTCTACGGCACGCCGCCGGCCATCGCCAACGGCGCGCTGTCCGCATTGCTGCTGTTGTCGGCCTTCGGCGTGCTGGTCGGCGGCGTGATCGCCACGCGCTTTGCGCGCCACGCTTGGGTGGCAGCGCTGGGCCTTGCCGGCATGGCGCTGACCGCGTCGCTGGTCGCGCAATTCGATCTCGGCACCGTGCTGCTGTTTGCGGTGATGATCGCGTTCGGCTTTTTTTACGGCGTCATCATGCCGTCGCGCGACATGATCGTGCGCGACATCACCCCGCCCGGCGAGTTCGGCAAGGTGTTCGGCTTCGTCACCACAGGCTTTAATATCGCCGGCATCGTCTCACCGTTGATTTTCGGCGCCATCATGGACCACGGCAGCCCGCAACTGGTGTTCGTGGCAGTGGCCGCATTCGCCCTGCTGTCAATACTGACGGTCGTGAGTTTGCCGCGGAAAGCCGCGTGATTGACGGCCCTGGCCGGTGAACGGAACCGGTTCCGGCTCTGTACGCCCGGACTTGTCAAATCGGCCGAATTGCCGCATGTCAGGGCCTTACGGCGACCCGGCGGCAATCGACCGATCCGTTGGGGGATAGTTCAACGGTAGAACTGCGGACTCTGACTCCGTCAATCTAGGTTCGAATCCTAGTCCCCCAGCCAGTTTTTTAACACACAATGAACACCGGGATTTTTGTCGTATTTCAACTGACCGTCGGTTTGCAAACCTAAAGGTCTGAGGCGATGGCCAAAATCCAGTTCACACAATGTCGCCGGAAGCGCTTCACACGGCGCTGCGCCGGCTGATCGAAACAATGCCTGAGTTTGGTCAAAAAACACCCGAACAACATCAATGGCTCGGCCGCGCCAGCGCTTTGGTAGCCGAGGCCGAAGGCGCAATAGGCGATATTGAATTTAAGCAAGCGCGATCATTGCTAGACGCGCACGGCCCGGAAGATATTATCGCTATCGTCTATAGAGCGCTCGCGGTCGCGGAACTGGCCGCTCCCGCATCTTTACAGGGCGCGTTCATTCCAGCGAAAAATACATTCGATGCATTTTCTGCGGTGTCAAAAATTTTTGAACTGGCAAACAAAGATATCTTTATTGTCGATCCATATCTCGATGGAAAATTTCTAATTGATCTTGCTCCATTGGCCGCCGAGGGAATTAAAATTCGATTGCTAGCGGAACAGAAAAAGTAAAGCCGACACTCGACCCAGCATATCGAAAATGGGCGTCTCAGTACGGATCGAAACGGCCAATTGAGGCAAAACTCAGCGCACCGAAAA
>JANMSH010000152.1:0-26269 GCA_031389105.1 Hyphomicrobiales bacterium
CCCCCGACGACGCCGTTGCGATCGCCAAGGCGCTCAAGGCCGAAGGCATCGACTTCATCTGCGTGTCGTCCGGCGGCGTCGCCGGCGGCATTCATAATCCGACCGAGCCTGGCTTCAACGTCCCGATCGCAACACGCGTCAAAAAAGAAGCCGGCATTCCGGTGCGCACCGTCGGGCTGATCGTGAAGCCCGACCAAGCCGAGCAGATCGTCGCCAAGGGCGATGTCGACATGGTGGCGATGGCGCGCTGTTTCCTCGACGATCCGCATTGGGGCTGGCACGCCGCCAAGGCGCTCGGCGCCGAGGTGGCACGGCCGGTGCAATATGCCCGCGCCGGCCCTAAGCTCTGGGCGCCCGCGGCCGTCGGGGCGTAAACACCAACCTTGTCATTCAGCGTTCCGCATAGCCGTAGTCCTGCGCCAGCTTTGCCGGATCGGCGCCGAAGAAATATCGCAGCCGCAACGACCACATCAGCAGCACGGTGCGAACGACTCCCTGCTTGTGCCAGCGCCGCGGCGAGGTGGTGACGCGCGCGCGAAGGCAAAGCGGTCTGCTCAGGCGCTTGAGCCGCGCCGACAGCGCCACGTCTTCCATCAGTGCAATCGCGGGAAAGCCGCCGGCGGCTTCGAACGCGGCGCGGGTCATGAACATCGCCTGGTCGCCGGTGGCAATGCCGGTCAGGCGCGAGCGCGCGTTCATCATGAAAGAAATCAGGCCAAGCATTCCACCGCCGTCGATGGTCACGTCGAAGCGCCCCCAGGCGCTATTTGAGCGAGCTAGGCCGTCCAGCACCAGACGATTGGCATTCTCGGCAAGCCGCGTGTCGGCATGAAGGAATAATAGCACTTCGCCGCGCGCAACGGCCGCGCCGGCATTCATCTGAAAGCTCCGTCCGCGCGGCGTGGTCACTACGCGATCGGCGTGGGTCCGGGCTAGGCCGGGCGTGCCGTCTGTGCTGCCGCCGTCGGCGACGATCACTTCGACGCCGCACTGGCGATAAGGCTTCAGCGCCGCAAGCGCCGCCTCGATATCCGCAGCCTCGTCGAGCACCGGCATGACGATGGAGAGGGCCGGCGCATCGCTCCTCATTCCGCCGCCTCTTTCAGGGCGCCGCCGCAACTCGAACCTTGTCCGGCGGTGCAGCCGTAGCAATGACCGGCGACGCGGATATCGCTGCCGGCTATGTCCCGGTCGAGCAGGTCCGACAGATGGACGCGCGCGCCGGCGCCGTGGCCGAGCGGCAGATCGAGCATCTGATTGAAGTCGCAGTCGTAGACGTAGCCGCGCCAGTCGATCGAGATCAGATTGCGGCACATCACGCCGTCGAGATTGGCGTCGAGATGCGCGTGCTGCAGCAGATCGATGTAGCCTTCGAACTCGCCTTTGGTGACCAGAGTCGAGCCGAAGCGCTGGATCGGCATGTTTGCCAACACGTAAAGTTTGTTGAACACGATGCCGTGGTTCTCGCCGAGGATGCGCTTGTAGTCGGCCTCCAGCGCCACTTGGCCCGGCGGCAGAGACGGCCCTTGCGGATTGTAAACGAGATTGAGCGGCAGCTTCGTGCCATAGCCGAGTGCGTTGAGCTTCTTCAGGCCGCGGATCGAAGCGTCGAACACGCCTTTGCCGCGCTGACGCTCGACATTGTCTTGCAGATAGCACGGCATCGAGGCAACGACCTCGACCTGATGCGCGGCTAGAAATTCCGCGAGATCTTCCTGGTCCGGCTGCTCCAGAATGGTGAGGTTGCAGCGGTCCATCACTTTGACGTCAAGCTCACGCGCCGATGTCACCATGCGGCGGAAATGCGCATTCAGCTCCGGCGCGCCGCCGGTGATGTCGAGCGTTGCGATTTGTCGCCGTTCGATAAAGTCCAGTACGACATCCGCGACATCGCCGGTCATTTCCTCCGTGCGCGTCGGCCCGGCATTGACGTGGCAATGGAAGCACGACTGGTTGCAGCGATAGCCGACATTGATTTGCAGCGTATCGAGCTTCGCCCGGCGGATCGCGGAGAACGAAATCTTGTCGAGCAGCGGAAGCATGTCGCGCATTTGGAGATTCTCTCAGTGCGCCATCATCGTGCCACGCGGCACGGCCTCACGTCACGCCACAATACTGTGACTATTTATCGGCGCATGATCTTGTCAGGTAAACCGGTTCTCACTTTTCCGGGATCATGCACTATTTGGCGTGCGCGGTGCCGATCGGGGCATCAACGCCAATTCTTCCGAATCCCGGCAGCTTCAGCGCCGGATGGCGCAGGTCGAGCCCGGCGACCAGGCCGAGCAGGTTGACCTCGATGCCTTCGGCCCAGGCCAGCTTGATGCCGGCAAAACCGTTGAGATTGAGTTCGACGCCGGTGCGGCTGTCGGTCAGGCCTGCATAGAAGCCGCCGCGGAAATCGCGGCCGACCGCGTTCGGCGGCAGCATCACGTCGAGTTCAGGCACCGCGCGCAGCACGGCGGCGACGAAGCTGTTGCTGTTGGGGCCGGGCCAGATGCGGTAATCGCCGGCTTGGGCGTAGGTGTAGTCGCGCACAGCGGCTTCGATCTTCGGAATCATTTTTGCAGCATCCGGCCCCGACACGTCGGCAATCGCCACCGGCATGTTGCCATACCAGCGGCCGTCGGCCGGCCAGCCATTGGTGCGCACCGGCGAGCCCCAGCCGACCACGTCGTAACGGGTCCAGTCTTTCGCGCCTGCGCGCTTGAACACGATCCAGCTATGGACCGAGAACACGCCCTTCCAGGCCCCGGTGGTGCCCGTGAAGACGACAACGCGGGCGGGCTCGAACTGCCGCGCATGCGGCAGCGCGCCGGTGCTCGACCAGTCGGCGTCGCGATAGCTGCGCGGGCCGCTGCCGGCGGCATAAAGCGCGGCACGGGCCAGCAAAGGAACGAGGAAAATCGCGAATATCGCTAGGATCATGAGGGTGCGGCGTTTGAAACGGCGGGAGGGCATGGCGTCTAGATAGGGACGCTTTCCGGCCTAAACGTGGCAAAGCATGATCCCGAAAAGTTCGGGTAGATCATGCTCAACACGAAATGGCCGCGGCGACTTCGGCCAGAACCGCTTCGCCAGCGCGGATCAGATCGTCGAGGGTTAGCTTTCTGGTTTTTGTGCCGCCCTTCTTGCCCGGCTTTTCGTTCACCAACGGCACGTGCACAAAGGCGGCGAGGTGAGGGCCGTTTTTCCGCGTGGCGGCTTCGGTCGCGTGCCAGCACAGGTAGTTACACAGATAGTGTCCGGCATCGCGCGACAGCCTGGCCCGCACGCCGGCCTTGCGAACCGCTCTCAGCAGCCGTTGCGACGGCACGGCCATCGGCGCTGCCGCAGGTCTGCCGGCGGCGATGGCAGCTCGCCGCGGCGTCTGGCCCGCCGCGTCGGGTAGCTGCGCCAGTGCGTTCTGGGCGCGCGTCTCGATGCGGACGATACGGGCGCGTGTCGCCAGCCCGAACATCAGCACCGCGTCCGGTCTGTGGCGCTTCAGCAGCTTGGGCAGGTCGCGGTCGACGGCGGCGTAGCTGGTCTCGAAAATGTGCGTGACGATTTTGGTGCCTGCCAGACGTTTCCGCGCGAGCTTACTCACCAGCGGACCGGTCGGATTGAACGGCGCGCCGGGGAAGGGTCCGAAGCCTGTGATGAGGATGGTGGGCGCCATTCTGCCCGCGCGAATGCCGTTGGCGAGGTCGGAAGCGGGCTGAGTGCGTGGCGGCATCAGGGCTCGCGGCACGGCCAGCGTTTCACTCCGCCGCCTGCTGGTCATGGCCCAAGCGGTGGTGCAGCGTCTTGAGCAGCTTCTCGGCCGCTTCCGAGATCACCGTGCCGGGCGGGAAGATCGCCTCGGCGCCCGACTTCTTCAGCGCGTCGTAATCCTGTGGCGGCACCACGCCGCCGACCACGATCATGATGTCGTCGCGGCCTTGCTTGGCCAGTTCTAATTTCAGTTCAGGCACCAGCGTCAGATGCGCGGCGGCGAGCGACGACACGCCGAGAATGTGGACGTCGTTCTCGACCGCCTGGCGCGCTGCTTCTTGCGGCGTCGCAAACAGCGGCCCGATATCGACGTCGAAGCCCAGATCGGCGAAGGCCGAGGCGATGACTTTTTGGCCGCGGTCGTGGCCGTCCTGGCCGATCTTGGCGACCAGCAGGCGAGGGCGGCGCCCTTCGGCGGCCTCGAAAGCTTCGACGGCAACGCGCACGCGTTCGACGGCGCCGGTCATTGTTCCTCCTTTGCCGACCTCCCGCATGTAGACGCCGGTGATGGCTTTGATCTCGGCGCGGTGGCGGCCATAGACCTTCTCCAGCGCCATGGAAATCTCGCCAACGGTCGCTTTCGCGCGCGCCGCATCGATGGCCAGCTCCAGCAGATTGCCGTTGCCGGTCGCTGCGCGGGTCAACGCGTCGAGCGCTTCCTGCAATTTGGCAGGATCGCGCTCGGCGCGCAGCCGCTTGAGCTTGTCGAGCTGCATATTGCGCACGGCGGTGTTGTCGACCTTGAGCACGTCGATCGGCGCCTCCTCGGTCGGCTGATATTTGTTGACGCCGATCACCGACTGAACGCCGGCGTCGATGCGGGCCTGGGTCTTGGCGGCGGCTTCCTCGATGCGCAGCTTCGGAATGCCGGCCTCGATCGCCTTGGTCATGCCGCCGAGCGCCTCGACCTCCTCAATATGCGCCCAGGCTTTGCGCGCCAGCTCATAGGTCAGCTTCTCGACATAATACGAGCCGCCCCACGGATCGACGATGCGTGTGGCGCCGGCTTCCTGCTGCAAGACAATCTGGGTATTGCGGGCGATGCGGGCGGAGAAATCGGTCGGCAGCGCCAGTGCCTCGTCGAGCGCGTTGGTGTGCAGCGACTGGGTCTGGCCTTGGGTTGCCGCCATCGCCTCGATCATGGTGCGCGATACGTTGTTGAACACGTCCTGCGCCGCGAGCGACCAGCCCGAGGTCTGGCAATGCGTGCGGAGCGACAGCGAGCGTGCGTCCTGCGGATTGAACGGCTTGATCAGCTTCGCCCAGATCATGCGCGCTGCGCGCATCTTGGTGATTTCCATGAAGTAGTTCATGCCGATCGCCCAGAAGAACGACACGCGCGGCGCAAACTGGTCGATGGTGAGCCCGGCCTTTAAGCCCGCACGGACATATTCGACGCCGTCGGCGAGCGTGTAAGCGAGTTCGAGATCCTGCGTCGCGCCGGCTTCCTGCATGTGATAGCCGGACACCGAAATCGAATTGAACTTCGGCATTTCGGTAGACGTATAGGCGAAGATGTCGGAAATGATGCGCAAGGACGGCGCCGGCGGATAAATGTAGGTGTTGCGCACCATGAATTCTTTGAGAATGTCGTTCTGGATCGTGCCCGACAGCTTGGCGTGCGGCACGCCCTGTTCTTCCGCCGCGACGACATAGAGCGCCAGCACCGGCAGCACGGCGCCGTTCATGGTCATCGACACGCTCATCTGGTCGAGCGGGATGCCGGAGAATAACGTGCGCATGTCGTAGATGGAATCGATGGCCACGCCCGCCATGCCGACGTCGCCGGCGACGCGCGGATGATCGCTGTCATAGCCGCGATGGGTGGCGAGATCGAAGGCGATCGACAGGCCCTTTTGCCCGGCGGCGAGATTGCGCCGGTAGAAGGCGTTGGAATCTTCCGCGGTCGAGAAGCCGGCATATTGCCGGATGGTCCAGGGCTGCGCCGCGTACATCGCCGGATAAGGGCCGCGCAGGAAGGGCGCCTTGCCGGGAAAAGTATCGAGGAAGTCGATGCCGGAAAGATCGTCCTCGCCGTAGACCGGCTTTACCGGAATGCCTTCCGGCGTCATCCAGGGCTTGGCCGTGCTGGCGGCCGGGGCGGGCGCGGCTTCGGCGAAATCGACGGTGGCGAAGTTAGGGATCTGACTCATTTGCCCCCCAGAATAACATGCGCGGCCTGCAAGGTCGAAACCACGTCACAGCCCATGAATATGAAGGTTTTGACGCCGGCCTGCTGCAAAGCGGCCTCCAGATCGCCCGGCCGCCCCGCGAGATGGACGGTGGCGCCGGCGGCGGCCAGCGCCGTGGCGGAGTCGGCACCCTCAACGGCATAAACTTTGTCCGTTGAGCACAGACAGGCGAGCTTGGCGCCGGACGCCTTGAACGCCGCCAGCATCTCAGCCTGATCCTTGAAGCCGTCATGCATCGGCGCCTCGATGCCGCCGGCCTCGTAGAAGTTCTTGGCAAACATCGCACGCGCGGTGAATTCGGGCAGCTTGCCGAGCGTCGCCAGAAACACCTTCGGCCGTGAACCCGTCTTGGCGATCATGCGGTCGGAGGCGTCGCGCAACGCCTCGAACGGTTCGGCCAGGCGGATGCGCGGCAGCGCCTCAGTGGAGAGGGCGACTTCGCTTTCTTTCGGCAGAACGACCGGCGAGACATTGAGCACGGCAGGCTGCTTCTCGCGCAGATTGGGATACTCGCTGGTGCCGGTGATGGCGTCCTTGCGTCGCGCCGCGGCCTTCTGACGCTCACCACGCACGGCCGCGACGTTGCGCTGGATGACGCGGCGTTCGAGCGCGGCCCAGGCGCCGCCGGCGGCTTCGATCTCTTGAAATTGCGTCCAGGCGATGGCGCAGAACTGGCTGGTCAGGTTTTCGATGGCGCCTGCGCCCGCTGCCGGATCGCTGACTTTCGCCAGATTGGATTCTTCCAGCAGAACGAGTTGCGTGTTGCGCGCGACACGGCGCGCGAACGCATCGGGCAGGCCGAGCGGCGCGGTGTGCGGCAAGACGAGGATGCTGTCGGCGCCTCCAAGCCCGGCAGCGGCAACCGCGAGCGTCATGCGCAGCATGTTCACGTCGGCGTCGCGTCTGGTCATCATCCGCCACGCCGTCTCAGCGGCGACATACGTGGGCTTTGGCGTCAGGCCGCAGGCCTGCTCGACGCGCGCCCAGAGTTTCCGCAACGCGCGAAATTTGGCGATGGTAACGAATTCGTCGGCGTCGGCCGACAGCCGGAAATAGATCATGCCGCGCGCGGCATCGAGGGGAACGCCGCCGGCTTCGAGCGCGCGCAGATACTCAACTGCGCTGGCAATCGCGAAGGCCAGTTCCTGCGCTTCCGAGCCGCCGGCATTGTGGATGACGCGGCCATCGGCCACTGCAAACGGCCCGGAAAATCCCTGCTCGGCCAATTCGCGCACGATGCCTGCGAAATAGGTCGACAGATTGCTCCACGGCCGCGGGCTTGTGCCGGATGCGGCAAAGCCGCCGAGCGGATTGAGCGCGGCGCGCAAGCCGACGGCGCTCGGTGCGATTTTCCGCTCTTTCACCAGCGCCGCAAAGTGCTGCACGGCCGTGCGCGTTGCCTGGCTGACGTTGAAATCGATCGTGATGCCGGCATCGAGCTCGATGTCCTTGAGCACGCGCTCGAGCACCGTTGGCGTCGCCTCCAGTCCATAGCCATTGGCGTTGAGCGAGCCGGCAAACACCAGCGTCAGGCCGGTGGCGCCATTCATCAGGTCGTCGAGCGCCTGCTTGTTCGCGGCCACCGGATCGGGATGGTCGACCCGTTGCATCAGGGTCCAGGCCGCGCCCGGCGTCCGGCCGGCGATAGGGCTTACGCCCGCGGCACGCGGATAGAGCGGCTCGACCCGCAGGCCGTCATAGGTCTGGCTCACCAGTCTCTTGTCGAACGAGGCGCCTTTGAGCGCCGCATCGACGAGTTTGCGCCATTCCGCCTCGGTGGCGGGCGGAAATTCGGTCGCGAGAGGCAGTTCGTCGGTCATGGCGTCCGAAATTGGCATAGTCGGCGCAGCGGCGCTATCGCACTCACGAATTGAAGCAAATTGCGTGCCCGCATTGCTCGCGTCAGGGTTCAGGCGGCAGGCGCTTGATTCCGGCGGTATCTACGGCGGCTACGGCTTCGCGCACTGTTTTGCCGGCGATCACGCGGTCCGGCACGATCTCGGCCAGCGGCCGCAACACGAAGGCGCGCTCGAACAGCCGCGGGTGCGGCAAGGTCAGCCCAAGTTCGTCGATTTCCAGATCGTCATAGGCGATGATGTCGATGTCGCAGGTGCGCGGACCCCAGCGCTTCTCGTGGGCCCGGTCGCGGCCGAGTTGCAACTCGACCGCCTGAGCGCGCGCCAGCAGGTCGCGGGGCGAGAGCGCGGTCTCGACCAGGACGGCGAGATTGACGAAGGGCGCCTGATATTTGAAACCCCAGGGCGGCGTCAGGTAGTCGGCCGAGCGCACTTTGAGCACGATGTCGCCGCGCTCACACAGCAGGGTCACGGCGCGGTTGAGGATCGCCCGGCTGTCGCCGACATTGCCGCCGAGCGCTAGCAGCGCCTCGGTCATCTGGTGCGCTTGCGTATCAGCGTCACGCCGACGTCACTGAATATGGCGGCAATCGGCGCATGCGGCTTGTGAATGGTGACCTCGACAGACATCACCCGCGGGAATTCCGCCAGCACGGCGTTGGCCACGCTGCCGGCGGCGGCTTCGATCAGCTTGTAAGGCTTGGCGCAAAACGCCTTGCTCGCGCATTCGGCGACCTTATCGTAGGACACCGTATCCACGACCTTGTCCGAGCGCGCGGCATCCGACAGATCGATCTCCAAAGCGAGATCGATTGAAAAGCTTTGGCCGACTTTGCTCTCGTAGGCCAAGACGCCGTGATAGGCGTGCAGCGACAGGCCTTTGATGAAGATGCGATCGCTCATCGTGCCGCCTCGATGGCCGCGGCAACCCGCAGCGCCTGAACCGTTTCCTGGACGTCGTGCGCGCGGATAATGGCAGCGCCATCCCTAACCGCCAAGAGATGACTGGCGATCGAGCCGCCGATGCGCTCGTCCGGCGGCGATGGCGTCACCGAATTGATGAAACGCTTGCGCGAAGCCCCGACCAGAAGGGGCAGGCCGAAGATTTTGAACTTGTCGAGCTGCGCGAGGCAGACGATACTTTGTTCCGGGGTCTTGCCGAAACCGATGCCGGGGTCGAGCACGATTCTGTCCCGTACGATGCCGGCGCGCGCGGCGATATCGAGCGAGCGGGAGAAAAAGTCCAGCACATCCGCCACGATGTCGATGCCGGCATCGGCTTTGTCGCGATTGTGCATCACGATCACCGGTACGCCGCGTTCGGCGACCAGTGGCGCCATAGCCGGATCGCGTTGCAGGCCCCAGACATCGTTGACGATGGCCGCGCCCCGGTCGAGCGCCCAGGCGGCGACATTTGCCTTGATGCTGTCGATAGAGACCGGCAGGCCGAGCTTGACGACCGCGGGCAGCACCGGCGCGAGGCGCGTCATTTCGTTGTCGGCCGATACCGGCTTGGCGCCGCCATAGGGCCTGGTCGATTCCGCGCCGATGTCGAGGATGTCGGCACCCTGTTTTGCCATCTCCTCGGCATGGGCAATCGCTACCGCCGGCTCGATGAACCGGCCGCCGTCCGAGAAGGAATCCGGCGTGACGTTGAGGATGCCCATGATCAGCGGGCGGCCGTGCTTGAGTAAAGCCGCTAGTGGATCGGGCGCCATTGGCGCGGCTCCGGCCGGGTTCGCGATGGTACGGGCTTGCGCCATGCCGGTGGCTTTGCGCGTCCCGGAAACGCTGTCAAGAAGCCGCGATCTATCAGTACTTGATCTTGAGCTGAAGCTTCTGGGCGTCCTCGATCCAGCGGCCGACCAGTTTCTCGGACGGCAGCAGGCGGACCAGTTTGTGCTTCTTGTTGGCTTCGGCCATCGCCTTGGCGAGGTTGGCCGGGCTGCGATAGCGTAATTCTCTGACCGTATTGACGCCGGCGGCCTGCAACAGCTCGGCATACTCCTTGCTGATGCCTTTGATGCGCATGCGGTCGGCGCCATTGGCCCAGCACAGCAACTTCTTCTCGCAGAAACCGGTTTTACCGGCGAGTTCCTTGCGGTCCTTTACGGTGCTGGCGGCATCGAGCAGGCGTCCGGTCGACCTAATCCCTGCCGACTTGAGGGTCTTGGCGGCTTCGCCATCGATTCCCCCGATATCGGTGATGGGATAGGACATCCTTGACTCCTCAACTGCGACTTGAACTTTTGCGGCTTGGACTTTGTCGGCAAACCGGACGGCAGGTTAAATAAACTGGCTTAGGCCGGGAATTGCACCGACGATCTCGCCGATGGTGTCTTCGCCGGCCTTTTCGCGGGCATAAGCGATGACTTCTTTGGTGACGCCTTGCACCTGGCCCATGCTCAGGCCGGCCGCCATCATCTTGGTGCCGGCGCCCATGATGCCGCCCATGGCGAACATGCCGCCGCCGGCGTCGGCCTGCTGGGCGATCAAAGCCTCCGCACCCGGAAGCTTGTCGATGAGGGCTTGCACCTTGTCCGGGGGGCCTTCCTTCTTTAGGAAGTCCAGGATAATGCCGACGGCTTTTTCCGCGGCAACCTTATCGACGCCGACATTGGCGACGAGACGCGCGACTAGCTCATCCATAGGCCCCTCTTATCCCGCACTGCTGGCAGGTTGCCGTTATATTGAACGCCGTCGTTGCAGATGACAAGCACGTTGCGTTGTCGCGTGCGTTTGTTTTTGTAACGCGCATCCATTGTCGCCACTAGGTGTCAAGTAAAAATACGAGAAAGTTGCGTGCGGAAATTTGAAATGTTGTCGCTGATTTCCGGGCACCGGTAGCATGGGCCTAAGAATTTCAAACCGAAATAATTCAATTTCACCATCGCGATGGCGGCGGATACTTAGAAAATTATGAAACCGTTCGACGAAATCCGTGTCGTCTGCTGGAAAAACATGGCTATTCAGCCCGCGATGGCATTGCTAGCTTGGGATTAGCCCCAAAAGGAGCCCGTTATGAGCACACTCGACGCGGTGTTGAGCCGTATTGACCAGGACATCGACCAGAGCGTCGAGCGGCTGTTCGCTCTGCTCCGCATTGCTTCGATATCGACCGATCCGGCCTTCGCGCCGCAGTGCCGGGAGGCCGCCGAGCACGTCGCCGCCGACCTCAAATCCATCGGCTTTGACGCCGACGTCCGCCCGACCGAGGGCCATCCGGTCGTGGTCGGAAAATCGAACGGCGTTTCCGGCCCGCGCGTGCTTTTCTACGGCCATTACGACGTGCAGCCGGTCGATCCGCTGAACCTCTGGAAAACGCCGCCGTTCGAACCGCGCATCGAGACGCTGCCCGACGGCCGCAAGATTATCGTGGCCCGCGGCGCCTGCGACGATAAGGGCCAGGCCATGACCTTCATCGAGGCCTGCCGCGCCTTCAAGGCGGTCACCGGCAAGCTGCCGCTGCCGATCACCATGATGATCGAGGGCGAGGAGGAGTGCGGCTCGCAGCATCTGTTCAAATTCGTCCGCGACAACGCCGACGAGTTCAAACTCGACCTCGCTTTGGTCTGCGACACCGCGATGTGGGACCAGAAGACCCCGGCGATCACGACCTCGCTGCGCGGCTTGGTCTATGAGGACGTCAAAATCACCTGTGCCGACCGCGATCTGCACTCCGGCGTGTTCGGCGGCGCGGCGGCAAACCCGATCCGCCTGCTGACGCAGATCCTCGGTGCGATGTGGGACGAGAACGGCCGCGTCACGATCCCCGGCTTCTACGACGGCGTGAAGGACCTGCCGGCCGACATCAAGGCCGACCTCAAGGCGCTCGATCTCACACCTGAGAAATTCCTCGGGCCGATCGGCTTGAAAATTCCGTCCGGCGAAAAGGACCGCATGGTGATCGAACTCGTCACCACGCGGCCGACCGCCGAGATCAACGGCATCGTCGGCGGCTACACCGGCGAGGGCGCCAAGACGGTGATCCCCGGTCAGGCTTCGGCCAAAGTGTCGTTCCGTCTGGTCGGCACGCAGGACCCGCAAAAGATCCGCGACAATTTCCGCGCTTTCGTCAAAGCACGCATGCCGGCGGACTGTTCGGTCGAGTTCGGCAATTTCGGTCTCGCCGGTCCTCTGCAATTGTCGTTCGACAATCCGGCGCTCAACAAGGCGCGCGACGTGCTCGGCGTGGAGTGGGGCAAGAAGGCGGTCGCGGTCGGCGCCGGCGGCTCGATACCGATCGTCGCGGACTTCAAGAGCGTGCTCGGCATGGATTCGCTACTGGTCGGCTTCGCGCTCGACGACGACCGCGTGCATTCGCCCAACGAGAAGTTCGACCTGACCTGCTATCATAAGGGTATTCGTAGCTGGGCGCGCATTCTTGATGCACTGGCGAAAGGCTAGAGCGGAGAGGCGCGATGAAACGGTCTGGCGCAATGACTGTCGGTTTGGCGGCGCTCACGGTCGCATCGCTCTATTGTTCTGACGCACGCGCCCAATCCGCCGATCTCGTGCTGTGCGACCGGGTCGCCGCCGATCCGGCCGATCCTGATAAGCCGAAAGACGTGCGCGGCGTCTCCGTCATCGCGGCGTCCGACATGGAGACCGCGATCAAGTTCTGCAAGACCGCGTCCGCCGGTTCGCGCCGCGCGATGTACCAGCTTGGCCGTGCTTACGCCGCCAATAAACAGATGGCGGAAGCGATCGCCGCCTATCGCAAGGCGATCGACAAAGGCAGCACCTCGGCGATGATCGAACTCGGCGTGCTCTATGGAACCGGCAACGGCGTGCCGAAGGACGCAGGCCATGCGCGCAAGCTGTTCGAGCGTGCCGCCGCGGCCGGCAATTCACGCGGCGACGCCAATCTCGCGGCCATCGCCGGCGGTGGCGCGGCGGAAACCGATCCGGTTAAGGCGCGCGTCGCGCTCGCCAAAGCGGCCGAAGCCAATTCCGCCGAAGCACAATTCCAGCTCGGCCTGTTGCTGGCGAACGGCGACGGCGGCCCGAAGGACGATGTCGGCGCGCGCGCTTTGTTTCAGAAAGCCGCGGCGCAGAATCATTCCGGCGCCATGGTCGCGTTCGGCGTGTTTCTGCAAGACGGGCGAGGCGGCTCGTCGGACTCTGGCCTCGCCAGAACCTATTACGAGAAGGCGGCGGCGCTCGGCAGCGACGACGCCAAGGCGGCGATCAAGAAGCTGGATTGCCCACGCGTGCTGAAAGACAAGCAGGGCAACGTCATCACCAGCCTTTGCTTCTGATAGCGCGCCGCCGCCGCAAGGCCTCGCGTTAATCTTTGACTGTGGCGCCATCCGCCTGTAACGCATCACCGAACAAGGTGTCGCGCGCGATGCCGTTTCCGCGCCTAGAGACACGAAAAGCATCGATATGGCTCCTCCACCCCTGCTGCAACTCAAAGATATCGCGCTGACCTTTGGCGGCACGCCGTTGCTGACGAGCGCGGAACTGTCGGTGTCGACCGGCGAGCGCGTGTCGCTGGTCGGCCGCAACGGCTCGGGCAAATCGACGCTCTTGAAGATCGCGGCCAAAGTGGTCGAGCCGGACCGCGGCACGGTGTTCGTGCAGCCCGGCGCCGTGGTGCGCTATCTGTCGCAGGAGCCGAATTTCGCCGGCTTTGCCACGACGCTGGCTTACGTCGAATCCGGCTTGAAACCGAGCGACGATCCCTACATCGCGCGTCATCTGCTGGAAGAACTAGGTCTCACCGGCCAGGAAGATCCGGCGCATCTGTCCGGCGGCGAGGCGCGCCGCGTGTCGCTCGCGCATGTGCTGGCGCCGTCGCCCGATATTCTGCTGCTCGACGAGCCGACCAACCATCTCGACCTCACCACCATCGAATGGCTGGAGCGCGATCTCGACGCCCGCCGCACCGCGCTCGTCATCATCAGTCATGACCGGCGTTTCCTCTCGACGCTGTCGCGCTCCACCGTCTGGCTCGACCGCGGCTGCACGCGCCGCATCGAACGCGGCTTTGCCCATTTCGAGGAATGGCGCGACATGCTGCTGGCCGAGGAAGAAAAAGAGCAGCATAAGCTCGACCGCAAGATCGTCGCCGAAGAGCACTGGATGCGTTACGGCGTCACCGGCCGGCGCAAGCGCAACATGCGCCGCGTCGGCCAGTTACAGGCGCTGCGCGAAAATCGCCGCACGTATCGTGCCAGTGCAGGGGATGCCACCATCACCGCCGGCTCCGCCGCGCCGTCCGGTGCGCTGGTGATCGAGGCCAAGGGCATCGGCAAGACCTATGGGGATCGCGCCATCGTCAGCGATTTTTCAATTCGAATTCAACGTGGCGACCGCATCGGCATCGTCGGCCCGAACGGCAGCGGCAAGACCACGCTGATCAGCATGCTGACCGGCATTCTGGTCCCCGATACCGGCACCGTCCGGCTCGGCTCGACGCTGGCGATTGCCACGCTC
Organism: Hyphomicrobiales bacterium; assembly: GCA_031389105.1. Lineage (GTDB taxonomy): Bacteria > Pseudomonadota > Alphaproteobacteria > Rhizobiales > Xanthobacteraceae > Pseudolabrys. The sequence goes on from JANMSH010000152.1 coordinate 14,246, forward strand.
AACCAGCACCGCGACAGCCTCGATCCGGATGTGACGGTCAAACAGGCGCTGACCGGCGGCGACGGTGACACCGTCGAGGTCAACGGTGTCGGCAAACACGTCGTCAGCTATATGAAGGACTTTCTCTTCTCGGCGGAGCAGGCGCGCACGCCGCTCGGCAAATTGTCAGGCGGCGAGCGCGGCCGCCTGATGCTGGCGCAGGCGCTGGCCAAGCCGTCCAATCTTCTGATCCTCGACGAGCCGACCAACGATCTCGACATGGAAACCCTCGACGTACTCGAGGACATGATCGGCGAATATCCCGGAACGGTTCTCCTCATCAGCCATGACCGCGATTTCCTCGACCGGCTGGTGAGCGGCGTCATCGCGCCCGAGGGCGAGGGCCGCTGGACCGAATATGCCGGCGGCTATAGCGACATGCTGGTGCAGCGCGGCGGCGATTTGACGCGCGAGGCGGGCAATGGGGACAAGGTAAAGGCGGTCAAGGCGGCTGCCACCAGCGCCGAGCCAACTGCCCCCAAGCGCAAGATGAAGTTCAAGGAAAAGCATGCGCTCGAAACGCTGCCCAAGACCATGGCCGCCTTGAACCAGAAGGCCAATGAGTTGCAGAGCAAGCTCAACGATCCGCAATTTTATCTGCGCGACCGCAGCGGCTTCGAGAAGGTCACCGGCGATCTCGCCGAGACGCAGCGCAAGCTGGCGGCGGCGGAAGAGCAGTGGCTGGAGCTGGAGATTTTGCGCGAGGAATTGGCGGGCTGAGCCGCTACTTCTTCAACTTGTACCCGGTGCGGAAAATCCACCACACCACGGCCAGGCAGATTACCAGGAACAGCACCGTCATGGCGATGCTGACCTCGTGGCCGACATCCGCGACTTCGAAGAAGCTCCAGCGGAAACCGCTGATCAGATAGACCACCGGATTGAACAGCGCGATGGTCTGCCACATCGGCGGCAGCACGTTGATCGAATAGAATGTGCCGCCGAGGAACGTCAGCGGCGTGATGATCAGCAGCGGGATGATCTGCAACTGTTCGAAGCCTTCGGCCCAGATGCCGATGATGAAGCCGAGCAGGCTGAAGGTGATGGCGGTCAGCACCAGATAGGTCAGCATCCAGAACGGATGCGCGATTTGCAACGGCACGAACAGCCACGACGTCGCCAGGATAATCAGGCCGAGTATGATCGACTTGGTTGCCGCCGCGCCAACATAACCGCAGGCGATCTCGATGCCCGAAATCGGCGCCGACAAAATCTCGTAGATCGTGCCGGTAAAGCGCGGGAAATAGATGCCGAACGAGGCGTTCATGGTGCTCTGCGTCAGCAGCGTCAGCATGATAAGGCCGGGCACGATGAAGGCGCCGTAGGCGATGCCCTCGATCTCGGTGATGCGCGAGCCTATGGCGGCGCCGAACACCACAAAATACAGCGAGGTCGAGATCACCGGCGACACGATGCTCTGCCAGATGGTGCGCCCGGTGCGCGCCATTTCGAAATAATAGATGGCCTGGATGGCGCGGAAGTTCATTGCTGCATACTCATGGGCGATCGCTCACCAATCCGACGAAGATATCTTCAAGCGAACTCTGCTGCGTCTGTAAATCCTTAAAGCGGATGCCGGCGTCGCCCACCGCCGCGAGCATGCGCGTCACCCCGGTGCGCTCGGCCTGGGTGTCGTAGCTGAAAACCAATTCGGTGCCGTCGCTCGACAGCGTCAGCGCGTGCGAGGCCAACGACGGCGGCAGCGCATCGAGCTTTTGCTGAAGGTAGAGGGTCAGGCGTTTCTTGCCGAGCTTGTGCATCAGCACCGCCTTATCCTCGACCAGGATGATCTCGCCTTTGCTGATGACGCCGACGCGGTCGGCCATGTCCTGGGCTTCTTCGATGTAATGCGTGGTCAGGATGATGGTGACGCCCGAGGAGCGCAATTCGCGCACCACCTGCCACATGTCCTTGCGCAGCTCGACGTCGACGCCCGCGGTCGGCTCGTCGAGGAACAAAATCTTCGGCTCGTGCGACAGCGCCTTGGCGATCAGCACGCGGCGCTTCATGCCGCCCGACAGTGTCATGATCTTGTTGTCTTTCTTGTCCCACAGCGACAACTCACGCAAAATTTTCTCGATATGCGCCGGATTGGACGGCAGCCCGAACAGGCCGCGGCTGAAGTTCACGGTCGCCCACACCGTTTCGAACGCGTCGGTGGTCAATTCCTGCGGCACCAGCCCGATCATCGACCGCGCGGCGCGGAAGTCGTCAATGATGTCGTGACCGTCGACGGTGACCGAGCCTCCGCTCGGATTGAGAATGCCGCAGACGATGCCGATCAGCGTCGTCTTGCCGGCGCCATTGGGGCCGAGTAGCGCGAAGATTTCGCCGCGCGCGATATCGAGATTGACTTCTTTCAGCGCCCGGAAGCCGGTCGCATAGGTCTTCGACAAATTCTTGATGGAAATGATCGGCGTCATGGATCGCTGGGATCGAATCGGGGGCGGGACACCGCATATAGGCCGCAGCGCTGGGCCGCGCCACCCCCGGTTCCGTAATTAAACGAGAGCCATCAACTCATTGAGATTGTTCAGCACCTGCTTGGGCGGACAATCCGAATATTCGTCGGGCATCTTGCTGCGGTTGATCCATACGGCGTTGAAGCCGACAGAGGCTCCTGCCATCACGTCCCAGCGGTTGGACGACACAAAGGTGACGTCGCCAGGTGCGCATTTGAAATGGTCGGTGACGAGGGCGTAAACCTCCGGCCGCGGCTTGAACATTTTCAGTACGTCCACCGACAGCACAGCATCGAGATCGCCGCCGACATTGGCGGCATCGACCGCGCCTTTGAGCATGTTCGGAGAGCCGTTCGACAGTATCCCGGTCTTGTGGCCGGCTGCTTTCAGCGTGCGCAACACCTCGCGTGCGTCGGGAAATGCATCGAGCTTGAAATAAGCATCGAGCAATTTCGGCTTCAGCGCCTTGTCGACCGACGGCACGCGCGCCAGCGCATAGTCCAGCGCGCGTTCGGTCAGCGTCCAGAATTCGACGTAGCGGCCGGCCAGCGTCAGCGTCCAGCTATATTCAAGCTGTTTGGTGCGCCAGATATCAGACATGCGGTCGGCTTCGGGGCCGGCCTCGTCCCGGAAGCGTGCAATGGCGGAATGGACGTCGAACAGCGTGCCGTAGGCATCGAACACGAAGATGGACGACATGGTATCCTCCGGGCTACGCGATACTATAACAAGCAGACGAATGCAGGGGAGTTGAATGGCGGCCGGTGCGGATTGGTCAAAGACCTGGACCTTTTATAAAGGCGATTGGCACGAGGGCAATATCCCGATCATGGGCACGCGTTCGCATGCCGCGCTGTTCTCCTCCTCGGTGTTCGACGGCGCACGGACCTTTGAAGGCGTGACGCCCGATCTCGACCTGCATTGCGCGCGCGTCAATGCTTCGGCCACGGCCATGATGCTCAAGCCGGTGGTGACCCCCGAGATGTGGGAGGGACTGACCCGCGACGGCATCAAGCGCTTCGACAAAGACGCCGCGCTCTATATCCGCCCGACTTATTGGGCCGAGAACAGCGGCAAACTTATGATCGCCCCCGATCCGGAATCGACGCAATGGTGCCTGACGATCTACGAAGCGCCGATGCGGCCACCGGAAGGCTTTTCGATCACGCTGTCGCCGTTCCGCAAGCCGACGATGGAAACCATGCCGGTCGACGCCAAGGCCGGCTGCCTCTATCCGAACAACGCGCGGGCGCTGCTCGAGGCCAACGCGCGCGGCTTCAACAGTTGCGTGATGAATGACACGCTCGGCAATATCGCCGAACTCGCCACCGCGAATCTGTTTATCGGCAAAGACGGCGTAGTACTGACGCCGGCGCCGAACGGCACCTTCCTCAACGGCATCACGCGTCAGCGCGTCATCAAGCTGCTGCGCGACGATGGCGTCGAGGTGGTGGAGACGACGCTGAAATACAGCGACCTGGAAACCGCCGACGAAATCTTCTCGTCCGGCAATTATTCCAAGGTGATGCCGATTAACAAGATCGACGCACGCTCGCTGCAGCCCGGCCCGCTGTACCGCAAGGCGCGCGAGCTGTACTGGGCCTATGCTCACGCCTGAGCGTTATTCCTTGAAGTAGGCGGGAAACCGCGCGCGCAATTCGCTGCTGAAAGCGAGCGACTGCGAGAGGTGATTGCGCAGTTCGGTTTGCGCGCGGTCGGGTTCGCCGTCGGCGATCGCGGCGACAATTGCGGTGTGATCGCGGACGATCTGCGCGACCTTGCCGCTGACCGGAAGGTGCAGCCGGCGGATGCGGTCGATATGCACGCTTTGGCGGCGTACCAGCGCCCACAGCTCCGGCACACCGGCGGCGTCGTAGATGATCTTGTGGAATTGCAAGTCGGCGTCGTTGAAGAGATCGAGATGGTTTTCTTTGGCATGCTTGCGCTGCTCGGCGATGGCGGCGCGCAAGTCGCGTAAGGTGCCGGCGTCGGGCGCTAAGGCGAGGATGCGCACGGCTTCGAGTTCGATCGAGCGGCGCAGGAATTGCGCCTCACGCGCCAGCGGCACGTCGATCAGGCTGACGACGGTACCGCTCTGCGGAAAGACATCGACCAGGCCGGCTTCTTCGAGACGCATCAGGGCATCGCGTATCGGCGTCGAGCTCAAAGCGAATTGTTTCTGCAATGTCTGTCGCGACAGCGCGGTGCCCGGCGTCAGCGCGAGGCTAAGGATATCGTTGCGCAATTGCTCGAATACATGATGCGCCGCCTGCTGGGCGTGGCCGCGTGGCTGCCAGTGTTTCAGGGCGTCCATTGGCTTGTCGCTGCGGCGTTCCGGGCGGTTGACAACTGATGCATGAGTGACCTTAACTAATGCATCAGTTAAGCCGGCACAAGTCCGGCCACCGGGAGGGTTCGATGAAGTCTCTTTGCGCACTCGCACTTGCGCTGGCCGCCGTTGTCGCCGTGCCGGCCCACGCCCAGAACTATCCGGACCGCAACATCACCGTGGTGGTGCCGTTCCCGCCGGGCGGGGCGTCGGACGTGACCGGGCGGCTTGTGAGCAACAAGCTCGCCGAGCGCATCGGAAAATCCGTCATCATCGAAAACCGCGCCGGCGCCAATGGCGGGCTCGGCGCCGCCGGCGTGAAAACGGCCGCGGCCGACGGCTACACGCTGCTGATCGGATCGATCGGCGTCTATGCCATCAACCCGGTGCTGTATAAAAATCTGAAATACGAGCCGCTCAAGGATTTCGATCTGCTGTCGCTTCTGGTGCGCACGCCCAATGTTCTGGTCACCAGCCCGGACTACCCCGTCAAGAACGTCGCCGAATTGATCGCGCACCTCAAGAAGACGCCCAACCAGGTGACCTTCGCGTCGTCCGGCACGGGTTCATCTGACCATCTGACCGCGGTGTTGTTCTGGCAGAAGACCGGGACCACCGGCGTCCACGTGCCCTACAAAGGCGGCGGGCCGGCGATCAACGATTTGATCGGCGGCCACGCCAACGCCTCGTTCCAGAACCTCGGCGCCGTCGCCCAGCACATCCGCGCCGGCAAGCTGAAGGCGCTGGCCGTCACCGGCGACAAGCGCGCCGAAGCGCTGCCGGATATTCCGACCATCGCCGAGGCCGGCGTCGCCGATCTGGTGGTCTATTCCTGGCAGGCCGCTGCAGCCCCCAAGGGCCTGCCGGCGGACGTGCGCAAGAAACTCGAAACCGAAATCGCCGCCGCCGCCAATTCGCCGGACATCAAAAAGCAATTCAACGACATCGGCTTCGATGTGGTTGCCAGCACCGGCGCGCAGTTCACCGAATTCCTGACCGCCGAAACGCAGCGTTGGAAGACGGTGGTCGAGGCCGGGAAGATCACCGCCGATTAAGCTCGCCATGACGGACTTCACCGGCAGAGGCGCGCCTGTCGTCACCGACATGCGTGTGATCCCGGTGGCGGGCGAAGACAGCATGCTGCTTAATCTGAGCGGCGCGCACGGCCCTCTGTTCACCCGTAACATCGTCATCCTGAAAGACAATGCCGGCCATGTCGGCGCCGGCGAGGTGCCGGGCGGCGAGTCGATCCGCAAGACGCTGGAGGATGCTCGGCATCTCGTCGTTGGCCAATCGATCGCGTCGTTCAACGCCACGCTCAATGCGATCCGTCAGCGGTTTGCCGATCGCGATGCCGCCGGGCGCGGCCAGCAGACCTTCGATCTGCGCATCATGATCCACGCTGTCACGGCCATCGAGGCCGCGTTGCTCGATCTGCTCGGCCAGCATCTCACCGTGCCGGTCGCCGCCTTGCTCGGCGAAGGCCAGCAGCGCAGCGCGGTGCAATTCCTCGGCTATCTGTTTTACATCGGTGATCGCAAGCGCACCAATCTCGCCTATCGCAGCGCGCCCAACGCCAAAGATGACTGGTTCCGGCTGCGCGATGACGAAGCCTTGACGCCCGAGGCCGTCGTGCGCCTCGCCGAAGCGGCGCACGACAAATACGGCTTTTCTGACTTTAAGCTCAAAGGCGGCGTGCTGCCGGGCGAAGAAGAGATGGCGGCGGCGGCCGCGCTCGCGCAACGGTTCCGGGCTGCGCGCATCACGCTCGATCCGAACGGCGCCTGGTCGCTGCAAGAAGCCGTGCAGCTATGCAGCGGACAGCGCAGCATCCTGGCCTATGCCGAAGATCCGTGCGGCGCCGAGAACGGCTATTCCGGCCGCGAAATCCTCGCTGAGTTTCGCCGCGCCACAGGTTTACCGACAGCGACCAACATGATCGCCACCGACTGGCGGCAACTGGCTCATGCGATCCAGCTTCACTCGGTCGATATCCCGCTGGCCGATCCGCATTTCTGGACCATGCAGGGCGCAGTGCGCGTCGCGCAGACTTGCCGCGACTTCGGGCTGACCTGGGGATCGCATTCCAACAATCATTTCGACATCTCGCTGGCGATGGTGACCCACACCGCCGCCGCGGCCCCGGGCAGCATCACCGCCATCGACACGCATTGGATCTGGCAGGACGGTCAGCGCCTGACCAAAGAGCCGCTCGAAATCGTCAATGGCTTCATCGATGTGCCGCAGCGTCCCGGTCTCGGCATCGAGATCGACATGGACCAGATCGAACTGGCGCATCAGCACTACACGCGCATGGGCGCCGGCGCGCGCGACGACGCCGTCGCGATGCAGTTTCTGATTCCAAACTGGATTTTCGATCCGAAATGTCCGTCGCTGGTACGTTAGCGCAGCGCAATAAAAAGCCGGGCGGTTTTTGGCCACCCGGCTTTTGAAAGAAGCGTCGCGGTCAGAAGAACTTGTAGTTCAAACCGACTTTGACGAGATGGCTTTTCAGTCCGACGCTCGCCGTCGTGGCCGTGAGGCCGCCGCCGGTCGTCAAGGTTTCGTTGATCGACCTGAAGTGCAGGTAGTTGTACTCGACCTTGGCCGAGAAATTATTCCACAGCGCGTATTCGACGCCGGCGCCGAGCAGCCAGCCGGTGCGGTTGAACGTGCCGTTGGCGAAGCCGCCAATGCCGTCGGTCAGATCGAACTTGTCGCGCGTCCAGGCCGCGCCGCCTTTGGCGTAGATTAGCGTGCGGTCCATCGCATAGCCGAGGCGCAGCGCCGCGGTGGCGAAGTAATCGTTCTTGAGGGTGGACGAGCCGCCTGTGCCGAGCGGATTATCGACGGTCCGCTTGACGTTGGCCCAGGAGTAATCGCCCTCGGCGCCAATCACGAACGAGCCGACCTGATAGTTGTAGCCGATCTGGGCGCCGGCGAGCCAGCCTTGGGCGTTCGCCGTCGAGGCTCCCGCGATCGGATCGGTCGCTGAGAACCGGCTCCAGCCGTAACCGCCGTGCACGCCCACATAGAACCCGGTCCAGCTGAACACGGGAGCGGGGCTATACAGCAATGGCGCTGCTTTATAGCTTGGACGGGGAAGGTCGGCTGCTGACGCGACTGAGGTAAACGCAATTAACGCACCGGACACCCACGCACAGGGGGATAGGCGCATGTTTTTTGTCCTCTATGTCATGAATCATGTGTGTAAATGATTCGCCTTGCCTTGCGCTACCTATTTTCGCTGTTGCGAATCAGGCCGCGTGGGTCGACCCACGATCGCGACCTGCTATATTACGCAAGGCGTCTATCTGGTGGTCCATCCGCACGCTTGAAACGGGAGTTCGCATGGCCGGCGCACCCGATCCTCTGGTGCTCGATCTGGTCGAATGGATCGCGGCCGAACCGCGCGCTTATGCCGACGTCATCGACCGCTGGCGGACATCGTGTCCACGCTTGACGGTCTGGGAAGATGCCCTCGACCGCGGTTTCGTCAGGCGCACGCCTGCGGCGGGCGGTGCGACATTGGTGATCGTGACCGGGGCGGGCGAGAAATTTCTGCGTGACAACGGCCGCTTGCCTCAAGGCGGCGGGATCGTCGTCAGCCGTTCGGCGGCGACGCTGAGGAAATCGTAGACGGTGGCGTTGACCCACGCCTTCAAGTATCAATTTGACGATGTGTGCTTATGGCAAAGCGCCATCAGCGTGGTTCGCGATAGGCGAGCTTTTAACTCAGAAGATGAGTGGTTTAGCTGGAAAATTGCGGGTAGGGTCCCACGATGAGACTGATAAGTAAGGCGTTGCGTAAATGAAGTGGAAAAAGGACATCATCTACGCTTTCGTAGTGTGTCATTCGATCGCGTTGTTAGCGTTTTTTCCCTGGTTTTTCAGTTGGACCGGGGTGGTTCTTTTTGTCGTCGGATTTTTTGTATTTGGCACGGTTGGTATCAACGTCGGCTTTCATCGGCTGTTGACACATCGGGGCTTCTCATGCCCGCTCTGGCTTGAGCGTACGCTTGTCATCCTCGGTGTATGCGCATTGCAAGATGCGCCGGATTATTGGGTCGCGACGCACCGTAAGCACCACCAATTTACCGACGAGGAACGTGATCCCCATAGCCCTATCGTGAATTTTTTCTGGGCTCATATGGGTTGGCTATGCGTGAAGTTAGACGACATGAAACGCGGTCCGTTGACCGAGCGATACGCAAAGGACGTTTTACGTGACCCTCTTTACGCTTGGATCGGGAAGAATGATCACTGGCTCCTAATCACGCTTCTGTCATGGGTTGCGTTTTTTGGTGCTGGATTTGGCAGCGCCAAGCTTTCGGGCGCCAGCTTGCAAGATGCCGCACAATTCGGCCTCAGCCTTGTGGTCTGGGGCGCAGCGTTGCGCACCGTTGTGTATTGGCATTTGACCTGGTCAATAAATTCCGTGGCCCATATCTGGGGCTATCGCAACTACGACACACCTGACGTCAGCCGCAATAATATGATCTTGGGATTTCTAGGTGGCGGGGAAGGCTGGCACAATAATCATCATGCGGATCCCCGTTCGGCCCGGCATGGTCACAAATGGTGGGAGTTAGACCTCTCTTGGTTGTTCATCCGATTTCTTATGATGTTGGGCCTAGCCAAAAACGTTGCCGTGCCCTCGCCGATTCTGGTGGCTAAATTTAAAGCTCAAAACCCGCAATAGTCTGCGAGTCTGCTTCTGGCACTAAGCAGACATTCGATAGCTACCAATTTGATGTCTGCTACGGGCAAAGCAGCCGCCCGTCTCACGGCGGCGGTTGCGTCGTCAGCCGTTCAGCGGCGACGCTGCGGAAGTCGTAGACGGTCGCGTAGACCACGCCTTCAAGTATCAATGCATTTGATGATGTCTGCTTAGGCACAGCGCCATCACGTGGTTGGCAATGGATGTCCGCTTTTGACCCAAAGCGGACCTCCTCAGGCACGACTGGCTGATCGCGATTCTTTCCTTTCTATAAGTCCGATATGTTATTTTCCTAGTCGCATGACGTAGTGCCGAGGTTTTTTTGGGCTACGTGAGGCGGAGCGAGTTCAACGGCCTTCTGAGAGCTGCGCCTTGATTGAGAGGAAAACGACAATTTCAACGACGGAACGGCCCAAAACAACCGACAATCCTGGGCGGGTTAGCGATCTGAGCGATTGGCTCGCCGACGCGAACGCGGGGCTCAGCAGCGAGGCGCAATTCCACGGCTTCTTAGAGGAAAGTCCGGATACCATTGTTATCGTTGACCAGACCGGCCGCATTAATTTTGCCAGTAACCGCATCGAGGCCATGTTCGGTCACCTCCCCGACGACCTGATTGGAAAACCGCTTAGCGTCCTTATTCCGGAACGGTACGGAGGCCTTCACGCGGGTCATCTGGATCGTTTTATGAGCGACCCTACGCCCCGGATGATGGGCACTGGGTTGGAGCTACATGCCCGTCGTAAGGACGGCAGCGAACTCCAGGTCGAGATCAGCTTGAGCCCGCATCGTACCCGCGACGGACTCGTCGTGGTCGCCGCGATACGGGACGTCGAACTTGCCAAGCGATTTCAGGATCTGCTGTTGGGGGAGTTGCATCATCGGGTGAAGAACATGTTGGCGACGGTGATTTCGATTACCTCGCAGAGCTTGCGAACTGCGCAGAGCCTGGAAGAAGGCCGATCGGCCGTCGAAAGCCGATTGGTTGCCTTGGGCAAGGCGCATGATCTGCTGCTTGAATCAAAATGGCTCGGCGCGAAATTGAGCGACGTCATTCATGACGCGATCGGACCGTTCGATAGCCATGATGTCCGACGGTTTGTCATTCAAGACACTCACATCAAGATCGCTTCTGAGTCGGTCCTGCCGCTCACCATGTCTCTCAACGAACTATGTACGAATGCGGTCAAGTACGGCGCGTTGTCCAATGCAACTGGGCGCATCGACATCACATCGACTGTCGATGACAAAGCGCTACGGTTAAAGCTGACATGGACCGAGAGCGGTGGCCCGGTGGTTCGGGAGCCGACTCGGCCCAGTTTCGGGACACGCCTCATCAACGGCCTTGCCGATCAGCTTCATGGCACTGTTCGATTGAGATATGAGCCGACAGGAGTCGTGTACGAACTCGAATTTCCTCTATCCGTTACGCGAGCTGCTCGCTCTAGTTGAGATAGGGCCAAGCCGTTTGGCCGGTAGCTGCGTTTGCGTTTGATGGAAATTTCAGTTGGTGCAGGTCGCTGCATTTGGGGCGCGGCGATGCCGGCGGAGGAAGTGGCCAAGCACTACACTCTCACGGGTATTTACGGCTTTACCCTCCCGGCCTTAGCGAATGATGCCGTCGTCCTCAGCGATTTCCCTTGATGCCGAGAATATGCCCCAAGCCGCGATGAACATGGCCGCGATCACTGGACCGATGACAAGTCCGTTGAGGCCAAAGGTCGCCAGGCCGCCAACCGTGGAGAGAAGTACGACGTAATCCGGCATCTTTGTGTCTTTACCCACCAGGATGGGACGCAAGAAATTATCCACGAGGCCGATGACCAGCACGCCGAATATGATCAAAACCACGCCCTGCCAGATCGCATCGGTCGCCAGAAGATAGACAGCGACCGGGATCCAGATCAGGCCTGCGCCAATAGCGGGTAGCAACGAAAAGAACGCCATCACGACCGCCCATAATAGCGGTGCACTGATTCCAAGGAACCAGAATATCAGGCCACCGAGCGTTCCTTGCAAAAGGGCAACGAGCATGTCGCCCTTGATCGTGGCACGGATGACGATCGCAAATTTGAGAATGAAGGCCTGCCGTTGTTTGGCCTGCAACGGAATAGCATCTCTAATGCGCCTGGACAGCGCCTCCTCGTCGCGGAGCAGGAAAAACAAAAGGTACAGCATAACGAACAGGTTCGCGATGAAGTTGAATGTGCTCTGACCAATACTCAATGCCTGTGTGGCAATGTACTGGCTACCCGCCATAAGGCCGGCGGAGATTTTATCCTGCACTGCGCCCAGACTCTGAAGGCCAAAGTGTTCCAGCAGTGTGGTCGCCCACGCAGGTAAGGCATCATGGACCTGCTTAAAAAATCGGACGGGATCCATGTCTCCTGACTGAACTTTTCCGTAAACGCCTAACGCTTCCTGAGTTAATGACGCGGCGATCAACGTTATGGGCATGATGACTATCGCGATGA
>JANMSH010000349.1:0-2391 GCA_031389105.1 Hyphomicrobiales bacterium
CGCTCGCGTATCAGGCCGATTGCCGGTAAGCAACTGGTTCGATTCCCGATGGCCGCCGGCCTAGAAACGCCTCATTCCGTAGGTCTTAAACTCTCGATGGACAGCTCCTATTCCCCGCGGCGCCGCACCGGGCGCTATGTATTCCTGTTGCTGCTTGTCGCCGCCTTGTGCGGCGGCTGGAGTTGGTTCTGGTTTTATGCCGCCGGCAAGGCGGAGGCGACCATCGAAGGCTGGCGCGCGCGCGAGGCTCAGGCCGGGCGGATTTATGCCTGCGGTTCGCAAACCATCGGTGGCTATCCGTTCCGCTTTGAATTAAATTGCGACGCAGTGTCGGCGCTGTTCCAGAGCAGCCAGCCGCCGATCGAGATCAAGAGCCGCGGCGTGCTGGTCGCGGCGCAGGTCTACGAGCCCACGCTGCTGATCAGCGAATTCCGCGGTCCGCTCACGGTTGCTGCTCCGGGCCAGGCGCCGGACATTATCGTCAATTGGAAGCTCGCGCAGTCGAGCGTTCGCGGCACACCGGCCACGCCCGAGCGCGTGTCGCTGGTGATCGACCTGCCGGCGGTCAATCGCATGACCGGCGGCAGCCAGCAGACTTTGCTGCGCGCGAAGCATTTCGAAATCCACGGCCGCATCGCCGAAGGCTCGGTGCGGAGCAATCCGGTGGTCGAGACGGTGGTGCGCTTGAATGGCGCGACGGCGGAAGCGCTGCATCCGGCAGCCGCTTCGCCGGTCGATGCGGACATCACAATGGTGTTGCGCGGCTTGAAGGATTTCTCGCCGAAGTCGTGGCCGGATCGCTTTCGCGAGATCCAGGCGGCCGGTGGCGGCATCGAGATCACGCAAGCACGGTTGCAGCAGGGAGAGAGTCTTGCGGTCGGCAGCGGCGGCTTGAAGATCAATGCCAATGGCCGGCTGGACGGCGAATTGCGCGTGACGGTCGCGGGGCTGGAGCCCTTCCTCAATGCCATCGGTGCGCAGCAGATGGTGCAGCAGTCGCAAGGCATGGACAAGATCGCTGGCGCGCTGGATCGCATCGCGCCAGGCTTAGGCGGTGTCGCGCGGCAACAGGCCAGCAACAATATCGGTCTTGGCATCAATCTGCTCGGCAAGCAGACCACGCTGGAAGGCAAGCGCGCGGTGACGCTGCCGCTGAAATTCAATGACGGTGCGATTTATCTCGGGCCGATCCCGGTCGGCAAAGCGCCGGCGGTGTTTTAGTCTTTTTCCGAAGCGTAAGGCTTCGGCAGCGGTTCGTGCGGCAGGTCCGGATGCGGACGGCCGAAATCGGGCGCGGCCGAATCCTGGCCGATATCGACGATGCCTTTGCGGATGGCGCGGGTGCGCACGAAGTGCTCGTACAGCGCGTCGCCGTCGCCCCGCCGAATTGCCTTCGTGAGCGCCGAGACGTCCTCGTTGAAACGCCCCAGCATTTCCAGCACAGCGTCCTTGTTGGCGAGAAACACGTCGCGCCACATCGTCGGGTCGGACGCAGCGATGCGCGTGAAATCGCGGAAGCCGCCGGCGGAAAATTTCAGCACTTCCGAACGCGTCACCGTCTCCAGTTCGTCCGCAGTGCCGACGATGGTGTAGGCAATCAGATGCGGCAGATGGCTGGTGACCGCGAGCACCAGGTCGTGGTGATCGGGCGCCATGGTCTCGACATTGGCGCCGAGCAAGCGCCAGAACGCCGCGAGCTTCTCGACCGCCTTCGGATCGGTGCCTTCCGGCGGCGTCAGGATGCACCAGCGGTTGACGAACAGTTCGGCAAAGCCGGCGTCGGGGCCGGAATACTCGGTGCCGGCCACCGGATGCGCCGGAACGAAGTGCACGTTCGACGGGAAATGTGGAGCCATATCACGCACCACCGAGCCTTTGACCGAGCCGACGTCGGACACGATGGCGCCGGGCGCCAGATGCGGGCCGATTTCCTTGGCGACGTCGCCGCAGGCGCCGACCGGAATGCTGACGATGACGAGGTCGGCGCCCGCAACGGCGGCGGCATTGGTTTCCACCACTTGATCGGCAATGCCCAGTTCGGCGACGCGCTTGCGTGTTTGCGGCGAGCGTGCCGTGGCGACGATGGAGCCTGCCGCGCCCTGCGCCCTGGCCGCGCGCGCGATCGACGAGCCGATTAGCCCGACGCCGATCAGCGCAACGCGGTTGAACAAGGCGGCGGGTTTGCTCACGCCTTTTTCCCTAGAAATTCCGCCAGCGCGTTGACGACCAGCCTGTTGGCGTCTTCGCTGCCGACCGTCATTCTCAAACAATTCGGCAGCTTGTAGGCGCTCACCTGGCGTAGGATCAGGCCGCGCTTCATCAGGAAGGCATTGGCGTCGCCCGCGGTGCGGCCTTTGGTGTCCGGGAAATGAATCAGCACGAAATTCGCCA
>JANMSH010000359.1:0-15631 GCA_031389105.1 Hyphomicrobiales bacterium
TCATTCACCGGCGGCTGGTTTCACACCGGCGATCTCGGCGTGATCTATCCGGTCGGCTATGTGCAGCTCAAGGACCGCTCCAAGGACATCATCATCTCGGGCGGCGAAAATATCTCGTCGATCGAGGTCGAGGACGCGCTGTACAAGCACCCGGCGGTGATGGCGGTCGCGGTGGTGGCCAAGGCCGACGACAAATGGGGCGAGACCCCGTGCGCCTTCGTCGAGTTGAAACCCGGCATGCAAGCCAGCGCCGACGACCTGATGCAGTGGTGCCGCAAGAATCTGGCGAGCTACAAATGCCCGCGCATCATTGTGTTCGCGGAAATCCCGAAAACCAGCACGGGGAAGATACAGAAGTTCAAGTTGAGGGAGATGGCGAAGGGGGTGTGAGATTAATATAAAATTTGTTTCTAGAATGCACAAAGCCACCACGGCCGAAGAAATCGAGCTTATGCGTGGAGGCAAAGTCGTTTCTACAATAACCGGCGCTTTTGGCCAGTCTCTCCGCGAAACTCGGCTCACGGCGATGCTTGGTTACATCATCGCACTTCGTCCAGACCTTTTCTTGCCTCTTTTTGGATTCAGAGGCCAAGCACAGCGCGTCTACCTTGAAACAATTCATGAAAAGGGTAGATCGGACATACTAATTGATACAACGAAAGGCACCGGTGTCATTGAGGCAAAAATTGATGCAACCGATCCACTACTGCAATCTAAACGTTATCCCGCTAAATGGGCCGCGCTAGTTACGAACCATATAGCTCGCTCCAAATTTGTTGGAAGAACAAAGTATGTAACTTGGGAGCAAGTGGCAGGACCACTAACGAAATTGAGCCGTAGCAGCGAGCCCCAAGCGCGCATACTCAGCCGCGATCTACTAAAGTATATGCAGGATCATCGCATGATAAGAGGACGCGACGCCGTTGAAATTTATGCGCGAGAGATAAATGAGCCAGTCACGCTCGATCTCTTTCTTCAGGCCAATCTATATGCATGCAAATACGAAGCTAGCAGCTCTTTGCCGGAAGCTTTGTACTTTGCACCACACTTTGGAGCAACCATCTCAAAGGGCCACACCGGCATTAGCGTCGGCATCAGTTATGTGGCACGCATTAATTCCGTGGGCTATGCAACCACTTGGTTGGAATTTCAGGATCTTTTGAAAAATCGTCGCGGGGCGGCGTGGGTCAAACGCCATGACTCGTTGTTGCGCTTGTTAAAAAGAAAATGGTTTATCAAAAGCAAGGATCAGCAAAGATCGTTTTTATTTCTAGACAAACCTCAACTTGTTTTTAATCCACCAATAAAGAAAGCAAATTTGCAGAAGGGCAAAGGGTGGTTAAACAAGCGCTTCTTCACCTTCGACGTGCTCTTCGCCGCACGGCAAGAATAACTGCGGACGGGAATGCTCTACCGATCCATCGGGCGGCCGTTCGGATTGAACATGTTTTCGACGTTGTACCGCTGGCTGTGCGACTGGGAGCCGCCGAACTGCAGCGAGGTGTTGCCGCTGCGGTAGGCCGGGTTGCCGGTGCTGCTGTTGGAGCCGCCGGTCAATGCGCTGCTGCCGTTGGGGAGGCGCGAGTCCGGCGTGGTAAACTTGGCCGTGCCGTCGCTGTTGGTCGTGCCCTGCTCGAAGGTGAAAGCCTGGGCCGCGGGCGCTGCCAAAACCACGCCTAAGGCTACGGCGAAAGCCAGGGCGCGCGGGTGGGTCAGGAACATCATAGCGGCCTCACGGGTCCAGTTCAGCGGGATTCGTCCGGCTTTGCAAAGCTTGCCGAACAATATGGCCGGATGGCGGCAAATTGCAAACCCGGCCAGTCCAGCGACGCTATGGCGCGGTTTTGCTTAGCAAAATGCGGCTGGAAACGTTTTGAGCGCTACATCAAAGGCGAGCCGAGCTACTTCGCCGGCATGTTCGAACAGACGGCGGACGGCGACGCCAAAACGATGGCGGACTAAACGGCGCCTGACGACAAGCTTCAGCCTACTCGACCTTCAGACCGAGCTTGCGCACCAGCACGCTCCATTTGGTCTCTTCCTTGTCGATGTCGGCTGCATAGTCCTCGGGCGTGCCGGGCAATGCCTCGGCTCCTTCGTTGACTAGCCGCTTCTTCACGTCCTCGGAGGCGAGCGCGGCGTTGAGCGCCTTGTTCAGCCGATCGATGACCGGCTTCGGCGTGCCGGCCGGCGCCAGCAGCCCATAGCGCAGCGCGACGTCGAAATCCTTTATGCCGGCTTCCTGCACCGTCGGCAGATCGGGCAGCAGGTTCGAGCGCTTCGGGCTGGTCACCGCGATGGCGCGCAGCGTACCCGACTGCACATTGCCGATAGACGCCGGGATCGGCACGAACATCATCGGAATATGGCCACCGATGAGATCGCCCATCGCCGGTCCCGAACCTTTGTAGGGAATATGCAGCAGCTTGGCGCCGGTCGCATTCGCGAATAATTCGCCGGCCAGATGATTGGCGGTGCCGACGCCGGGCGAACCATAGGCGATCGGCGCGGATGCCTTCTTGGCGTAGTCGATCAGATCGGCCACGGTTTTCACCGGCAACGAGGGATGCACCACCAGCACACTTGGCGCGGTGCCGATCATGCCGATCGGCGCGAAGTCCTTGCGCACGTCGTAACCGACATTGGCGTAGAGGCTGGGCGCGCTCGATATCGTTCCGGTATAGCCGAGCAGAATGGTGTAGCCGTCGGGCGCTGCTTTCGCGCCCGCACGCGTGCCGATGGTGCCGCCGGCGCCGCCGCGGTTGTCGACTACGATTTGCTGGCCAAGCGACGCCGACATCTGGTCGGCGACGTTGCGCGCCATCACCGTGGTGCTGCCGCCGGGCGGGAACGGCACGATCAACGTGACCGGCCGGTTCGGATAGTCCTGTGCGGAGGCGGCTTGCGGCTGACCGGCGAGCATTGCCGCCAGTGCCAGCGCCGCGATGATGTTGGGCGAAACGCGCATCAAGTCCTCCCTTGGCAACGCCCGTTAACGGGGTGCGATTTTTTAAAATGGCCGCGCAAGCAGGGTATCAAGCCTCCGGCAATTCCACCGGCGTGCGGGTCTTGGCGGCCGCATCGTAGATCGTGACCTGGATCACCGGAAACTTGGTCTTGAGTTCAAGGCCGACTTTCATGGCATCGGCCAGAACCGGATATTGCGACTTGATCTTGCCGTCGACCGTCAGCGCGAAGCCTTCGACCGGGAAGGAGTCGCCGCGCAGGTTTCGTGGCCGTTTGTCGACAGGTTCGCTCATAGGCTCGGTTTCCTGGTTCGGGAGTGCCTTTAGGGATACCCCCTAGCTACGCCATATGAGGACATAAAGGCAGTGCCCACCAGACTTTCTTTTGCCCGCGGAACCGGCCGGAGCCGGCGGCCTTATTCCACCTTCAGGCCAAGCTTGCGCACCAGGATGCCCCACTTCTTTTCTTCCTTGTCGATATCGGCGGCGTATTCGGCCGGCGTCGACGTCAGCGGATCGCCGCCTTCCTGAAGGATGCGCTTCTTGACGTCCTCGGTCTCGACCAGCCGGCGCAATTCGAAGCTCAGTTGATCGACGATCTCCTTCGGCGTGCCGGCCGGCGCCAACAGGCCGTAACGCAACACGGCTTCGAAGCCCGGCAGCCCGGATTCGTCGAAGGTCGGCACGTCGGGCAAGAGCCTGGTGCGTTTGGCGCTGGTCACCGCGATCGCGCGCAGGCTGCCGGATGCGATACTGCCGAGCGCCGGCGGCAGCACGCCGAACGCCACCGGCACGTGGCCACCCAAGAGATCGGTCACCACCGGCGCCGTGCCTTTGTAGGGAATAATCGTAACGTCGATGCCGGCCATCGACTTGAACAGCTCGGCGCACATGTAGCCGCCGGTGCCGATCGCCGACGTGCCGAGGTTTATTCGGCCCGGCTGTCTCCTGGCGAGCTCGATGAATTCCTTAAGCGACTTCGCCGGGAACGACGGATGCGCGATCAGCGCGACCGGCATCGATGCGACCAGACCGATGGCGGCGAAATCGTCGCGCGGATCGTAGCCGGCGTTTTTGTAGAGGCTCGGATTGATCGAAATGGTGCCGGTGTGGCCGAGCAGCAGCGTGTAGCCATCGGGATTGGCTTTCGCCACCGCGCGGGTAGCGAGCGTGCCGCCGGCGCCGCCGCGGCTGTCGACGATGAATTGCTGCTTGAAGGCTTCCGACAGTTTCTGCGCCACGACGCGCGCCATGGCGTCGACGCCACCGCCGGGCGGATACGGCACGATCAGCGTGACAGGGCGGTTCGGATAGTCGGCGGACGCAGCGCACGGGCCGGCGAAAACGGCAGCGGCGGTGAAAGCCAGCGCGACAACAAGGCCTAGGCCGCGCGTGGCTTTGGCGAAAGGACGCATTGAAAATTCACTCCCCGTCAAAATCCGGGCCGTGAACCGGCCACTCATGTTGGGTTGTATTATGAATTAGATTCAAGAGGAGCGTAAATGCCAAACCGCCGGTTCGTACCCCAAGGGACATTCCTTTGGGCTTCGAGCCGGCGGTTAGCAATGTTTCCACAGGCGAAACGGGTCAGTGCACGGATTCGCCGTGCCTTAGACGCTCGATCTCGTCCTTAACGTGCAATTTACGGCGTTTGAGTTCTACGACCTTCAAATCATCGGTCGCGGGGTGGACCAGGCAGTCGTTGATCTGCTCTTCGAGCGCCTGATGCTTTTTTTCGAGTTCCGCAAGGTGCGATTGCAGCGACATTCAGAATGTCTCCTCAATCAGTGGCCCTGATGAGATAAGTCTAGCTCAGACTCAGCGCAAGGGCGAAGCTACACCCGGCTTCGCGCCGCAGCAAATCCGGCCGAAGCCTTTGATTGGCGGCGATTTTTCTGTGCGCTTGAACGCCGCTGTGGAAAACGCGATAATTATTTCATGACCGGTGACCATGTTACCGGCGCGCGGCAAACCAGCGGTGGCGATGAACGACGACGACGAACGCGGACTGCGTGAGCAGCTGGCGCGCCTGCAGCAGGAGCATCGCGACCTCGACGCAGCCATCGCGGCGCTGGCGCTATCGCCAAGCTCCGACCTGATCCAGGTGCAGCGCCTGAAGAAGCGCAAGCTGGTGCTGCGCGACAAGATCCGTCAGGTCGAGGACGCACTGACGCCCGATATTATCGCATAGCGAACGGCCTTCCCCCGTTTCGCCTTGCCAGCGGGGGGTCGCAACCTATAATCCGCCGCTTCCTTCCGCTGGGGCGGCGGATCTATTGGTGCATGATCTGGCAAGATCATGCGCTTGGGGGCAAAATGGCTGCAAAACCGGTCGCTATCATCATGGGCAGTCAATCCGACTGGGCCACGATGCAGCATGCCGCCGAAACGCTCGACGCGCTCAAGATCGGGTACGAGACGCTGATCGTCTCGGCCCATCGCACGCCCAAGCGGCTGTACGAATTCGCCACCAATGCCGCCGAGAACGGCTTCAAGGTGATCATTGCCGGCGCCGGGGGCGCCGCCCACCTGCCCGGCATGACAGCATCGATGACGCTGCTGCCGGTGTTCGGCGTGCCGATGAATACCCCCGCGCTGGAAGGCAAAGACTCGCTACTGTCGATCCTGCAGATGCCGGCCGGCATTCCGGTCGGCACGCTTGCGATCGGCAAGCCGGGCGCGATCAACGCCGCGCTGCTGTCGGCCGCTGTGCTGGCTTTGTCGGACGCAAAGATCGCGCAGCGGCTTGGCTCCTGGCGCGCGCGCCAGACCAAAGCCGTCGCCAAGAAGCCCAAAGATTAAATCCTTGCTCAAGCCCGGCGCGACCATCGGTATTCTCGGCGGCGGCCAGCTCGGCCGCATGCTTGCCATGGCCGCGCAGCAACTCGGGCTGAAGGTCCACATCTATTCGCCGGACAAAGACTCCTGCGCCTTCGACGTGGTGCATGCCTTCACCCGCGCGGAATATGACGACGAAGGCGCGCTCGGCCGCTTCGCCGGCAGCGTCGACGTCATCACGTACGAATTCGAGAACGTGCCAGCCAAGACCGCGGCGTTTCTCGCCAAGCGCAAACCGGTTTTGCCCGACCCGCGCGTGCTTGAGATCACGCAGGATAGGCTGATCGAAAAGAATTTCATCAGCGAATTGAAGATCGCCACGGCGCCTTACGCCTCAGTGCACAGCGCCTCGCAACTGGCGTCGGCAATCGAGAAGGTCGGCCTCCCGGCCGTGCTCAAGACCAAACAGCTCGGCTACGACGGCAAGGGCCAGGCCAAGATCGCTAAAGGCGGCGACGCCAATGCGGCGTGGCGCAGCCTCAAGAACGAGCCGTGCATTCTGGAAGGCTTCGTCAATTTCGAACGCGAAGTGTCGGTGATCGCCGCGCGCTCGGCCGACGGCAAGGTCGAATGCTTCGAGGTGACGGAGAACGAGCACCGGGATCACATCCTCCATATCTCGAAGGTGCCGGCGAAGGTGTCGCCCGCGCTCGCCGCCGAGGCGCGCAAAGTTGCGACCCGCATCGCCAAGGCGTTCGATTATGTCGGCGTGCTGGCGGTGGAAATGTTCGTGGTGCGCACGGGCAGGAAGCAGCATGTGCTGGTCAACGAGATCGCGCCGCGCGTTCACAACTCGGGACATTGGACCATCGACGGCTCAAACGTCTCGCAGTTCGAACAGCACATCCGCGCGGTGGCGGGCTGGCCGCTGGCCAAGCCAGTGCGGCTCGGGCGCGTCGAGATGATCAACCTGATCGGCACGGAAGCCAACGACGCCGCGCATTGGCTCACCGTGCCGGGCGCATCGCTGCATCTCTACGGCAAGAAAGACGCCCGCGCCGGCCGCAAAATGGGGCATGTGACGAAGGTGTGGCCGAAGTAGTGTCACGCTTTTGCCGCCTGACGTGCGCATGATCGCGCTTGACCAGCCGGAGTAACTGCATGTCGCTGACGCTGTATCTTCATCCGCTCTCGTCGTTCTGTCACAAGGCGCTGATCGCGTTTTACGAGAACGACACGCCGTTCACGCCGGTCGTCGTCGATCTGGGTGACGAGGCGTCGCGCAACGCCTTCAGGGCGGTGTGGCCGATTGGAAAATTTCCGGTGCTGCGCGACGACGCCACCGACCGCATCATCCCGGAATCGACCAGCATCATCGAATATTTGGCGGAGCACTATCCGGGGCGCTCGAAGCTGATCCCGGACGACAGTGAAGCCGCTCTCAAGACGCGCGAGATCGATCGGTTTTACGATCTGAGCCTGCACGTCAACATGCAGAAGGTCATCACCGACCGCATTCGGCCGCCCGGACAAAACGATCCGCATGGCGTCACGCACGCAAGGGACAAGGTCGAGGCTGCGCTCGCGCTCGCCGACAAGGACATGGCGGACAAAACCTGGGCCATCGGCGACGACTTTACGATGGCCGACTGCGCCGCCGCGCCGCCGCTGTTCTATTGCGATCTCGCGATTGCGCCGCTGGCCGGGCACTTCGACAACCTCGCCGCCTATCTCGGACGTCTCAAGCAGCGGCCGTCTTATGCACGCGCACTGAAAGAAGCCGAGCCGTACCTGCACATGGTGCCGCGCGACAAAGTGTAGTTTTATATTATTCTTGTTATAGTTGTATCTCCAGAAGGAGATGCAACTTGGGGGGCGGTGGACCGGGTTCATCTGGTGATCGATGCCGCGGTCAATGGCTGGGCCGAAGCCCTGTTCCAGCGGGCGGCCCAAGGCCGGGCGGCATAAAAGCCTGATTTGACGGGCTCTCTGGCGTCCTGTACCCAACGCTCTCGATGAAAAGGCCCATGGAACGGCCGTATATACCCGTTCCGATGGACTCATACTCCCAATTCTGCTACTGCCGCCCGACTCAAAGGCCCTGCCTTTGCGGGCTTTTTGACTGAAAACCCGGCCGAGCCACATACGAAGGAGCATGCGTGCAAGTTCTCGTTCGTGACAACAACGTCGATCAGGCCCTCAAGGCGCTCAAGAAGAAGATGCAGCGTGAGGGCATTTTCCGCGAAATGAAGCTTCGCGGCCATTACGAAAAGCCGTCGGAAAAGAAGGCGCGGGAAAAGGCGGAAGCGATCCGTCGTGCCCGTAAGCTCGCGCGCAAGAAGATGCAGCGCGAAGGCCTGTTGCCGATGAAGCCGCGCGTCATTCCTGGCGCCGCTGGCCCCGGCGGTGCAGGTGGTCCCGGTGCAGGCGGCCGTGGCCGTGGCGGTCCTGGCGGCGGTGGCGCACCGCGCTTCTAACCGCCGAGCGAACCGGTTTAGTGAATTTGACGCGGGCGTTTATCGTCCGCGTTTTCTTTTTGGTAAGCGGCCGGAGCTCTAATCATTGCTCGCGCGGAACCATGTCGATGACAAAGATCGATTTCGATCAATATGCCGGGCAGTACGAAGCGCTGATCGCCGCGCAGACCGGCTTCTTCGACCGCGATAACGATTACTTCGTCCGCTACAAAGTAGAACGCGCGCGGCAACTCGCCGGTGAAGCCGATGCGGTGCTGGATTTCGGCTGCGGCGTCGGCCGCGCCATGCCGCATTTCCGCGCGGCGTTTCCCAACGCCGACGTCGTGGGCTGCGATCCATCGGCCGACAGCCTGACGATCGCGCGGCGTGACAATCCCGATTGCCGATTTTTCGCGATGGACGAATTGAGCGCCACGACCAAGTTCGATCTGGTGCTGGCGTCCTGCGTGTTTCATCACATCACGCCGACCGAGCGGCAGGATGCGTTGCACTATTGCTACGATCGCCTCAAACCCGGCGGACACTTCGTCATCTTCGAACACAATCCGTTCAATCCGGTGACGCGGCGGCTGGTCAGCACCTGCCCGTTCGATGCCGACGCGGTGCTGCTGACCATGCGCGAAACCGTCAGCCGGATGCACGAGGCGAAGTTCGATATCGCCGCTACCGGCTACTGCCTGTTTTTCCCGGCCCAGCTTGCCAGCCTGCGGCCGCTGGAAAAATATCTCGGCTGGCTGCCGCTCGGCGGTCAGTATTTCGTCAGCGGCGTGCGGCTGTAGCTACTTCCAGCAGAACTTGCTGTCGGCGTCGTTGCGCTTGCGCGAAGCCGAGAACTCCGCGATATTTTTGGCATCCTGGAAATAAGCCCGTTCCTTAGCGGCGCGATCCTTGGCATCGCTAAGCGCGCGTCTGTGGTTCTCGGCACGGTCGCCCGGCAGCGCCGGTGCGCGCTGACCGGCTCGGCGGCAAAAGCCGACAGCGGCCGCTGCGCGCAACTGCTCAATCGGCCAGAAATTCTTTTGCCACTTTCATGACGCCCTGGTCCTCGAGATTGACGTGATCGCCCTGGGCAAAGCGTTGCATGCTCTTGGGCTCATTGGCGAGCGCGAACAGCCGTTCGCCGAAGCGGATGGAAACAACCGCGTCCTTCTCGCCGTGCATCACCAGCAGCGGCGCGCGCACAGCGCCGATACGCACGTCGGAGTGGAACGTGTCTTTCAACAGCCAGCGCACCGGCAAAAACGGAAAAGCCGCGGCGCCGATATCGGCCGCCGACGTAAACGGCGCTTCCAGGATCAGCTTGCCGACCGGATGGGCCGCGGCGACGGCAACAGCGACGGCGCTGCCGAGCGAATAGCCCCACGGCACGATCCGCTCCGGCCGGTAGTGCGCGGCGGCAAAGCGGTAAGCGGCTTCGCCGTCGGCGATCAGCCCGGCTTCGCTCGGGCTGCCGGTCGAGCCTCCATAGCCGCGATACGACAACGCGATGAGACCGAAGCCATCCACCGTCAACTCGCGGAAGCGCGGCGCGCGCCACGCCAGCACCTCGCCATTGCCGTGAAAAAAGATAATGACCGGTCTGTCGCCTTTCGGCGGTACGTGCCAAACGATGGCTTTTTCGCCGTCGGACGTGTCGAGCATGATCTCCTGCGCCTGCGGGACACCGGCTGACGCGGGCGCAGTGCGCACGGTCTGCGGCGCCGGATACATGATCGAACGCTGGAACAGATACACCACCGCGAGCAAGGCGGCGTAGCCCAGCACGGCGGCGATGGTCAGCGTCTTCAGCGTGCTCATGGCAGTCTCATATCGCACGAGTGGTGTTTACGGAAATTTGCTTCAGCCGCGGCGTGCAAAAATGATAGCAAGGCGTCATGAATTCGACCGTTGCCATCCGCCCGGCCGCGCCCGCCGACGACGACGCGATCTGGGCCATCCTGGAGCCGATCTTCCGCGCCGGCGAGACTTATCCGATTCCGCGCGACATTAGCCGGGTCGATGCGCTGGCCTATTGGCGCACGCCGGGCCATGCCGTGTTCGTCGCCGAGCAATCGGGCGCACTCGCCGGCACTTACTATCTGCGCGCCAACAACCGCGGCAGCGGCGCCCATGTCGCCAATTGCGGCTACATGGTCGCGTCCGAGGCCAGCGGACGCGGCGTAGCGCGTGCGATGTGCGCCCACTCGCTCGATATGGCGCGCGAGCGCGGCTTTGCCGCCATGCAGTTTAATTTCGTGGTCGCCTCGAACGAGCGCGCGATACGGCTCTGGCAAGCTTGCGGCTTCGAGACCGTCGGCCGCCTGCCCCAAGCCTTCCGGCACCCGCGGCTAGGTCCGGTCGATGCTTTGGTAATGATGCGCATGGTGTGACGCGGCGCTGTGTATGATTTCATTAACGAAAATCCGAAGTCCGGCCAAAGAATTTAATTCTCTTTCAGCAACCTTTCGGGAGATTACGCGTTACAGTTATGGGGTGGGGCCTGACTAGTGCTAAAAGCCCTGAGATTCTAAAGGTTTAGCGCAAGTTTCGGGGATGAATGGACAAGCTGGTTGGTTTTCTTGAAAGCGAACTTGAGCAGGTCATTGCCGCCGACGGCGAACTGGCGGGCGACGACAATATCGTTCCCATGTCCGCGACGTTGCGTGCGCAGGCAACCTTGCGCGAGCGTGAACGCCGGTTTCGCGAACTGCTTAATGCGCTGCCCGCCGCGGTCTACACCACCGACGCCGAGGGCCGGATTACCTACTACAACGATGCCGCCGCTGAGATGTGGGGTTACCGCCCCACGCTCGGCTCCAACGAATGGTGCGGCTCGTGGAAGCTGTTCTGGCCGGATGGAACGCCGCTGGCACATGGCGAATGCCCGATGGCGATCGCGCTAAAGGAAAATCGTGCGGTGCGCGGCATGGAAGCCATCGCCGAACGCCCCGACGGCACGCGTGTGCCCTTCATCCCCTATCCGACGCCACTGCACGATCAAACCGGCAAACTGGTCGGCGCCGTCAACATGCTGGTCGACATCACCGAGCGCAAGCGCGCGGAAGAACAGCAGTCGCTGCTGGTGCGCGAACTGCATCACCGCGTGAAGAACACACTGGCGACCGTGCAGGCGATCATGGGATCGACCGCGCGCTCCGCCGACACCATCGAGGATTTCAAGACCGCGTTGATCGGACGCATCGGCGCGCTGGCCAAGACCCACCGCCTGCTCACCGAGGAGATCGGCGAAGTCACCTTCGGCGGTGTCCTGCACAACGAACTCGACGCTTTCGACGATGGCAGCGACAACCGCATCACGCTGACCGGGCCGGAAGTCTATCTGCCCGCACAGTTGGCTGTGTCACTAGGCATGGCGGTGCATGAACTGACGACCAATGCCGCAAAATTCGGTTCGCTGTCGGTCTATGGCGGCAAGATCGACGTCACCTGGCGCGTAACTATCGAGGCGACGCGCCGCACGCTCAACATCGATTGGGTGGAAAGCGACGGACCACCGGTGTCGCCGCCGAAGCGGCAGGGTTTCGGTTCGCGGCTTTTGGAATTCGTGCTGCCCGGGCAGATCCAGGCCACCGCTACTATCGATTATCGCCGCGAGGGTGTGCACATGCACTGCTCGGTGCCGATGCCGATGGACACGATCGGCTAGCCTACATCCCCTTCACAATGCTCTCGGTCATCTTCTTGGCGTCGCCGAGCAGCATCATGGTGTTGTCGCGGTAGAACAGCGGATTGTCGATACCGGCGTAGCCGGACGCCAGCGAGCGCTTGATGAACATCACCGTGCCCGCTTTCCATACCTGCAGCACCGGCATGCCGTAAATGGGAGAGGTCTTGTCATCTTCAGCCGCGGGATTGGTCACGTCATTGGCACCGATCACGAAGGCGATGTCGGCCTGGGCGAATTCGGAATTGATATCTTCCAGTTCGAACACTTCGTCGTAAGGCACGTTGGCTTCCGCCAAAAGCACGTTCATGTGGCCGGGCATACGGCCCGCCACCGGATGAATGGCGTACTTGACCTCGACGCCTTCCTTCTTGAGACGGTCGGCCATTTCACGCAGAGCATGTTGGGCTTGGGCCACAGCCATGCCGTAGCCCGGCACGATGATGACCTTCTGCGCGTTCTTCATGATGTAGGCGGCGTCTTCGGCAGATCCCAGCTTCACCGGACGTTGCTCGGCCGCGCCGCCGGCAGGCCCCGCCACTTCACCGCCGAAGCCGCCGAGGATGACCGAGATGAAGTTGCGGTTCATCGCCTTGCACATGATGTAGCTCAGGATCGCGCCCGACGAGCCGACCAGAGCGCCGGTGATGATCAGCGCACTATTGCCCAGCGTGAAGCCGATGCCGGCCGCGGCCCAACCCGAATAGGAGTTTAGCATAGAGATGACGACTGGCATATCGGCGCCGCCGATCGGGATGATGATGAGGACGCCGAGCAGCAGCGCGATGCCAGTGACGAGCCAGAAGTCCATCTGGCTCTGAGACACGACCAGCCCGTAGATGAAGAACACAAGCGCCAGCGCCAGCACGATATTGATGATGTGACGCGCGGGCAGCATGATCGGCTTGCCGCTCATGCGGCCGGACAGTTTCAGGAAGGCGACGATCGAGCCTGTGAATGTCAGCGCGCCGATGGCGACGCCGAGCGCCATTTCGACCAGGCTTGATTTGTGAATATTGCCGTAGGTACCGATATCGAAGGCCGATGGCGCATAGAAGGCAGCACCCGCCACCAGCACCGCCGCCATGCCGACCAGCGAGTGGAAGGCCGCAACCAGTTCCGGCATCGAGGTCATCGGCA
This sequence comes from Hyphomicrobiales bacterium, assembly GCA_031389105.1. GTDB lineage: Bacteria > Pseudomonadota > Alphaproteobacteria > Rhizobiales > Xanthobacteraceae > Pseudolabrys. Next base: position 13,026 of record JANMSH010000359.1, read on the forward strand.
CCTTGCGAGCGATAACCGCGCCAATGGCGCCGCCGATCACGATGCCGCCGATGACCAAAGCCCAGCCGGCGGAATCGGTCGGCGGATGGGCGGCGAGCGTGGTCAGCACGGCAATGGTCATGCCGATCATGCCGAGCAGGTTGCCGCGGCGGCTAGTGTCGGGGCTCGACAGTCCGCGTAGCGCCTGGATGAACAAGACGCCGGCGACCAGGTAAAGCAGCGCTGCGATGTTGGCGTTCATGGCCGCTTACTTCTTTTTCTTTTGGTACATCGCGAGCATGCGCGACGTGACCAGGAAGCCGCCGAAGATATTGATTGAAGCAAAGATCAGCGCGACGAAGCCGAGGATACGCGCCCAAAGCGGGCCGCTGCCGTCGCCGGCAAGCGGGACGCCGACCGCGAGCAGTGCGCCGACCACGATGACCGAGGAGATGGCGTTAGTCACCGACATCAGTGGCGTATGCAAAGCGGGCGTCACCGACCAGACGACGTAGTAGCCGACGAACACCGCCAACACGAAGATCGAAAGCCGGAAAACGAAGGGATCGACTGCCGTGGCGATGTGATCCAACTCAAGCTCTCCCTAAACGGCGCATGATCTTATCCGAAAACCGGTTTCCACTTTTCGGGATCATGCGCTAGGCCGCCGTCTTCGGCATGAAATTCGGATGAACGATGGCACCGTCGCGTGTCAGCGCGGTGCCCTTGACGATTTCGTCGTCCCAGTTGATCGCCAGTTTCTTTTCCTTCTTATCAATCAGCGTTTCGACGAAGGTCAAAAGATTCTTGGCATAGAGCGCCGAGGCCGACGCCGCGAGCCGGCCCGCGACATTGAGATGGCCGACGATCTTGGTGGGGCCGACTTGCGCGATCTCGCCTGCTTTGGCGCCTTCGACATTGCCGCCGCGCTCGACCGCGAGATCGATGATCACCGAACCGGGACGCATCGACGCCACCATTTCTTTGGTGATCAGCCGCGGCGCCGGACGGCCCGGGATCAACGCGGTGGTGATGACGATGTCCTGCTTCTTGATGTGCTCGGCAACCAAAGCCGCTTGCTTGGCCTGATACTCTTTCGACATTTCCTTGGCGTAGCCGCCGGCGGTCTGCGCGTTCTTGAATTCTTCGTCTTCGACGGCGAGAAATTTTGCACCGAGACTTTCGACTTGCTCTTTGGTGGCGGGTCGCACGTCGGTCGCGGTGACGACGGCGCCCATGCGGCGCGCGGTCGCGATCGCCTGCAGGCCGGCGACGCCGACGCCCATCACGAAAACTTTCGCCGCCGGAACCGTGCCGGCCGCGGTCATCATCATCGGCAGCGCACGGCCATATTCGCCGGCTGCATCGATCACCGCACGATAGCCGGCGAGATTGGCCTGGCTCGACAGCACGTCCATCGACTGCGCGCGGGTGATGCGCGGCATCAATTCCATGGCGAAGGCGACCAACCCGGCATCGGCCATCTGCTTCAGCGCTGCCTCGTTGCCATAGGGGTCCATGATCGCGACGACCAGGGCGCCCTTCTTGTATTGTGACAACTCATTGGGCGCCGGGCGGCGCACTTTCAATACGATATCGGCGTTCTTGGTGACGTCCTCGCCGATTTCGGCGCCGGCGGCTTCGTAGTCGGCATCGAGAATGCCGGAGGCATTGCCGGCACCGCGCGCGACCGTGACGTCGGCGCCGAGCGCCTTGAATTTTTTGACGGTGTCCGGCGTGGCGGCGACACGGGGTTCGCCGGGATCGGTCTCACGCGCTACGGCAATTCGCATTCGCGTCCCCCGCTCTGCCTGATCTTGGTTTTATGAAAGCCCGGCGAACGCGAAGATGAGAAAGCAGATCGTGAAAGCCACATAGCTCGAAGTCTTCGAGCCGGTCACCAGACCCGGGATCGCGCCGATGACGGCGATGATGAAAATCGGCAGCGCGGTGAACCAGTGACCCATGACGCCGCCGACCGCAAGGCCGAACATCAGGTTGATCACGTGGATAATGCCCACGAAGGTGAATTTCACGAAAGTGTCATAGGTGCTCTCGTGCGCCGGATAGTCGTTTCCGGCGGCGGTGGCGTATTCGACGTTGCCGTGATCGGCCATGGGGAGGGTCTCCGAGGGTCGGTAAGCCTGGCGGCCAGTCAGGTAGCGCAATTGGGGCCGCAGGGCAACGGTTGTGGGGCGCGGCGGCTGTGTACGAATCGTGCGGGATTTACTGCCGCCTCCAGGTTGCAGCAGCTAGGATAAAATGCAGTCCAACCGGGTTATAAGGGCTGTCGGAGACCCGCGAGATCGAGGGCTTTGCGCTGCCGCTTCGCAACCTGCTCTATCTCGAAGCTCCCAATCGCCTCGTTGAACAATTTGTAGAAATTCAATTCGGCGCTGAGATGCAAAAACACGGCACCCAGCCCAATGGCGGCGCGGTCCATGAACACGAATTCGCGCGGCACCGTGACCGGGCCCTGCTTCTTAAGCGCCTGATGCACCTTGAACGCTTCCTTCCGGCCGTATTGCGACGCCTTCACGCCGTCGGCGATGGTGCGCACGCGATCATCGAGCAGCGGGCCGTAAATAAAGCGCGCCCAGATATTGAGCGCGTCGATCAGTTCGCGC